>JAHBYZ010000013.1 GCA_019635695.1 Rhizobiaceae bacterium
ATTTCCGGACAGGCGCTGCCGCCCGGCGTGGGCGGTCAATTAGGCGGTTCGGATTCCCGAGTCAAGGCTTGTCGCAGCCCTGTCGCAGCAACCGCGCCGCAATCGATTCCGCCACCGCGCAGGCAGACGCCGCCCCGCACGCGAGACGGCGTCGATTGGATGTGACAGGTGGCCTCAGAGGCCGGTCAGGACTTCGCAGAAACGAGCCGACGCGGCGCCGCTGGTGCCATCCTGCTGACAAGCCTGCCGCAGCTGGGCCTGCTGGTCGATCGACAGCGACTGGAAGGCAGCCGCGAACTGCTGCTGCTCGACGACTTCCGTGCGCGCCTCGTCCGCGAAGAAGCGGGCACCACCATCACCCAGCGCTTGCAGCGCGACGCCGAGCCCCGACGAGCCCTCTATCGAAGCGGTGGTCGCGCCATCCACGTCGCCCGAATCGTTTTGCGTCGCCGCCGTCGCCGTCGCGTTGGTTCCGCCATTGACGGTAACGCCGCCAGCGCCCTCCCCCGTGGTGGCCGCAACACCGACATTGCTGGTGCCGCCCGCGTTGATCGAGCCGCCATCGCCGGATGCTGCGACACCGACATCCGTCGAGCCGGTGGCGTTCACCGCGCCGGTGCCATCAGAACCGGATGCGGCGACACCGATCTCTGTACCCGTGTTCACGCCGACGCTGTTGCCGTTCGCACCCGTTGCCGAAACGCTGAGCCCGCCCGAGGCAGCACCGTTCAGCGAGCCCGATCCGTCTCCCGCCGAAGCGCCGCCATTGAGCCCGGCATTGGCGCCGACTGACACAGAGCCCCCATTGGGGCCGGTCACACCTACGCTGACGCCGCCATTGGCATCGGTCCCGATCGTGACCTGCGCCAGCGCCGAGCCCGAGAGCAGCGCAAGCGAAAGGGTCGAGATGACGAGCATCTTGTTCATCGTAAGTCTCCGTTGTTGCTGAGAAAATCAGGTCCCTACCGCGCCGATAACAACTGTGCCGGCGAACGGTTCCATCGCAATTTGAGCAACTTTGAAATGAGCGCCGCACGTGCGCGGACAGCAAAAGAGCCGCCGTCCAGGGACGGCGGCTCCGATCACTGCAGGCGAAGCAAGCGCCTGCAGTTTGACCTACATGGCCATCACCGAGGCGCAGAAGTCTGCCTCAAGCGTACCGCTGCCCGGCTCGGCGCAGGCGTTGCGCAGTTCCATCTGGCGCTCCGGCGAAAGCTGGCCGAACGCCGCGGCGAACTCGGGTTCGGAAGCCAGCGTCACGCGGCTTTCGTCGGCGAAGAAGGCGTTGGCGTCGGTGCCGAACGACTTCAGCGTGACGGACAGCTGCGAGTCGGCGGAGATCGCGGCGGTCTTGATGTCGTCGCGACCCTCGTTCTGCCCGCTGGTCTCGGGGTTGCCCTTGGCCTCAGCCGATTCGCTCAGCGCCTGGCCGACAGCGTTGGCCGCATCACCCACCGCCTGGCCAACGTCGTTGGCGGCATTGTTGATCGCCTGTCCGACCTGCTCGGCAGTCGGATTCGGCGCAGCGGGCTGCGTCTCGACGGAACCCGAAGAGCCAACGCCTCCGCTCACCACCGGCGCAGTCTGCGCCAGCGCGGCACCGGACATGAGGGCAAGCGAAAGGGTCGAAATCACAAACAGATTCTTCATCTCGTTCTCCAGTTCTGCTGATGTGGGGCTTGGATGTCCCTGCCCTCAAGAACTCGTCGAGATCGATACGGTTCCAAAGATTTGGACTGTCATGTTTGCGAGATGCGAAACGAATCAGCCCGGCACGAGGCCGGGCTGCAACAAGGTCTGCGTTTCAAACAGCCTCAGGCCGCCGGTTCGCGCACCTCGGCCGTCCTGGCCATGGCCTTCAGCACGAATTCGTCCCGGCCATAGACGTCTGGGCTATAGTTGACCGTTCCATCGGCTTTCGGCCATGCCGTGAAATAGACCACGTAGACCGGCACTTTCGCCGCGAGATCGACCTGGCCGTGCTCGCCCTTGAGCCGCTGCTCGACCTGCTCGCGGGACCAGCCGAGCACTGCGGCCGCCATGGCGCGCGGATCCTGCAAGCGCACGCAGCCATTCGAATAGGCGCGGCTGTCCTTCGCGAACAGGTGCTTCTCGGGCGTGTCATGCATGTAGATGGCATGCTTGTTGGGGAACATGATCTTCATTTCCCCGAGCGAGTTCTTCGGTCCCGGCGGCTGGCGCACGTCGAACGGAATGTTCGCGCCGTAGGACGTCCAGGCGATCGACGAGGAACTTACGCGCTGGCCGCGCCCATCCGTTACCTCATAGCCGATGCGGTCCAGATATGACGGATCCTCGTAGAGTTTCGGCAGATACTTGTTGACGAGGATCGAGCGCGGAATACCCCAGTACGGGTGGAATTCGACATATTCGATCTCGTCCTGGAAGAAGAAGGTCTGCGTGCGCGGCGTCCCCACCACCGTACGCATTGTCAGCTTGTCGGCGCCGTCTTCGACATAGGTGGCGCGGAACTCAGGCACGTTGATGAACACGTGCCGCGATGCCAGCTTCTGTGGCAGCCAGCGCATCTGCTCCATGGCCACCTCGACCTTCGAGACGCGGTCGGCCTTTGAGTCGCCGGCAATCGCCGCCACCGTACGCGGGCCGATGACCCCGTCGGCGGTCAGACCCCTGGCCGCCTGCGCCGCCTTGATGACCGGCACCAGGTCGTCCGAATAGAGCTCGCTGCCGCCGGCCAGCACGATCGTCGGTCCGTGCTCCGCAAGAAACGCCGAATCAGCATCCCGCTGGATCAGTTGCAGTATCTTGGGAAAATCGGGGCTCGACTCGCCGGGCTTCAGCACCAGCTTCGGATCGACCACGATGGCGTTCTCCTGGCTCGCCCGCAAGGAGGCCAGTTCCTTCACCAGCGCCGCATATTCCGGCGTCTGGGGGTGGAAGCCTTCAAGATAGGTCCGCACTGCGAAGGCGTCGGAAAGCACCTCCAGCGCGTGCGCATAGTCGACCGGCTTGGGCGCGAAATCGTGGTAACCGGAGAGCCGGTTCGGATCGATGCGGCCGCGCGTTGCGTCGCGCACGTAGCGCAGCACGCGCGCCGACATCGCCATCTCGAATCGGGCCGCGTCCTCCGGCCCGGCCAGCGGCGCCACCGCATAGTCATCGGCAACCAGACCGTGCTTGGCTGCCTCGCCCAGGACCTCCTGAGCGGCTTGGGCGCGATGGTTTGCCGCCCCGCCCGAACTCCAGATGAAACCGGGGCTGGTTCGATAGTACGCCACCAGCGCCTCTGCGATGTCCTTCTCGGCGAACAGTTCGGTGCCCGCGAGCCCGCTGATGGCCGCCACGAAGGCATCGCGAGCCGGGTCGGCCGGCGCCGCGTCGCTCAGTGTCACAACGTTTGGCCCGGGCTGGGCGCTGGCCAGCGTCACGCTGTGCGTCGCTGCACGACCGCCGGACGGTCGCGCGGGCACGGCGGCGATGGCGCCGAAATCGACGCGCACCAGCGCGTCGACCTTGTAGGTATAATACTGAGGTGCGGCGACCTTCGGTGCGGGCGGAGGCGCAACCGGAGCCGCCGGCTCCATCTGGCGCTGCTGCCTGTCCTCATTGAAAAGGCGCTCGAAGAGATATTGGGCCGAGGCGTCACCAACGGGCAGCGAGCCACAGAGCGCGGCGGCAAACACCGGAAGGGCCGCCGCGCGTCGCGAAAATAACGTCATCCTGCACCTCTGCTGGGCGCCCGCCGGATCGCCCTTCCCCCTGGCGCGAGGGCACCTCGACCCGCGCGCCCGATTTGCGCTGACCGCAGTCTAGACTGCATTGCGGCGCAAGTTAAGCAGCGCGACCCCGAAGAGCCGCCGCCGTTGCCGATCTGACACGCTTGTGAAAGCTAGCCCGTGGGGCGCGCGTCGGCGACGGGCGGCGGGCGGCGCGCAAACCACCAGGCCAGCGCCAGCCCCGCCACGATGTGCCAAACGCCCCACCAGGCGGCGACGATGGCCATGCCGCCGAGCCCGCCGAAGAAATTGAAGATCAGCACCAGGCCGAGCCCGGAATTCTGGATGCCGGTCTCGATCGAGACGGCGCGCCGGTCTTCCTCCGGCAGCCCGCCAGCGAGCGGCAGCAGGTAGCCGCCGAGCAGGGCCACCCCGTTGTGGACGAAGACGAGGCTGGCGACGAGGCCGACATAGTTGAGGAAATGCTGGAAATTGGCGGCGAGCGCGCCGACGATGAACAGCGCCAGGATCAGCATCGAGAGCGGCTTCATGGGACCGCGAAGCCTCGCGGCCAGCGCCGGCAAGCGAGCCGCCACCAGCATGCCCAGGATCAGCGGCACCACAAGCAGGATGGCGACGGTGAACGCCATGTCCCAGGGCGACAGGCTGGTCGCGGCAAGCAGCGGCTGCACCGGCTCGTACAGGCTCGCCCAGAAGGCGAGATTGAAGGGAGTCATGATCACGGCGCAGACCGTCGAGACGGCCGTGAGGCTGACCGACAGCGCCACGTTGCCGCGCGCGCGGTGGGTGATGAAATTGGAGACATTGCCGCCCGGACAGGCCGCCACGAGGATCATGCCCACCGCCATGCTGGGCGCCGGCTCGATCAGCAGCACCAGGACGAAGGTCGCTGCCGGCAGGAACACGAACTGCGAGACGAAGCCGAAGAACAGCGCGCGCGGCCGGTCGAGCAGCCGCCGGAAATCCTCGACCGAGAGATCCAGCGCCACACCGAACATGACGACCGCGAGGATCGCGTTCAGAAGCTGCAGGCTGCCCGGGCTGAAATTGAGGACGACGTCGTCCACCGAGGTCATGCGCTCGTCCCTTGCTGGCGCCGCCGGCCGACGGAAGCGGGCGCATAAGATGCCAGCTCCGCACAGCGCGCAAGTGCGGCCATTGGCGATACGGGCCTTTGCCGCTAAGGGAGCGGCACGCAGGTTCAAACCCACGGAAAATCGCCATGACCGTCCACCCGCAGATCACCGACACCTATACGTTCGCGGGCGACGCCACGCCGTACCGGAAACTGACTGGCGAGCTGGTCGGGGTCGACATTTTCCGCGGACAGGAGGTGCTTGCGGTGGACACCGAAGCGCTCCGCCTGCTGTCGGAAACCGCGTTCAGCGATATAAACCACCTGCTGCGGCCGGGCCATCTTAGGCAACTCGCGGCCATCCTCGACGATCCCGAGGCGACCGACAACGACCGCTTCGTCGCCTACGACCTGCTCAAGAACGCCAACATCGCCGCCGGCGGCGTGCTGCCGATGTGCCAGGACACCGGCACGGCCATCATCATGGGCAAGAAAGGCCGGCGCGTCTGGACCGAGGGCGGCGACGAAGCAGCGCTTGGACGCGGCGTGCTGGACGCCTACGAGAAGCGCAACCTGCGCTATTCACAGCTCGCGCCGATCTCGATGTTCGAGGAGAAGAACACCAGGAACAACCTGCCGGCGCAGATCGACATCTACGAAGAGGGCGAGGACGCCTACAAATTCCTGTTCGTCGCCAAGGGCGGCGGCTCGGCCAACAAGACCTTCCTCTACCAGGGCACCCCGTCGCTGCTGACCCGCGACCGCATGCTGGAGTTCCTGAAGGAGAAAATCCTCACGCTCGGCACCGCCGCCTGCCCGCCCTATCATCTTGCCATCGTGATCGGCGGGACGTCGGCCGAGTCCACGTTGAAGACGGTAAAACTTGCCTCTACCCGCTATCTCGACGGCTTGCCGACCAGCGGCGGCGAGGATGCGCATCCCTTCCGCGATTTGGAGATGGAGGCGGCCATCCACGCGATGACGCAGTCGCTCGGTGTCGGCGCCCAGTTCGGCGGCAAGTATTTTTGCCACGACGTGCGCGTCATCCGCCTGCCCCGCCACGGCGCCTCGCTGCCGATCGGACTCGGCGTCTCCTGCTCGGCCGACCGTCAGGCGCTCGGCAAGGTCACCAGGGACGGCGTTTTCGTCGAGGCGCTGGAAACGAACCCCGCGCGCTTCATGCCCGAGATCGACGAGGCGAAGCTGTCCGCCGGCGTCGTCAAGATCGACCTGAACAGGCCCATGCCGGACATCCTGGCCGAGCTGACCAGACACCCGATCAAGACACGCCTATCGCTGACCGGGACCATTATCGTCGCGCGCGACCTCGCCCACGCCAAGATCCGCGAGCGGCTGGAGCGCGGCGAAGGTATGCCCGACTATCTGAAGAACCACCCGGTCTATTATGCCGGGCCGGCCAAGACCCCTGCCGGGTTCGCGTCCGGCTCGTTCGGCCCGACCACCGCCGGCCGCATGGATTCCTATGTCGACCAGTTCCAGTCCTTCGGCGGCTCGATGGTCATGCTCGCCAAGGGCAACCGCTCGCGTCAGGTCCGCGAGGCCTGCGCCAAGCACGGCGGCTTCTATCTGGGCTCCATCGGAGGTCCCGCGGCGCGGCTGGCGCAGGACTGCATCCGCAAGGTCGAGGTGCTGGAATATCCCGAACTCGGCATGGAGGCCGTATGGCGCATCGAGGTCGAGGATTTCCCCGCTTTCGTCGTTATCGACGACAAGGGCAACGACTTTTTCAAGGAGTTGAATCTCGGTTGAACGTCGTCCGCCGGCGGCGCGTATCACATTGATTTGACGTTGACAGGGAGCCAATTCGCCAATCTCATTCCGCAGCGGAATCGGGAGAGCTTGGTTATGAGGAAACTGCTGGTTTGGGCGGCGGCGCTGGCCGTTTCGCTGGGTGCGACTGCTTATCAGGCGTCGGCCCAGTATATGTTCAGCGACGAGCCTGCGCCGTCCGCGAATGACAATTATGGCGGGGCGACCTATCAAAATCGCCGCTCGAACGCCTCGCCGATACCGCGGCAGACCGTGAGTTACGGCGGCAACCACAAGGCCGGCACCATCATCATCAAGACGTCGGAGCGGCGGCTCTACTACACGCTCGGCGACGGCAGGGCGATCAAGTACGCCGTCGGCGTCGGCCGTCAGGGTTTCACCTGGTCTGGCACCAATACGATATCGCGCAAGGCCGAGTGGCCGGGCTGGACGCCGCCTGCGCAGATGCGCGCCCGCGAACGCGCCAAGGGCCGCATTCTGCCCGCTTACCAGAAGGGCGGGCCGAACAACCCGCTCGGCGCGCGCGCCATGTATATCGGCTCGACGCTCTACCGCATCCACGGCACGAACCAGCCGTCGACAATCGGCCAGGCGATGTCGTCGGGCTGCATCCGCATGGCCAATGATGACGTGATCCACCTCTACAATCAGGTGAAGATCGGCTCGCGCGTCATCGTCCAGCACTAACGGCCGGCGATGAAGAACGGATACAAGGCGCTCGTCGACGAGGCGAACGCCGAGATCGAGACTATCGGCGCCGCCGCGGCGGCGGCGCTTCTCGACGATGAAGGCACGGTGATCGTGGACCTGCGCGACCCGCGCGAACTGGAGCGCGACGGCAAGATACCGGGTGCGTTCCACGCGACGCGCGGCATGCTCGAGTTCTGGATCGACCCCGAAAGCCCCTACCACAAGCCGGTTTTCGCCAGTGGCAAGAAGTTCGTCTTCTACTGTGCCGGCGGTCTGCGCTCAGCGCTCGCCACAAAGACCGCGCAGGACATGGGCCTTTCGCCGGTAGCCCACATCGGCGGGGGCTTCGCGGCTTGGCGCGAAGCCGGGCTGCCCGTCGAAAAGATCACACCGAAGCCGAAAGGCTGACCGGTTCCCCGGCCTGCGTTTCCAGCGGCTCCGGTACCGTCACGAATTCCACGATGCGCGCAGCAACTCCTCCGTCGGCGAGGATGCGGCGGTGGCCGAGACCCGGCTTCCATTCCAGCCTCACATGCGGGCCTGCCCCGGCCAGCGCGACGGCCTCCTTCGCGGAAATCTCCTTGTCGTCCGGCGCGTGCAGCACCAGCACTGGCAGGTTCGCTCCAACCAGCTGGCTGGCGACGACGAACTCTTCGAGCGGTCGCCCGGCCAGCCGCTCGACACGGTCGGCCAGCGCGGTCTGCGTTCTTGCCCCGAGATTAAGGAAACGCCCGAAATCCTTGAAAAGACTAGGCATTGAACTTGGCGATGACACCATCACGAGGCGTCTTGCCGGCACTGCGTCGACGCCGCGGATCGAGCCGACGATTGCGTTGGCCGCGACCGCGCCGCCGAATGAGTGGCCGACTACCGCGTCGAACGGGCCGAACCACGCTGCGGCTTCCGCTACCGCACGCACCGCGATTGCCATGTTCAGGCTGTTGCCGCCCGATTCGCCATGGCCAGGCAGGTCGAGCGCGATGACGCGGAAGCCCGCCGCATCAAGGCTGCAGATGATCCCCGCCATATGCGCCGCGCGCGAACCCCACCCGTGCAGTACGAGTACGGTCGGAGCCCCGCGCCGCGTATGTCCGGTGGCGAAGTCGTATGCCGCGACGCTGCTCCCGTCGCTCTTCAGCCAGTGCCGTCGCGCTTCGCGCATCACCGGTTCGGCTGCGTCGAGCGCCGCACGCTCTTTCGGCGAGATGCGCCTACGCGGCGGCGTGCGGCTGAACAGGGCGAATGCGGCGCGGCCTGTCGCGCGCGGCGCGAGGTGTTCCGCGACGGTAAACAGGCTCCGGATGACCATGAAGCCGAAAGATGGCATAGTCCGACTCCTTTTTGATTGCGCCCGGTCGACCGCCTGGTCGGCTGTGCTGGAAAATTAGTTCAAGGATGAACATATTAGTTCAAGCATGAACAAACCGCAACAGCTTCCCTGGGACAATCCGCGATTTCGCAACTGGATTTCGGTCGTGCGCGCCGAGAAGGCGATCGTGCGCGAGCTTTCGAAGGCGCTGGCGCCGCTCGACCTCAAGCTGGTCCAGCTCGACCTGCTGATGAACCTGTATCGGCACCCGGGCACCTCGCAGCACGATCTGGCCCGCCGGCTGCTCGTTGGCCGCTCCAACATCACCATGCTGCTGCCGCAGCTCGAGAAGCAGGGCCTCCTGCGCCGCGAGCCGGACGGACGCGACAAGCGGGTCATGCGCATCCACATGACGCCGAAGGGCGAGGCAGTGCTGATGGAGGCGCTGAAGGTCTATACGGCTCTGATCGACCGCGTGATGGCGCAATCGACGCCCGCGCAGTGCGACGCGATGGGCACGGTGATGCAGCGCATTGCCGACGCGCTGAAGGAAGACGACGAGGCTCCCCTTAACATTCGTGGTTAACGGCGGGTTCGCCTTAGCCGGGCATTAACCATGTTCGTGCACGCTTGGCGGCAGTTCGGTTCTGTCGCGCGAGTGTGTCGATGCGTTTGCTGCCAGCCCTTCTTGCCGCCGTGGCCTGCCTGTCGCTCGGCGCCTGCCAGACCAAACCCAAGGAAGAGGAGACGCAGAAGCTGGCCTTCGCCGGCGAACGCGCGAACCTGCCCAAGCCCGACGTGATGTCCTTTCCCGGCCCGCGCGGCAGCCTTGCCGGGCGCACGATCCGTGTTTCCAGCCCGTCGGATCTGATACTGGCAAAGAACGAGGTGGTGCTGACCTTCGATGACGGCCCGGTGCCCGGAAAGACGCCGGCGATCCTGGCCGCACTCGACCGCGCCGGCGTCAAGGCGACCTTCCTGATGGTGGGGCAGATGGCCCGCAGCTACCCGGCACTGGTGCGCGAGGTCGCCGCCCGCGGCCACACCATCGGCACCCACACGCAGGATCACAAAAACCTTGCCGGCATCGGCTTCGACGCGGCCATTGCCCAGATCGAGGCCGGCCGCCGCAGCGTCGAGGCGGCGCTGGGACCATCGCGAAACCGCGCCTCCGGCCTGTTCCGCTTCCCCTACCTCGCCGAGACCGCCGCGCTTCGGAAACATCTCGCCGCCCACGGCATGGTGCCCATCGGCGTGACCGTCGATTCCAAGGACTATTTCGTCTCCTCGCCGGATCAGGTGCGCAGCCGCACTCTGGCGACCCTGTCCGCGCGCGGCTCCGGCATCATCCTGTTCCACGACCTGCACAAGCGCACCGCCGACATGCTGCCGGCGTTCCTCAGCGACCTGCATGCGCGCGGTTTCAAGGTGGTCCATCTGGTGCCGGCCTCGAGGGCGGCGGAGAGCTTGATCGTCGCCGCATTATCCGGTGACGACCTGCCGGCCTCCAACGACCTGCCGGTGCTGGCTTACGCGCCTTTCTAGCCTACCACATCGACTTGGCAGCGCGTCCCGGCCATTCGTTGTCATAGGCCGCGCCGTCGATACCGCCCTTGCTGGTGACGCCAAGGATTTTTCCCGGCGTCGGCAGCGTCTTCGGGTCGACGTGCTTCTGCGGGTTCCAGAGCTCGGAGCGCTTGATGGCCCGCGCGCACTGGAAATAGACCGCATCTATCGTCACCACGATCACTGTGCGCGGCAATGCACCTTCCATCTCGAACTCGGCCCGCAGCGCCGGATCCATCGAGACGACGGCGCGGCCGTTGACCCGCAGCGTGGTGCCGGAACCGGGAATCAGGAACAGCATGCCGACACGTCCGTCGCGCACGATGTTCTTGAGCGAGTCGGCCCGGTTGTTACCGCGACGATCGGGCAGGAGCAGCGTTTTCTCGTCGCGGATGCGCACGAAACCGGCAAGGTCGCCACGCGGCGAGCAATCCAGCCCCTCCGGTCCTGCCGTGGCCAGCGCCACGAAGGGCGATACCTCGATCAGCCGGGCATATTCCGGAATCAGCCGGTCGAGTTCCTTGACCAGCGACGTCTCGCCGGGCTTGCCGTAGATCGCCTCCAGTTCCTCGACCGTGTCGACCTTGCCTACGATGCCGTTCATGTCCCCTCGCCTCGCACCCGTCACGGCGCGCTAGCACGAATCGGCGACGCACGCATGACGCTAGCTGTCGCGGCTGAGACCTTTCGCGGCCAGTTCGTCGAGATAGCCGTGCCAGCGCGCTTCGTGCTCATGCCCGAGTTCGTGCAGATAGTGCCAGGTGAAGATGCCGCTGTCGTGACCGTCGGAGAAGACGATCCGCACCGCGTAATTGCCCACCGGCTCGACGCGCGCAATGGTCACCTCGCGCTTGCCCGGCACCGTGACGCGCTGTTCGGGCGAATGCCCCTGCACCTCCGCCGACGGCGACAGCACCCGCAGCAATTCGGCCTCCAGCTCGATCGCCGCGTGCGACGGGAAACTCACCGTCAGCAGCTTGCGATCCTTTGATACCCGCAACTCGCGTGGTGGGGTCATCCATGCCTCCTTCGAACGCCCAAATCGCAATGCAAACTGAATTTCTCAATCGCCATCATTGGCTTTGCCTATCGACGCATCAGGCCTGCGAGCTTGAAACAGTCGTTGTTTTCCTCGACATATAGCGTTCCGTCGCCCAGATCGCGACATTGGCATACGGCATGATCGACCCTTTCGGCAGATCCATCACTTATCTCCGCGTCTCGGTGACCGACCGCTGCGACTTCCGCTGCACCTATTGCATGGCGGAAGACATGGCGTTCCTGCCGAAGAAGGACCTGCTGTCTCTGGAGGAGCTCGACCGGCTCTGCACTGTGTTCATCGAGAAGGGCGTGCGCAAGCTGCGGCTCACCGGTGGCGAACCTCTGGTGCGCAAGAACGTGATGCACCTGATCCGCCAGCTGTCGCGTCATCTCGCCTCGGGCGCGCTGGAAGAGCTGACGCTGACCACCAACGGCTCGCAGCTTGCAAAGCACGCCGCCGAGCTCGTGGATTGCGGCGTGCGCCGCATCAACGTTTCGGTCGACACGCTCGATCGGGAGAAATTCCGCAAGATCACCCGCTGGGGCGACCTGGACAAGGTCATGCAGGGTCTCGACGCCGCGCAGGCGGCCGGCCTGAAGATCAAGATCAACGCGGTGGCGCTCAAGGACTTCAACGAAGACGAGATTCCTGGGCTGATGCGCTGGGCGCATGGTCGCGGCATGGACCTGACCCTGATCGAGACGATGCCGCTCGGCGAGATCGAGATCGACCGCACCGACCAGTACCTGCCGCTGTCGCAGGTTCGCCGCGACCTGTCGCAGCAGTTCACCTTGAATGATATCCCCTACAAGACCGGCGGCCCGGCGCGCTACGTCGAGGTCGCCGAAACCGGCGGCCGGCTGGGCTTCATCACGCCGCTGACGCACAATTTCTGCGAGAGCTGCAACCGCGTGCGCCTCACCTGCACGGGCACGCTCTATATGTGCCTGGGTCAGGAGGACGCCGCCGACCTGCGCGCGCCGCTGCGCGCCTCGGAAGGCAACGAACTGCTGTCGGACGCCATCGACCGCGCCATCGGCCGCAAGCCCAAGGGCCACGACTTCGTCATCGACCGGCGCGCCGCGCGCCCGGCCGTCTCCCGTCATATGAGCGTGACCGGCGGCTGACAGTTGCGCATCGCAGCCGCCGCTTTCCTGCCCGCACTTCTGCTCGCTGCACCCGCTGCCGCCGACAGCTATGTGAACCCGCGCTTCGGCACGAGCATCAAGTTTCCAGCTGCCGTGTTCAGCCAGCCGCAGCCGCCGCCCGATAATGGCGACGGGCAGCGCTGGCGGTCGCCGGACGGTGCGGAACTGGCGGTGTTCGGCAGCTACAACGCGCTTGAGCAGGCGCCCGCGGACTTCTTTGGCGAACTGGTGGAAAGCCGCAAGCAGACGACGAAGCTGACCTATTCGCGCGTCGAGGACCGCTGGGGCGTCGTTTCAGGCTTTGCCGGCCAGCATGTCTACTACGAGAAATACCTGTTCGGCGCAGGCGACGAGATCATCCACGGCGTCATATTGAGCTACCCCGCCGACAGTAAGGCCAAATACGACCCGCTGGTTGGACCAATTGCCAACAGTCTCGACGGCCCATAAAGCAGCGGTTTGAAGAACAGGAAGAGCCGAGGCCCATGGCGCTGTCGCCAAACCTGCGCGGTGCCGCTTTCATGGCGGTCTCGATGTTCGGGTTCACGATCAACGATACAATCAGCAAGAGCCTGACCGACGAGATGAACGCCGGCCAGTTGATGTTCGTACGTGGCGCCTTCGCCACCCTGTTCATCGTTCTCCTCGCCTGGCAGCAGAAGGCGCTGCACGGACCGCGCTCCTGGTTTCAACCGCTGGTGCTGCTGCGCGCTTTCTGCGAACTCTTCGCCACGGTGGCGTTCCTTACCGCGCTCGCCCACATGCCGCTTGCCAACGTTTCCGCGGTCCTGCAGTCGCTGCCGCTCGCGGTCACGATGGGCGCCGCGCTTGTCTTCGGCGAAACCGTTGGCTGGCGCCGCTGGCTGGCCATCCTCGTCGGTTTCGTTGGTGTGCTGGTCATCGTGCGCCCGGGTTTCGAGGGGTTCAGCACCTACTCACTGCTGGCGCTGGTCTCCGTCGCATTCTGTGCCGTGCGCGACCTGGCGACACGCCAGATTCCCAAGGACATCCCGACTCTCGTCCCTTCGGTCGTGACCGCGGCAGCGGTAGCTGCCTGCGGCGGGCTGCTGATCGTGCCGATGGGTGGCTGGTCGCCGATGACGGGAGAGGAAGCCTTTCGTCTGGCGCTGGCCGCCCTGATGCTGATCCCGGGATACATCTTCATCATCCTCGCCATGCGCATCGGCGAGGTGTCGTTCGTGGCGCCGTTCCGCTACACCGCGCTGCTGTGGGCGATCGTGCTCGGCTACGCCGCGCTTGGCGAGGTGCCCGACATTGTCATGCTGGCCGGGTCGACGCTGGTGGTGGGATCCGGGCTGTTCAGCCTCTACCGGGAACGCGTGCGCGGCCGTACGCGGCCCATCGCAGAAACCTCGCGCGAGCCGATGGCGCCGGACGGCACGTAAATTCGCGTCTGTCGGCAATGGGCAATCCGGCGATACTGATCTATGTGGTATTTCACATGTTAACGAGAATGCGTTCCTAGATGGCCATCGCCCAGCCTTCGCGCTCGACGGCGCCGAGCATCCTCACACTGTTCGTGCTGGCGGCGTGCGGACCGGCGGGCATGAATCTCTGCCTTCCGTCCCTCCCCAACATCGCCCGCCACTTCGAGGCCAACTACGGGCTCGTGCAGCTGATCGTCACCGGCTACCTGCTTGCCACGGCGGTTCTGCAACTGCTCATCGGCCCGCTTTCCGACCGTTTCGGCCGCCGCCCGCTCGTGCTGGTCTGCCTGTTCATCTTCACCGTGATGTCGGTGGCCTCGATCTTTGCACCGACCATCGAGTCGCTGCTGGTGATCCGCCTGTTCCAGTCGTCCGCCGCTGGCGGCATGGTGCTGGCGCGCGCCATCGTGCGCGACACCGTGACCTCGACGGACGAGGCGGCGAGCCGCATCGGCTACGTCACCATGGGCATGGCGCTGATGCCCATGATCGGCCCCATCATCGGCGGGTTCCTCGATGAAGCCTTCGGCTGGGAGTCGACATTCATCTTCATGGCCGTCTTCGGCCTGTTCGCCTTCACCGTAGCCTGGGTCGATGTCGGCGAAACCAACCTGCGTCGCTCCAGCAGCATGACCCAACAGTTCCGCTCCTACCCGCAACTGCTGCGTTCGCCGCGCTTCTGGGGTTACTCGCTGACGTCCGGCTTCGGTTCCGGCGCCTTCTTCGCCTTTCTCGGCGGCGGCCCTTATGTCGCGAGCGAGATGCTCGGCCTGTCGCCATCCGAATACGGCTTCAACTTCGCCATCATCTCGATCGGCTACATGTTGGGCAACTTCCTTTCCGGTCGCTTCTCGCGCAGCGTCGGCATGGACCGGATGATACTGAGCGGCAATCTGCTGGCCGTCATCGGCATGGGCATAGGCATGGCGCTGACATTCCTGGGCAGTATTTCCGCGCTGACTCTTTTCGGTGCAGCGTCGGCCGTTGCCGTCGGCAACGGCATGAGCCTGCCGAACTCGAACGCCGGCATGGTCAGCATCAATCCGCTGCTCGCCGGCTCGGCTTCAGGCCTCGGCGGCTTCCTGCAGGTTGGCGCAGGCGCATTCATGGCATTTATCGCCGGCGCCGTGATCGCCGGCGCGGCGACGCCAATGCCGCTCTTCGTCGTCATGTTCATTTCGGTCTGCCTGGCGCTGGTCGCCAATCTCGTGCTGGCGCGAGGCGCGCCGGCCGCGGACTGAGCCCATGCGCGTCGCCGGCCTCGTCCTTGCGGGAGGTGGCTCGCGGCGCATGGGCGGCGGCGACAAGTTCCTGCTGGAACTCGCCGGAAAACCGTTGATCGAACATGTGGTGGAGCGGCTCGCCCCACAGGTCGACGGCATCGCCATCAGTGCCAACTGCGAGCCCGCCCTGCTCCCGCCGGGCTTGGCCGTTCTGCCGGACCGCGCCCCCTCGCGCGGACCGCTGTCCGGCCTGCTGTCGGGGCTTCGCTGGGCGGCCGAGGTGGGCGCCAGTCACGTGGCCACCGCAGCCGCCGACACACCGTTCCTGCCGCGAGACCTCGTGCCTCGCCTCGCCACAGCCCTCGGTGACCGCGATGTCGCGATCGCCGCATCCCGAGGACGCTTTCACCCGACCTTCGGCCTTTGGTCGGCCGACCTGCTGCCGGCGCTTGCGGACTATCTGGATACCTCGCCGACAAGCCGCGTGCTCGACTTCGCCAACGCCCGCGGCAACGCCTTCGCGGACTTCCCCGCGCTGCCCGACGATCCCTTTTTCAACGTGAACGAACCCGGAGACATCGACGAGGCGAGGCGGCGCGCTGGCGCCTGACGCAGCGACAGCAGAATCTGCGTCTTGGATGTTGCGTTGCGGAAAACAACGATAGAAGAATTGGCCATCCGGAAGCCCGCCCGTGGCATGGCTTCGCGCAAGGCCGCTCCGCGGCAATAAGACGAGAGGAACTTAGATGGCTATTTCCAAGCGCAATCTGCTTGCCGTGACCGCCGCCGTCCTGGCTCTGGGCATCGGCTCGGCCAGCGCCCAGACCAAGCTCAGGATCGGCACCGAAGGAGCCTACCCGCCCTTCAACAACCTGACGTCCGACGGCAAGCTCGAAGGCTTCGACATCGATATCGCCAAGGCGCTTTGCGACGAGATGAAGGTCGAGTGCGAGTTCATCACGCAGGACTGGGACGGTATCATCCCGGCCCTCATCGCCGGCAAGTTCGACGCCATCATTGCTTCGATGTCGATCACCGACGAGCGCAAGCAGCAGGTCGACTTCACCAACAAGTACTACAACACGCCGCCGGCCATCGCCGCGCCGAAGGACAGCGACATCAAGGGCGTCACCAAGGAAGACCTCGCCGGCAAGTCGATCGGCGTGCAGGGCTCGACCACCCATTCCAACTACGCCGAGGCGACCTACACCGACAGCGACGTGAAGCTCTACCCGACGGCCGACGAGTACAAGCTCGACATCGTCAACGGCCGCATCGACGCCGTCAGCGACGACGTGATCGTGCTTACCGACTGGCTCAACTCGCCCGACGGCGCCTGCTGCAAGCTGATCGGCACCATCACGCCGGTCGAGGCGATCCACGGTCCCGGCGCCGGCATCGCCATTCGCAAGGGCGAAACCGAGCTCGCCGCCAAGTTCAACGCCGCCATCGACGCGATCCGTGCCAACGGGAAGTACAAGGAAATCAACGACAAGTACTTCACGTTCGACGCCTATGGCGGCTGAGCGCGTGCTCTGACATGATCGTCGCCGCGGGTGCTGAGCCACCCGCGGCTTTTTTGTATCGGAGCCCGAACGCCGCGGACGCATGGAATCGACGCTCGGACTGCTCAGCTTTGGGGCCGGCGGCTGGGGTGACGAGATCGCCTCGGGCGTTGTCGTCACGGTCACGCTGGCGCTCGCGACCTTGCCGCTCGGGCTCGCGATCGGTTTCTTCGTGGCGCTCGGCAAGCAATCGTCAGAGCCGTCGCTGCGGCTCGCGGCCAACATCTACACCACCCTGTTCCGCGGCCTGCCCGAGCTGCTGACGCTGTTCATCATCTATTACGGCGCGCAGATCGCCCTGCAGCAGTTCGTGCGGCTGTTCAGCGCGACGGCCAGCATCGAGATCAACAGCTTCGCCGCCGGTATGGTGGCGCTTGGAGTGGTGTTCTCCTCCTACGCGAGCGAGGTCTTCCTCTCTGCCTTCCGAGCCATTCCGCGCGGCCAGTACGAAGGCGGCTACGCCATCGGCCTGTCGCACTGGAAGACCATGCGGCTTGTCGTGCTGCCGCAACTCGTGCGCATCGCGCTGCCGGGGCTCGGCAATCTCTGGCTGATCCTGCTAAAGGACACCGCTCTGGTCTCCGTCGTCGGTTTGTCCGACATCGTCCGCCAGACCGGCATCGCCGCCCGCGTGACCAAGGAGGCGTTCCTTTTCTACGGGATCGCGTGCCTGCTCTATCTCGTGCTCGCCGTCATCTCCTCCTTCGCCTTCAACGCCATCGAGCGCCGCGTTGGCCGCATGGAGCACGCGAGATGAGCGTCGATGCCACCGGTTTCGGACACAGCGTCGAGGACGCGCCGCCGTCGGTGGTTCGCCCGTGGACGCGCACCCGCATCCTCGGCCATGTGCTGGTCGGCGTATGGATAGCGCTCGGAATGGGCCTCGCTGCCTTTCTCATCCTGAGCTGGAACCCCGATCTCGTCTCGCGCTACGCGCCCAACTACCTGTCAGGACTGTGGGTAACCATCCAGCTCGTCGTGATCTCCGTCGCGCTCGGCGCGCTCCTGTCGGCACCGGTCGCCTGGGCGCGTACGTCGAAAAACCCGCTGATCGCCGCGCCGGCCTACGCCTATGTCTACTTCTTCCGCGGCACGCCGCTGCTGGCGCAGACCTTCCTGATCTACTACGGCCTCGGCTCGTTCAAGCCGCAACTGGAAGCCGTCGGCCTCTGGGTCTTCTTCCGCGAGGCCTGGTACTGCGCCATCCTCGCCTTCACCCTGAACACCGCCGCCTACCAGGCGGAGATCCTGCGCGGCGCCGTCGCCAGCGTCCCGAAAGGCCAGTGGGAGGGCGCGGCCTCGCTCGGCCTGCACAGATGGCTGACCTTCCGCAAGATCATCCTGCCGCAGGCGATGATCGTCGCGCTTCGGCCGTACGGCAACGAGATCATCCTGATGATCAAGGGCTCGGCCATCGTCGCCATCATCACGGTCTACGACCTGATGGGCGAAACGCGCCGCGCGTTCTCGCGCAGTTTCGATTTCCAGACCTACATCTGGGCCGCTATCATCTATCTCGTGATCGTGGAGACGCTGCGTATCGCGGTCGACCGGATCGAGGCGATCATCACCCGCCATCTGCGCCGCTGACCGTTCCGGGTTAAGGCGCCAACAAGCAGCAAGGAGGGCCGCATGGCCAAAGTCGCGTTTCTCGGTCTGGGCGTCATGGGCTACCCGATGGCGGCGCACCTGAAGAACAAGGGCGGGCACGACGTCACCGTCTACAACCGCACGACCGCCAAGGCGGAAAAATGGGTCGCCCAGCACGGCGGCGCATCGGCGAAAACACCGGCGGAGGCAGCAAAGGGCAAGGACTTCGTCTTCTCCTGCGTCGGCAACGACGACGACCTGCGCGCGGTGACCCTGGGCAAGGACGGCGCCTTCTCCGCAATGTCGAAGGGCGCGGTCTTCGTCGACAACACCACCGCTTCCGCCGAGGTGGCGCGCGAACTCGCCGCGCAGGCAGGCAAGCTCGGCTTCGACTTCCTGGACGCCCCGGTCTCAGGCGGTCAGGCCGGCGCGGAAAACGGCGTGCTGACCGTCATGGTCGGTGGCGAGCAGACCGTGCTCGACCGCGCGAAGCCGGTCATCGACGCCTACGCGCGCATGGTCGGCCTCATGGGTCCGGCCGGTTCCGGCCAGTTGACCAAGATGGTCAACCAGATCTGCATCGCAGGACTGGTTCAGGGCCTGGCCGAAGGCCTGCATTTCGGCCGCAACGCCGGCCTTGATATCGAGAAAGTGATCGGCGTCATCTCCAAGGGCGCCGCCGGTTCGTGGCAGATGGAGAACCGCTGGAAGACGATGATCGCCGGCGACTTCACCTTCGGCTTCGCTGTCGACTGGATCCGCAAGGATCTCGGCCTGTGCCTCGCCGAGGCCAACCGCAACAAGTCGAACCTGCCCGGCACCGCGCTCATCGACCAGTTCTATAAGGAGGTTCAGGCGATGGGCGGCGGTCGCTGGGACTCGTCCGCGCTGCTGGCGCGGCTGGACCGCAAGTAGCCTGCCTTGCTGTCGAAATCCTCCACCTCATCGGAGGTGATGGCACACCTGCGCTCCATCGGCTCGGAAGTAAACCGTGAGGGTATGAAGCGCTACGGGATCCGCATCGAGCGCGCGCTGGGCATCTCGCACGGCGAGCAGCGCCGCATCGGCAAGCTGATCGGCCGCAACCACGAGCGCGCGCTCGAGCTGTTCGACAGCGGCATCATGGAGGCGCAGTTCATCGCCTCCATCACCGCCGACCCGAAGCGCATGAGCCTCGACGACTGTCGCCACTGGGCGTCAACCTTCGACTCCTGGGACATCGTCGACGGCGTCAGCGACCTCTTCGTCGACACCGACCACTGGCTGGTCCTGATCCGCGAATTCGCCGGCGACGACCGTGAATTCGTCCGCCGCACCGCCTTCGCCATGATGGCCTGGTCGGTCGTGCACCGGAAGAACGAGCCGGAGGCGACTCTGCTCGCATTCCTGCCCCTCATCGAGCGCTACGCCGCCGACCCGCGCAATTTCGTGAAGAAGGCCGTCAACTGGGCGCTGCGTTCGCTCGGCAAGCGCTCGCAATCGCTCAATCGCGAGGCGCTGGCGGCCGCCGAACGGCTCGCCGCATCTGACGACAGGACGGCGCGCTGGGTGGGCAAAGGTGCCGTGCGCGAGCTTTCGGGCCCTGCCGTTCAGGAGCGGCTCGCAAAGAGGTCCGCCGGCGCAAAAACGTGAGCGCCGTGCGGGTTGACCGGAAAGCTGCGTCGCTGCAACTCTGCCTGGTCATGCTCCCGCGGCCCCTTGTCATCGCCCTCGCCTTCTGCGTCGCCGCATCGCTGCCTGCCGCCGCCGCGCCCGTCGACTGGGCCGACCTGCGTCCGCCGTCGCAACCTGCGCAGCTAACGGTGCAGGGCGCAGGAGAGCTTGGCCGCACGTTTACGCAGGCGCTGGATTCGCAGACCGTCGAGATCACCGGTTTCCTGCTCCCGGCTGACCGCGACGGCGATCTCGTGATGGATTTCCTGCTGGTGCCCTGGGCCGGTGCCTGCAGCCACACGCCGCCGCCCGCACCCAACCAGGTGCTGCGGGTTCATCCGGCCGAACCCTACAAGGCGCAGGGCATCTACGAAGTCGTCACCGTGACGGGCAGGCTGACGGGTGGGCGCGATCTCACCCAGCTCTTCATCTTCGACGGTGTGGCGACCATCGAGTCAGCCTACCACCTCGAATCGGCAACGGTCATAGGCCGCGGCATGAGCGATCGCGAGCCGGCGCACGGCCGTTCGCCCTGGAGCTTCCTGCGCCGGTAGGTCAGGCGGTCAGCCCGAATCCTTGTCGAGCACGAGATAGTCGAGCGGCAGTTCAGTCGTGTACTTGATCTGCTCCATGGCGAAGCTCGACGACACGTCGCGAATTTCGATCTTGGCGATCAGCCGCTTGTAGAAGGCGTCGTAGGCGGCAATGTCGGGCACCACCACGCGCAGCAGATAGTCGACGTCGCCGCTCATGCGGTAGAACTCGACCACCTCGGGGAACTCCTGCACGACCTCCGAGAAGCGCTTGAGCCATTCGAGGCTATGCGAGGCCGTGCGGATCGCGACGAAGACAGTCACGCTGGCGTTGACCTTGACGGGATCCAGCACGGCGACGCGCCGCTGGATGACGCCGTCCTCCTCCAGCTTCTGGATGCGCCGCCAGCATGGCGTGGTCGACAGCCCCACCTTCTTGGCCACATCGGCCACGGCGAGGGTAGAGTTTTCCTGCAGCAGGCGCAGGATCTTGCGGTCGAGGCGGTCCATCGGTCGCTCCGGAGAATTTCATACCATCTAGGATGCCCACACACCAGTCGACAAGAACATTGCTGCGGTTTCTTGGGCTCCCGTTGGGAAATTGTTCCAAGAAGTCCAGAAAGCGAGAACACCGCACAGTTCAGAGGCGCTGTGCGATCTCCCCGCGCAACACCGGCAGCAACTCGGCCTCGAACCACGGGTTGCGCTTCAGCCATGCCGTGTTGCGCCACGACGGATGCGGCAGAGGCAGGATGCGCCGGCCGCCCGGCCGCTCGAAGATCGCTCGCCAGCCTTGCACATTCACCGTGAGACCCGTCCCTGCGGACGGCCCGAGATGCCAGCGCTGCGCGTAGAGCCCGATCGCCAGCACCAGATCGACTTGCGGCATCAGCTCGAGCAGAGGCCGCCGCCAGGCCGGCGCACATTCGCGCCGCGGCGGCAGGTCGCCGCCCTTCGCGTCCAGCCCCGGAAAGCAGAAACCCATCGGCACGATGGCGATGCGGCCCGCATCGTAGAAGGTCTCGCGGTCGACGCCCATCCAGTCGCGCAGCCGGTCGCCGGAGCGGTCGTCGAACGGCATGCCGCTGGCATGCACGCGGGTGCCGGGCGCCTGGCCGGCGATCAGGATGCGTGCCGTCGAGGACGGCACCACGACAGGCCGCGGCTCGTGCGGCAGCGGCCTGCCAAGCGGGCTGTCCCGGCAGATGCGGCAGGCCCGGATCGACGCGGTCAGCCGGGCAAGCTCTGCATTCAACGCCGTCTCAGGCCTCGGCGCTCGGTCGCGCCCGCACGGCGGCGTGCCAGCGACGGACGCTCTCCAGGTGCTCCGGCAGGGCGATGCGCGCCGGCTTCATAAAGTCGACGGCACAAAGGCAGGTGATGTCCGCGATCGAGAACTCGTCGCCAGCGATGAATTCACGCGATGCCAGTTCGCGGTCGAGCATGCCGAGGAATTCCAGCGCCTTCGGCTTGTTGGACTCGCCGAATTCCGGGAACTGCGGCACTTCCCATTCCTTCATCGCCGGATGGATGTGACGGAACGCGCTGGCGATGTTGAAGAACAGGTTGAGCTCGACGCGGCGCTGCCACATCTCCACCTTCGCCTTGCCGAGCGCGCCGCGTCCAAACAACGCCGGTTCGGGATTCAGCTCCTCGAAATAGCGGCAGATGGCCACCGTCTCGGTCAGCACGGTGCCGTCGTCGAGCTGGAGTACGGGCAGGCGCTGCAATGGGTTGAGCGCCGTCACCTCCGCCGAGCGATGGCCCATGGCGCCCATGTCGACGGGCACCGTCGGCACCGAGATGCCCTTTTCCGCCAGGAATATGCGCACCCGGCGCGGGTTCGGCGCCTTGCCGCCGTCATAGAGCTTCATCCGTCTTCTCCTCCTCTGCCTGTGAACAGTTGAACGATAAGGTCGATCACGCGCCGCAGCCAGTCCTGTCGTGGCTCGGCCGGCTCGCCGCGGCCGGCGCGCCAGTCCGCCGGCGTGGCGAACTCCCCGCCCCAGGCGCCGCGTCGCGCCAGCCGCGCGGATTGCTCTTCGCCGTCATAACCGCCCCAGGCCAGCGCCCAGCCGCTCTCGACCATCAGGGCGTTCAGGTCGCGGCCGCGCGCTTCGCAGACCGCGAGCAGCCTGCCCCATCGGTCGACGGTGCGCCCGGCGCATGACACGCCGCCATCCCGCGCCAGCGCGGCAAGCGCGCGATGCGCCTCGAGGCCGCACGCATAGTCGGCATTGTCGCGGCGGCAGCTCTGGTCGCGCTCGAAAGCGTCGATGCCGCTAAGCCGCACGCGCTGCCCAGCGATTTCGAGCGTATCGCCGTCGACGACCCGTACCGCGCCCGCGACATTGCGCAGCGACACCTCGTCCAGTCGTGCCACCATCAGGGCGCAGAGTCCGAACAGCACCGCGACGAGCACCCAGTCGAGAATGCCGCGCAGCCGCGAGCGGCGCAGCGGCACCCCGCCTCGCGCGCCTGCGGCGGCCCATCCAGAGCGGGCACGCCGCGGCCTCACCTGAAGGGACCGTTAACCAAACGCGGATAGCGTCGCCGCCGGGATCGTCCCGCGTAAAAACCGAACCGGCACATGGCGTTGCAGCGCTCGCAAACGGCGGACAAGAACATTGTGGACCGCACGAAGGCGCACCGCAACAGTGACGTCGCGCGCGCCGTCCGGCGCACGCGTGATCGCCTCTCGCAACGCGAGGGCGTACCCGATTTCGACCGCGAACTGCTGAAGCTGCACGCCCGCGCCGTCATCAACAGCGCCACAGCCATTCCGCTGATGGTCGTCTTCATCGGCGCCGTCGGGCTGATCGCCGGCATGAGCGGCAACATTATGCTGTGGTCGTTGATAACGGTCACCTGCTATGCTGGCCTCGCATTGATCGCCAGACGCGCCGACCGCACCAATCTGGCCGACATCGATCCCTTGTCGCTGAAACGCCACTTCCTTATCGGCCACTTCATCAGCGGCCTCGGCTGGGCCTATTTCGCGCTTCTCGAATGTGATTCCTGCGGCACCGTCAACGAGCTCGGCGTCGTCAAGGCCGTGGTGCTGCTGCTGGCGATCGCCGCCACAGCGATCATCTCATCGGCGCTGCGCGGCGCGCTGATCGTCACCTTTGCGCTGCCGGTGACGGTGTTCGCCTTCTGGTCGCTCAGGCTGTGGATGCCGGTCGAGGCGCTGATGGTGGGGCTGCTGATCGCCTCTCTGCCCTTCTTCACCTACGTCGCCGGCCACCTGCACAAGTCGGCGCTGATGCTGATGTCGTTCCGCACCGAGAAGGACGCACTGATCGCCGAGCTTGAGACGGCCAAGGCGATGTCGGACGAGGCTCGCCGCCGCGCCGAGGAGGCCAATCTCGCCAAGAGCCGCTTCCTCGCTTCGATGAGCCACGAGCTGCGCACACCGCTGAACGCCATCCTCGGATTCTCCGAGGTGATGGGCAACGAGGTGCTCGGCAAGATGCAGAACGACACCTATCGCGAATACGCCCGCGACATCCATTCATCCGGCCAGCACCTGCTCAACCTCATTAACGAGATCCTCGACCTCTCGCGCATCGAGGCCGGCCGCTACCAGCTCAACGAGGAGCCGCTGTCGCTCGCCGATACGGTCGAGGAGTGCTGCCACATGATGGAGCTGCGCGCCCGCAAGAAGGACATCCGCATCGTCCAGCAGTTCGAGCCGCGGCTGCAACGCCTGTTCGCCGACGAGCGCTCGCTGCGCCAGATCGCGCTCAATTTGATGTCGAACGCCATCAAGTTCGCGCCGACCGGCGGCGAGGTGCGCGTGCGCGTCGGCTGGACGGCCGGCGGCGGGCAATATGTCTCGGTGCGCGACAACGGCCCCGGCATCCCGCCGGATGAAATTCCCGTCGTGCTCTCTGCTTTCGGCCAGGGTTCTATCGCCATCAAGAGCGCCGAGCAGGGCACGGGGCTCGGCCTGCCCATCGTGCAGGGCCTGATCGAGCTGCACGGCGGCGAGCTGCGGCTGGAATCGAAGCTGCGCGAAGGCACTGAGGCGATCGTCATGTTCCCCCGCGCCCGCGTGATGGAGGCCCTGCCCGCCATCCCCACCGACGCCGCGCGGCGCGGCGCGGCGGCCTAGCCCCGGCGCAGGAACTCTTCCGCGCCTTCGAGAACAAGCGTCGCCGACTTCGCCAGGTTTGCCGCAAGCGCCCCTGCTGCGCCGTCCTGCGTGTCGAGGCCCAGAAACTGGAGCTGCCGCAGCCCGAGGGCGATCGACGCGGAATCGGCCAGCGCATCGCCTCCCGCGTCGGCAACCATGCAGTGCGCCAGCGCTCCATCGGCCAGCCTTGCGACAACCGCCGCGGCTGCGAGGGCGGATGCGCCGTCCAGCAGCACCGGCACCTTCTCCATCCGCGCCGCGACGATCGCGCCGGCCAGCGCCGCCGTCTCGCGTCCGCCCAGCCGTCGCAGCGCTTCCAACGGATCGGAAAGATGGCCGCGATGCGCCTCGAGTGCCCGCCGCGCCGGCGCCGCGATAGCGTCCGCCGGCTGCGGAACCAGGGCTGCAAGCAGAGCTTCCGCCGAGACGCGGCCCGCCCGCCCGCCGAAGCCGGCAAGCACCAGCAGGTCCGTCCCGCCGGCCACCGCCTCCATGCCGAAGGCGATGGTGGCGGCGCACCCCTTCTCGTCCAGTGCCGCCCCGGCCGCGATGTCGTCGACCGGCACGTCGAGCGCGAGGTCGAATATCTTGAGCCCGATGTCGCCCGCCGCGCACGCCTGGTTGACCGCGCCGCCGCCGGCCGCCGTGCGGTCCACAAATGCCTGCACTTCGGCAACGCCTGCGCCCTCGCCAGCGTAATGCGTGCCGGCAAACAACGCCACGACCGGGCGCAGGACGCGCGGCACCCTGCCCGTCGATGCGGCAAGCCAGGCACCGACATCGGCCAGACTGCCGAGCGAGCCGGACCGCCGGGCGAAGCGCTCCGCCGCCTCGCGCACCCGCGCCGCGCCTGCCATGTCCAAAGCAGGCAATTGGCGCGCGAGGTTGCGCACGTCGTCGAAAGGCAGTCCCGAAATCATGGAAGGCATCCGCAGCAGAGTTGCCCGGCGCATATCGCGAATTGCACAGGGAAAGGAAGAGGTATCACGGCGACGGCGTCGATACGCCGAGCAATGCCGCCACGCGCGCCTCGACTCTCCCGCGCTCCGGAGCAAGCTCCCAGTCGCGCGCCGCCACGCTGCCGGCGAGCCCGGCGAGCTCTGAAAGACGCTGCGCTGAAAGCTCGCGCAGGGCCGCGAGCGCGCCGCCGGTACCGGCCGCACCGACAAGGTGCTCGATCTCCGACAGCACCTCGTCCACGCCGTCCTCGCTGATGCCGAGATCGCGCAGCGCTATCCGCCGCAACGCTGCCGCCGACCGCCCGTCGGCCTCGGAGTCGGCGAGCACGATGCGCAGCAGCAACAGCAGTTCCGCCGCCGTCTCCGGATCGGCGGGCGGCATCGGTGTGGTGGCACTGCCCGCTTCGCGCAATCCTGCCGCGCTCCTCGTCGCGCCCTCGCCGCCCGCCGCAGGCTAGCGCGAAAGCGCGGCATCGCAAACGTCCCCTGCGGTTTCGCCGCCGGAGCGCCCATTGCCCGGCAATCCCTGCATGCGAAACCATCGCCATGTGCTACTATCGTCGTAGCCGGCCATGATCCGGCGAATCAGAGGGCAATCATATGACGCTGAGTGCACCCACCCAGATCGTGTTCATCATCGCGCTCGTCCTCGCGGTGATTGCGTTGCTGATGTTCTTCCCGGTCATCACCTTCATCCCGATTTCCTCTTTCTGGGTGATGACCGCCGCCTTTGTGGTGCTTGCCGCCGGCTGCATGTTCAGGGGCGCCTGATCGGCAGCCGCCGATGGACCTTCGAAACACGCACAACGGCCGTGCCCCGTCGTGCGTTGCCTAAAGGACGGTTTGCGATAGATTCCTCCCGGGAGGCCTCGGGAGGATTTTGATGGATGCCGTCGCGGAATCGGCCAACCAGTTCGAGCTGACGCCCGATCAGCGCGCGGTCCAGGAGATGAGCCGTGCGTTCGCCGCCGACCGCGTGGCGCCATATGCGCTTGAGTGGGACAAGGCCCGGCATTTCCCTGAGGATGTCATCCGCGAAGCCGGCGCGCTCGGCTTCGGCGGCATCTATATCGGCGACGATGTCGGCGGCTCGGGCCTCGGCCGCCTCGACGCGGTGCTGATCTTCGAGGCGCTGTCGGCTGCCTGCCCGGCCTTCTCGGCCATGATCTCGATCCACAACATGGCGGCGTGGATGATCGACCGCTTCGGCGACGAGGCGCAGCGGCAACGTTTGCTCCCGGCGATCACCTCGATGCAGCACCTTGCCTCCTACTGCCTGACCGAGCCCGGTTCCGGCTCCGACGCGGCGGCACTGAAGACGAGCGCCCGGCGCGGCCCGGGCAACGGCGCCGACTACCGGCTGACCGGGGCAAAACAGTTCATCTCCGGCGCCGGCGCTTCAGATGTCTACGTCGTCATGGCCCGCACCGGCGAGGACGGTCCGAAGGGCATCTCCACCTTCGTCGTGCCGAAGGACGCGCCCGGCCTTTCCTTCGGCGCAGTTGAAAACAAGATGGGCTGGCACATGCAGCCGACCCGGCAGGTCATCTTCGACGACTGCAAGGTGCCGGCCGAGAACCGCCTGTCCGACGAGGGCGCCGGCTTCCGCATCGCCATGGCGGGACTCGACGGCGGCCGGCTGAATATTGCCGCCTGCTCGCTCGGCGGCGCGCAGTCGGCTCTCGACAAGGCGCTAGCCTATGCGGGCGAACGAAAAGCCTTCGGCCAGACGCTCGACCGCTTCCAGGCGCTGCAGTTCAAGCTGGCCGACATGGAGACCGAGTTGCAGGCCGCGCGTCTCTTCCTCTACGCCGCGGCCTCGAAGCTCGATCGCAAGGCGGCGGACGCGACAAAGTGGTCTGCTATGGCCAAGCGTCTCGTCACCGACACCGGCTTCGACGTCGCCAACGGCGCGTTGCAGCTTCTCGGCGGTTACGGCTATCTGCACGACTACGGTATCGAGAAGCTGGTGCGCGACCTGCGCGTCCACCAGATCCTCGAAGGCACCAACGAGATCATGCGCGTGATCGTCGCGCGCAGCCTCATCGGCCGCTGAACATCACCGACAGGAGACGTCCATGACCACCATCGCCTTCATCGGCCTCGGCAACATGGGCAACCCCATGGCCGCCAATCTCGTCAAGGCGGGCTTTTCGGTCCACGGCTTCGACCTCGTGCCGGAGAACCTCAAGATCGCGCAGGGCAACGGTGTCACCGTGATGGCCAATGCACTGGCGGCGGTGAAGGACGCTGACGCGGTCGTCACCATGTTGCCGGCCGGCAAGCACGTTCTTTCCGTCCACGAAAACATTGCGGCTGCGATGAAAAAAGGCGCGCTGCTCATCGACTCCTCGACGATTGACGTCGAATCCGCCCGCAAGGCGCACGCGATCGCACAAAAGCACGGACTGTTGTCGGTCGACGCACCGGTCTCCGGGGGCACCGGCGGAGCGACTGCGGGAACACTGACCTTCATGGCAGGCGGATCCAAGGAGGCCTTCGCCGCCGCGGAACCCGTATTGAAGCCAATGGCCGGCCGCATCGTTCATTGCGGCGAGGCCGGCGCGGGCCAGGCCGCAAAAATCTGCAACAACATGATCCTCGGCATCTCGATGATCGGCGTGTCGGAAGCCTTCGTGCTGGCCGAAAAGCTCGGCCTGTCGCACCAGGCGCTGTTTGACGTGGCGTCGACCTCTTCGGGCCAGTGCTGGTCGATCACATCCTACTGCCCGGTTCCCGGCCCCGTGCCCGCCTCGCCGGCAAACCGCGACTACAAGCCCGGATTCGCGGCCTCGCTGATGCTCAAGGACCTGAAGCTCGCGCAGGAGGCCGCGCAGGCTTCCGGCGCGGTTACCCCACTCGGTGCCGAGGCCGCGCAGCTTTATGCGCTGTTCGCCGCCATGGGTCACGGCGACCGCGACTTCTCCGGCATCGTCGAGTTTCTGCGCGGCCGCTGAGCCCCGCCCTCACGGAGCGACCTCACGCTGCGTAATCGTGTGGATCGCCACCTTTGCGCCAAAAAAGCGCCGATTCATCTTTGCTTAAGTGACTGATAACCGGGCGGTAACGATGTCCGGGTAGAACCATATGCGTGGCGGTGATCGCAGCCGCCCAACCGCTCCGGATCAGGTCTCGCGTACCGGAGCAGTAAGCTTCGCAGTGTCTGTCGCGAAGCGCCATGCGTAGCTTTGGCAAGACCGCGCCTTCTCCCAGTTGGAGAGCGCGGTTTTTGCCTTTTCAGGCGTCAGCGCGGCCGCCGCGAGAGCCTGCCGAAATTTTTCCGCACCGCCTTGCTGGAGGGAGCCAGCGCTGCCTGCGCCGCCCGCTCGAGTGCGACGCCATTGAGAATCGACGGCGTCTGCCCGGTGAGCAGTTCCAGCCAGAAACGCGACGCCGACACTGCAAGCGACATCTGCGCCGCAACGGTGCCTTGGGTGAGCGCAGCGGCCTTTTCGGTAACCGACCTGATGCTTTCGCGCGGCATCGCCTTGCTGCCGGCTTCCGCGGCCAGAAGCGGGAGCCTGAGCGCGATCACCGCCGGGGCAAGCGCCAGATCATGCGCCAGCGCCGCCGCTGCCTTTCGGGATTTGATCGATCTTCGCATGCTGAACCCTCCGCCGCCGCGCACAGGAACGCGGCGGCGAGCGAAACGCTCCACTCAAGCCCTCAGTTGCGCTTCCGCCTGATCGAATGCCCTGCCGATCCTCTCGCAGGCCATGTCGATCGTAGCCTTCGTCCAGATCAGCGGCGGCGACAGGATCATCGTGTCGTTGACCGCGCGCATCATCATGCCGTTGGCGATGGCGCGGTCGCGCACGGTCACTGCCGCCGTGCCGACATCGGCGAAGCGCTCGCGCGTCTGGCGGTCCTTGACGATCTCGATCGCGCCCATCAGGCCGACGGTGCGCACCTCGCCGACTATGCCATGGCCCGCCAGCGCCTCGGTGAGCGCGTTGCGGAAATACGGGCCGGTTTCGTCGCGCACGCGCTCGACCAGCCCCTCGCGCTCGATGATGCCGAGATTGGCGAGCGCCACCGCGCAGGCCACGGGATGGCCCGAATAGGTGTAGCCGTGGAAGAACTCGCCGCCTTTTTCCACGATCGTCTTCGCCACGCGGTCGCCGACGAAGAGAGCCGACAGCGGCTGGTAGCCTGACGTCAGCGCCTTGGCAGTGGTGATGGTGTCCGGTTGCAGTCCGTAGGTCTGCGCCGCGAACCACTCACCGGTGCGGCCGTAGCCGGTGATGACCTCGTCGAGCATCAGCAGCACGTCATGCTTGCGGCAGATGCGCTGCACCTCCGGCCAGTAGCTGTCGGGCGCGATCTTGACGCCCCCCGCCCCCATCACCGGCTCGCCGATGAAGGCGGCGACGTTTTCAGGTCCGGCCTCGAGGATCGCGTCCTCGATGGCACGGGCCGCGCGGATTCCGAAATCCTGTTCGCTCTCGCCTGGCCGCGCCAGCTCGAAAGCGTAAGGCGGCATGACGTGAACGATGTTCGGCACCGCACCGTGCAACTGCCCGTGCATGCCGCCCATGCCGCCAAGCGAGGCGCCGGCTACAGTCGAGCCGTGATAGGCCCACTGGCGCGAGATGATGCGGTTCTTCGACGGCTTGCCCTCCAGCGCCCAGAAGTGGCGCACCAACCGCAGCGCGGTGTCGTTGGCTTCCGATCCCGATGAACCGTAAAAAACCTGGCTCAGTCCCGCAGGCGCGATCTCGGCGAGCTTCTGTGAGAGCAGGATCGGTGTCGGCGTCGAGCAGCGGAAGAAGGAGTTGTAGTAGGGCAGCTCCTTCATCTGCTCGTAGGCGGCCTTGGCCAGCTCCTCGCGGCCGTAGCCGACATTGACGCACCACAGGCCGGCCATGCCGTCGAGGATTTCGTTGCCGTCGGCGTCGTAGATGAACGGCCCGTCGGCCCGCACGATGACGCGGCTGCCGGCCGCGCGCAGATCCTTGTGGTCGGTGAAGGGGTGCAGATGATGCGCGGCGTCGATCGCCTGCAGCTGCGGCAGTGAATAGTTCTGGTAGGTCATGGGCTTGATGGCTCCCGTTGAATCTTGCCGGCAGCACCGGCGGTGGATTCAGCGGATAGTCGGAGGCGAATAGCCGATGCGGGCGCACAGCCTCAGCATCTCGGCGTGCAGCGTGCGCGCCGAAACGGTCTGGCTCAATGATATGGCGTCGAAAGCGGCCATGCCGCGAAACTATCCTCGCGGCATGGGATGCTCAAGGCTCAATGCCCTCACGGCGTCGGTGGCAGGTCGCAGGTCTGCCGCGCCGCGGCCTCGCGCACTTCCAGCCCCGCGGCCCGCGGACCGTTTGCGGTGGCGGCCACGTCCGGCACGCCGCAGCGGCCTGCCTCTGGCTGCGCGGCACCAGCCGCCGCAAACGGCGCCGCCCGGTTGGCCATCATCGCCATTCCGGCATGCCCCTCGGCGCCTTCCAGCGACTGCTGCAGGAACATGTATTCCATGGCGTACCACTCGGCCTGCCGGCGGATGTCGCCGCTGCCGCCGTGCCCGCCTTCCAGATATTCGTGGAACAGGACGTCGTGTCCCTGCGCCAGCATCTTGGCCGCCATCTTGCGGGCGTGGCCGGGATGAACGCGGTCGTCCGCGGTCGAGGTCATGAACAGCGTCTTCGGATAGTCCTTCCCGGCGACGACGTTCTGGTACGGCGAATACTCGCGGATGAAGGCCGCCTCTTCCGGGATCGCCGGGTCGCCATATTCCGCGATCCACGATGCGCCGGGCGGCAACTGGGTGTAGCGCATCATGTCGAGCAGCGGCACCTCGCTGATCGCCGCGCCGAACAGTTCGGGCCGCTGGGTCAACGAGACGCCGACGAGCAGCCCGCCGTTCGAGCCGCCCTGTATGCCGAGCTGCGCTGCCGTGGTGATGCCGCGCGCCGCGATATCCTGCGCCACCGCCGCGAAGTCGTCGAAGGCGTTCTGCCGCTTCTCCTTCAGCGCCGCCTGGTGCCAGGCCGGGCCGAACTCGCCGCCGCCGCGTATGTTTGCCAGCACCCAGGCATTGCCCTGTTCGAGCCACAGCTGCCCGCGCAGCCCCGAATACCAGGGCAGCATTGAGGACTGAAACCCGCCATAGGCATAGAGCAGCGTCGGCACCGGGCCGGACTGGTCCTTCGGCCTCGCGACGAAATACGGAATCCTGGTGCCGTCCTTCGAGGTCGCCTCGAACTGTTCGGCCACATATTTCGCCGAATCGAAGCGCGCCGGCATGGCCTTGATCGGCGCCAGCGACTCGCCGTCATCCTCCGACCAGAACAGCGTTGACGGCGTGATCAGGTCGTTGAATGTGAACGACACCGCACTGCCCTGCACATCCGTGTCGGCGATCGACACCGTTCCGTTGGCCGGCAGGTCGATGCGCACCGGTTCGCTCCATTTCCGGTCGGCGTGGCGGAAGGCCAGAACCTCGCCCTGCACATTGTCCAGCACAGAGACGAAGAACCGGCCCTTGGTCGACGCGATCGTCTCGATGGAGCGCCGCTCCGTCGGCTCGATGAGGGTGACGTAGGCACCAGTTTCACCTGAATCGCGCCAGGAATCGAAGTCGAACGCGTACAAGCCGCCCGAGCGCATCACCTCGCCGGTCTTGGCGGTCCAGTCCTCGGCCGGAATGAACACGAACTGACCGTCGAAAATGTCCCAGTCTATGAGCTGCGGCGGCACCGGCACCTGAACCGTGGAATCATCAGGACGCAGCAGGAACAGCTCGGAGGTGTAGAAATCGACCGACCGCTGCACGAAGGGCGTGCGGCTCTCGTCGCGCTCGTCGATCATCACGAAGCCGCCGACCGAGAGATCGTCGACCTGCCCTTCGAAGATCACCGGGGCGCTCTCATGCGGCGTGCCGCGCTTCCACCGCTTCACCACGCGGGGATAACCCGATGTCGTCACTTCGCCGTCCGTGAACGCGGCGGACAGGAAAGCAGTGTCCGCATCGATGTAGGAGAATGCCGACTTCGAGACCGGCAGGTTGAAGCCGTCGGGCATGAACTGCCGCTTTTCGAGGTCGAACTCGCGCACGACGGACGCATCGCCGCCGTCCGGCGACATGGATATTGCGCAGATGCGGTAGTCCGGCCGCAGGCAGTCTCCATAGCCGAAGACCCAGCCGATGCCCTCCTCCGCGGCCAGCCTGTCGGTGTCGAGGATGACGTCCCACTCCGGCGAGGGCGTCTTGTAGGACGCAACCGTGGCGCGGCGCCACACGCCGAGCGGATTCTTGGCGTCCTGCCAGTAATTGTAGACGTAGTCGCCCTGAATGTAGCCGAAAGGAATGATGTCCTCGGCCTGAAACAGCGCCAGCGCCTTTGCATAGTAGTCGGCAAAGCGCGGGTCGGAGGTGATGACCTCCCGGGTCCGCTCGCTCTCGGCCTTGGCCCATTCGAGCGCCTGCGCGCCGTTGCGGTCCTCGAGCCAGATATAGGGGTCGTCTTCGGCCGCCGCCTGCGCCACGCCCGCGCCGATCAGCGCCGCCACGATGATGCTCCGCATGATGCCTCCCGCCCCGATCTTCTCGCCCGCAAGGTCGAGCCGACATTTCCGGCGAAATCTGGCGAAAGCAAGCTCATGCTGCGACCCTTGCAAGCGAAAACCGCGAAATGTCGTGGTGCGTCTCACCCGTCGTGGCGAGATCGGCCAGCACCTCGCCGATCACGCTCGCGAACTTGAAACCGTGCCCCGAACAGGGCGACGCCACGACGATGCGAGAATCTTCCGGCAGAAGGTCGACAACAAAATCCTCGTCCGGGGTGCGCGTATAGATGCAGGTCTTCATCGCCTTCAGCCGCCCTGCCGCGCCGGGCAGGTAGGCATCAAGGAACCGGCGCATCTGCGCCTCGTCGGCCGGCCCGGCGTCCTGCCGCGCGACGTCAGCGGAGGCGAGCGCGCCGCTCGAATGGTGCGAGGCGCATTTGAAGCCGAGGCCGAGATCTGGAAAGCCGTAAGCGAGGTCGTCCGGCCCGTCGATGGCGAACACCGGCAGCTTGCCCTGCGCCACCGCTTCCGGCTGCTTCGCTTCGAACCAGCACAGCACCTGCCGCGTCAGCTTCAGCACCGGCGCAAGCTGCGGAACGAGTTCACCGATCCACGCCCCCGCGGCGACGACCACACTACCGGCCTCGATCGCCCCGCTATCCGTGACCACGCGAATAGCACCAGCTTCGGGTTCGATACGTAAGACTTTGCGGTTCTCGATCACTTCAGCGCCAGCGTCCTTGGCAAGCTTCAGATGCAGCCGATTGGCGAGGTCGGCGCGCACGTAGCCGCCATCCCTCTGCCAGACGCCATTGTAGTCCGCCGGCAGCGTGAATTGCGGGAAGCGCTGCATGATCTCGCCGGCATCCAGCACCTCGTGCTCGATGCCATGCAGCCGGCTCGCCTCCGACGACCCGGCGACGAGAATGCTGCCCGGCCGGCCGATTTCGAGCACCCCCGTACGGGTCAGCACGCTTTCGCCGGTCAATCGCTCCAGTTCCTCCCAGCGCTCATACGCCGCCCGCGCCAGCGGCACATAGGACGGGTGCTCGAAATAGCCGAGGCGGATGGCGCGGCTTTCTCCATGCGAGGAGCCACGATCATGGCCGGGCGAAAATTGCTCGATGCCGATGGCGCTAAAGCCGCGGCGTGCAACGCGGCAGAGCGCGGCGCTGCCCATGGCGCCGAGCCCGATCACCGCCACGTCACAGACGGCCGCCGCCATGTCGTTTCCCTCGCCCTTCTGGTCGCGGCTTCATTACAAGCATGCTGCCTCCCGGTCCAATATGCCTGCATGCAGGGGAAGTGCGAATGAGTGACGATAGCGTTGGGGCCGACGCCGCTCCGGCAGCGGAGCCCGTGGTCGAAAGGGGCCGCAGGGGCGGCCGCGCGGGAAAACGCGCCGGCGGCGGCCCGGCCTTCGAACAGCCGCCTTGGCGGCAGCTTCGCATCCCCTTCCCTCCCACCAGAATCGTCTCCGACGACGAGCTGGAGGCGATCCATAACGCGTCGCTGAAGGTGCTGCGCGAGATCGGCGTCGAGGTGCTGCACCCCGAAGCGCGCCGACTGATGAAGGCGCATGGGGCCGATGTGCGCGACGGCTCCGAACGCGTGCGCTTCGACGGCGACATGCTGCTTGATCTCATCAAGCACGCGCCGTCCGAGTTTACGCTCCACGCCCGCAATCCGGCACACCATGTCACATTCGGAGGCAACCGGCTGATCTTCGCGCAGATGGGCTCTGCGCCCAACTGCTCCGACACCGACCGCGGCCGACGCCCGGGCAACCAGGAGGACTATCGCAACTTCATCAAGCTTGCGCAGGTCCACAACATCATCCACACGACCGGTGGCTACCCGGTAGAGCCGATCGACATTCACCCGTCGATCCGCCATCTCGAATGCATCCGCGACCTGGCGCTTCTCACGGACAAGCCCTTCCACATCTATTCGCTCGGCAAGGAGCGCAACGTCGACGGCATCGAGATCGCCCGCATCGCCCGCGGCATCTCGCGCGAGCAGCTCGAGCGCGAGCCGTCGGTCTACACAATCATCAACACCAACTCACCGCTGAAGCTCGACGTGCCGATGCTGGAAGGCATCATCCAGATGTCGTCGGCCGGCCAGATCGTCATCGTCACGCCGTTCACCCTGGCGGGCGCGATGGCGCCGGTCACCGTGGCCGGCGCACTGACCTTGCAGCACGCCGAGGCGCTGGCCGGCATCGCCTTCACGCAGATGGTCAGGAAGGGTGCACCCGTCGCCTATGGCGGCTTCACCTCCAACGTCGACATGAAGTCGGGCGCGCCGGCCTTCGGCACGCCCGAATACATGAAGGCGCAGCTTGCCGGCGGCCAGCTCGCGCGCAAGCTCGGGCTGCCCTACCGCACGTCCAACACCTGCGCCGCCAACACGGTCGACGCGCAGGCCGCCTACGAGAGCGTCTTCTCTCTATGGGGCGCCATCCAGGGCGGCGGCAATTTCATCCTCCACTCGGCAGGATGGCTGGAGGGCGGTCTGCGCTGCTCCTACGAGAAGATGATCCTCGACGTGGACCTCCTCCAGATGGTCGCGGAGTTTCTCACGCCGCTCGACCTGTCGGAAGACGCGCTTGCGGTCGAGGCCATCCGCGACGTCGGTCCCGGCGGCCACTTCTTCGGCACGGCGCACACGCAGCAGCGCTACAAAACCGCCTTCTATTCGCCCGTGCTTTCGGACTGGCGCAACTTCGAGACCTGGCAGCTGGCAGGCTCGCCGACCGCGATCCAGAAGGCCAACCGCCTGTGGAAGGAACGCCTGGCCGCATGGGAGAAGCCGCCGATCGACCCCGCGATCGAGGACGAGATCAACGAGTTTGTCGAACGACGCACCGCCGAAGGCGGCGCACCTACGGATTTCTGAGGCGGCGATGCAGATGAAAGTCATCAACGCGCCGGATGCGCCGCAGCCTGTCGGCGGCTACGCGCAGGCGGTGGAGCTGACGCAGTTTTCCCGCGTGCTGTTCGTCTCCGGCCAGATCCCGGCGGACGTGAACGGCAACGTGCCTGCCGATTTCGAGAGCCAGTGCAGGCAGGCTTGGCGAAACGTCATCGCGCAGCTCGCCGCCGCTGGCATGACCCTCGACAACCTCGTGAAGGTCAACTTCTTTCTCTCCGACCGCAAATACATAGCCGACTACCGCAAGGTGCGGCTGGAGGTGCTCGGCCCCCGCGCCGTGGGGCTGACAACAATCATCACTGGTATTTTTGACGAGCGCTGGCTGCTGGAAATTGAAGCGATTGCGGCTGCCTGACTCCACATTTCAACTTGCTGACTCAGTTTCGCGCAGGACGGGCATAAAATCATGAAATCCCACGTCAAAGCGGTTGTCATCGGCGGCGGCGTCGTCGGCTGCTCGGTGCTTTTCCACCTCGCCCGCGCCGGTTGGACCGACGTGCTGTTGATCGAGCGCTCGGAACTCACGTCGGGCTCGTCGTGGCATGCGGCGGGCGGCTTCCACACGCTGAACGGCGACCCCAACGTCGCCAAGCTGCAGGCCTACACCGTCAGCCTCTACAAGGAGCTCGAGGAACTCTCCGGCCAGTCCTGCTCGCTGCACCTGACGGGCGGCGTGATGCTCGCCGACAGTCCCGAGCGCATGGACTTCCTGCGCAACGCCCACGCCAAGGGCCGCTATCTCGGCATGGACACCGAGCTGATCACGCCTTCCGAGGCGAAGGCGATGTTCCCCTTGATGGACGAGCGCCATTTTGTCGGCGCGATGTGGGATCCGGTCGAGGGCCACCTCGATCCCTCCGGCACCACGCACGCCTACGCCAAGGCGGCGCGCAAGCTCGGCGCCGAGATCCAGCTGCGCAACCGCGTCGTCGAGCTGACGCAGGAGCCCGACGGCACCTGGAACGTCGTCACCGAGAAGGGCGCGGTGAAGGCCGAGCACGTGGTCAACTGCGGCGGTCTGTGGGCGCGCGAAGTAGGCCGCATGGTCGGGCTCGAACTGCCGGTGCTGGCCATGGAGCACATGTACCTGCTGACCGAGCCGATGAAGGAGGTCGAGGAGTTCAACGCCCGCACCGGCCGTGAGATGATCGGCGTGCTCGACTTCAAGGGCGAGATCTACACGCGCCAGGAGCGCAACGGCATTCTGCTGGGCACCTACGAGAAGGCTGCCAAGCCGTGGTCGCCGGTCAACACGCCGTGGGACTTCGGCCACGAGCTTCTGCCGCCGGACCTCGACCGCATCGCGCCCTCGCTGGAGGTCGGCTTTCGCCACTTCCCCGGCATCGAGAAGGCCGGCATCAAGCAGGTTATCAACGGCCCCTTCACCTTCGCGCCCGACGGCAACCCGCTCGTCGGCCCTGTGCAGGGCCTGACCAACTACTGGGTGGCCTGCGCCGTCATGGCCGGCTTCAGCCAGGGCGGAGGTGTCGGCCTGGCGCTCTCCAACTGGATGGTCAATGGTGACCCGGGCGCCGATGTGTGGGGCATGGATGTCTCGCGCTTTGGCGAGTGGGCAAGCCTGCGCTACACCAACGCCAAGGTGCGCGAAAACTATTCGCGCCGCTTCTCGATCCGTTTCCCGAACGAGGAACTGCCAGCGGCCCGGCCTGCCCAGACCACGCCGCTCTACGACACGATGGCGGCTCAAAACGCCGTCATGGGCGACAGCTGGGGACTGGAAACGCCCCTCTGGTTCGCGCCGAAGGGTGCCGAGCCCAAGGACATCGTCTCCTTCCACCGCTCCAACGATTTCGAGCATGTCGGCAACGAAGTGCGCGCCACCCGCGAACGCGTCGGCGTCACTGAGATCGCCAACTTCGCCAAGTATGAGGTGACCGGTCCGGGCGCCGAGGCCTGGCTCAACCGCATCCTCACCAACCGCATGCCCAAGCAGGGCCGCATCGTTCTGTCCCCGATGCTGAATGAGTTCGGCAAGCTGATCGGGGATTTCACCGTCGCGCGCGCGGGCGAAGAGCGGTTCCTGATCTGGGGCTCGTCCGCCGCGCAGAAATACCACATGCGCTGGTTCGAGAAGCATCTTCCCGGGGACGGTTCGGCCCGCATTCACCGCTTCGACCAGACTCTGGTCGGTCTCTCCATCGCCGGCCCCAAGTCTCAGGCGCTGCTGGCGAAGCTTGTCGACGAAGACGTCTCGTCGAAGGCCTTCCGTTTCATGGACTTCCGCGAGATGGCCGTCGGCGGCGCACCGTGTCTGGTGAACCGCATCACCTACACCGGAGACCTCGGCTACGAGATCTGGATGCAGCCTGCCTACCAGCGCAAGGTCTACGCGGCGATCAAGGAAGCCGGCGCGGAGTTCGGAATCGTCGATTTCGGCATGCGCGCGCTTTTGTCGATGCGCCTCGAAAAGAATTTCCCCACCTGGTACCGCGAACTACGCCCGATCTACGGTCCCTACGAGGGCGACATGGACCGCTTCATCAAGCTGGAGAAGAACGACTTCATCGGCTGCGAGGCGGCCGCGGCGGAACATGCGGCGATGAAGGCCGGCGGCAAGGGCAAGCTGAAGCGCGTCTCCTTCGTCATCGAAGCGGAAGACGCCGACGTCATGGGCGACGAGCCGATCTGGGCGAAGGTCAGCCGCGACTTCGGCACCGTCGCGCCGGCCCACGGCTTCGGACAGGCCCGTTTCGGCGACGCCGGCAAGCCCGCGCGCGGCGACAGCGCTGCCGAAAAGGGCACGACGTCCGCGCTCCTGGGCACCGTCGACGGCGACTGGCGCGTCGTCGGCTGGGTGACGTCGGGCGGCTATGCCCACTATGTCAAGAAGTCGATGGCGCAGGGATACGTGCCGGCCGAACTCGCGGGCGAAGCCGGCGCTGGCTTCTTCGAGATCGAGGTGCTCGGCCGCCGCCGCAAGGCCCGCATCAACGCCGAGCCGCTGTTCGATCCGGCGGGCGACAAGATGCGCAACTAGGACCGCCGGGAACGCAGCGCCGCGACAGGCGTTCCCGAAACGGGGCGTTGCAGCAGAGGAGGCGCTTCATGGGCCTCGGCATCGCAATTGGAATCGGCGTCGGCGCTGCGATCGGCGTCGCGATGGACAATCTGCCGATCGGCATTGCCATTGGCATCGCGATAGGCGCCGCTGGCGGCTGGTACGTGGACAGGCGCCGCGTTTGAGCTTCAGGGCGGCGGCAGTTCCACAAGCGTCTGCGCCAGCAGTGTCACAGCCGCGTCGTCCGTGTCGCGTGAAGTGATGAACGGCAAGCCGAGGCGCATGCTCGTCCAGCCGACAACCGACAGCTTCCGTGCCGTCGGCTCGTAGAGCTTGGCCAGATGCCACGTCTTGCAGTCGATGGCTGCGACATCCGCCCTGCCGTCGGCAACTGCTGCTATCGAAGCACGATGGCCACCTGTTTCCACCATCTGCGAAAAGACTGAAAGCGCTTCGCCTGCTGCTTCCATATCTGCCTTCAGGCCGAGATAGCCAGAACGCGAATCGGTGCTGTTGAATGCAAAGCGGAAACCGCGCAGCCGGTCGATGGGCAGGCCGCTGCCGCGTGGAGCTTCGGCCCGCATGACCACGGCACTGGAATAATACGCCCCCTCTCCGCCCTCGAACGCCGAATAGTCCGGTTGACCCACAACCCGCACAGACGCGGCCAGCCCGAGTTCCATCGGCCCCCAGCAGGTCTGCGACAGCAGCAGGTTCGGATCGCGCCACAGCGCCTGCAGGTCGGTGCGCTCCCGCGCAAGTCTTTCCGGGGCATATAATCCGGTTGCCCGCAGACGGTCGCGGATTGTTGCCCATGCCGCGTCGTTTCCGGCCTGCAACTCCGGCCAGTCATACATCGGCAGCGCGGCGACCAGAGCGCTCATCCCGTCATCAGGCCTTCCTGGCCGAAATTGACAAGCCCTATTCGTCCGCCGGCTTGGCCGGCACTGGCGCAGCGCCAAGGCCGGCAACATTGCGCGCCCGCACCCGTGGCCGGAAGGCGCGGCCGGCTTCCGGCGCTCGGCGCAGCGCCGGGTGTACCACCGGCTCTTTCGCGCGGAACGCGAACTCCTTCAGCAGCGCGAAATAGCCGGGATAAACATAGTTGCCGCTCATCGCGGCCCATTCGGCACGCCGCTCGCGAAACAGGTTAGGCAGCCGATACCAGGCCACCGTCGGCAGCTTGTGATGGACGAGGTGCAGATTGTTGTTGAGGAACAGGAAGGCGAGCGGCGACCGCTCGACGATAATGGTGCGCCCGTCCGGCCGCTCCGACCACTGGTGCTCGGCGAAGGTGCGCACCGAAAGGATCGACTGCCCGAGATAGGCCGGCACGAGATAGGAGATCATCGGCATGCCGAAGACGAACAGGATGACCGGCACGACGATCACCAGCCCGATCGCGTGGTGCAGCCAGGCACGCCGCACGCCGTGGTCGCCGCGCGCGGCCGCTTTCGCCTCGGTCAGGAAGAAGCCGACATCGGTGAGCGCCGGCCCGATCAGGAAGCGGCCGGTCATCGTATTGTTGAAAGCCAGCACGGCCTTGAACCAGCGCGGGAATTTCTCGTGCTCCCACAGCGCCCGGTAATAGCTCTCGGGATCGTCGAACGGGTCGGTCAGCCGCTCGTCGGCATGGTGACGCAGGTGCAGCGCCTTGAAGCGGCGGAACGGGTAGACGAGCCCAATAGGCAGTCCGACCAGCAATTCGTTGACGAGCGCCTTGCGGGTCGGATGGCCGTGACTGGCCTCGTGCATCAGTGACGACTGCAGCGCGATCGCCAAGGTCAGGACGACGACGGAAACGAGCGGATATCCGGTCCAGAGCCAGAACCCGGCGGCGAACCACACCGCGTAGCAGGCGGCGATCAGGACCATCGTGGGCCACTCGACACGCGCCGGACGCAAATCCTGCGAAACTACCGGATGCTGCATGCTTCTCGACCAAGCCGGGCGGGCCAAGCCCTGCGGCAAGTCGGCCGGCGCCCCTCGCGCCGGCCGGCCCCGCGCCCGAATCCTGACACAACGGTGTCAGCAGCCGGCTTCAGCCGCAAGGCGACAACGCGCACCGAATGTTGATTGTGTGACGCAAATCTTGCGCCTGTTGTGTAAAGTCAACATTGTAGATTCTCGCGCGGTCGTGAAGCGGAGGACTTGCGATGGACAAACGAAAGCTGGCGGGCCTTTTCCGGGAGCGTCTTGCACTGCTGCTTGCTCGTTCCGCAACCAATCGTTCCGCCTTCGCCGAGGCCGTCGGTATCGACCGCTCGGCACTGACCCAACTGCTCTCCGGCGAGACGACGCGCCTGCCGCGCGCCGAGACGCTGCTGTCAATCGCCGCCGAGCACAAGGTCTCGCTCGACTGGCTGCTCGGCCTTTCCCACGACGAGGGGCTGGGCGGCGAGATCAGGGAGAGCCTGGAGATCGAGGAGGGTGACGGCGCCTTCGACCGCACGCTGCTGGCGCAATGGCACGCCGAGGCGGCCGGCGCCAAGATCCGCTACGTGCCGGCCGGCATTCCCGATCTGCTGCGCAGCGACGAACTGATCGACTACGAGGCCGGCATCACGCGCCGCGATCCCGAAATCCAGATCGACGAGACGCGCTACCGCCTCGACTACAACCGCCGCCCGGAGACCGACATGGAGGTGTGCATGGCGGAGCACACGCTGGCGATCTTCGCCGAGGGTCGCGGCGTCTGGTCCGGTCTGCCGGGCGCGGCGCGCAAGCGCCAGCTCGAACACATGGCGCGGCTGATGGACGACCTCTACCCCACCTTCCGCCTCTATCTGTACGACGGCCGCCGCCGCTATTCGGTGCCCTATACCGTATTCGGCTCGCTGCGCGCGGCCATCTATGTCGGGGACATGTACCTGGTGCTGAACGCGCCCGGGCCGGTGCAGAAGCTGACGCGCCACTTCGACAACCTTATCCGCGCCGCCAAGGTCAACGCCCACGAGACAGCAGCCCATGCGCTGCGGCTTGCGGCCGACTTGTAGAAAACGATGCCGCCGCGACCGCGTCTTTCGCCGCGCAAAAACTTGACGCCGGCCTCGATAACCATATAAAGAAGTCTTTATATCGTTATCTCAGTGTCCACCCTTGCGGATCACGGTGTCGCCATGTCGAACCGCCTAGAAACCCTTCTCGCTCGCAAGCAGTACCTGCTCGCTGACGGAGCCACGGGCACGAACCTGTTCTCGATGGGCCTCGCCTCGGGCGAGGCGCCGGAGCTGTGGAATGCCGCCGAGCCGGAGCGCGTGGTCGCGCTGCATAAGGGTTTCGTCGATGCCGGCGCCGACATCATCCTCACCAATTCCTTCGGCGGCACGCGTCACCGGCTGAAACTGCACGAGGCGCAGGGTCGCGTCTTCGAGCTCAACAAGCTCGCCGCCGAGATCGCCCGCAAGGTCGCCGACGCCAGCGGCCGCGAGATCGTGGTCGCCGGGTCGGTCGGTCCGACCGGCGAGCTGCTGGTGCCGCTCGGCGCGCTGACCTACGAGGAGGCCGTCGAGGCCTTCGCCGAGCAGATCGAGGGGCTCAAGGCCGGCGGCGCCGATGTCGCCTGGATCGAGACCATGTCGTCGCCCGACGAGATACGCGCCGCGGCCGAGGCGGCTGCCCGCGTCGGCATGCCCTACACCTTCACCGCGTCGTTCGACACCGCCGGCCGCACCATGATGGGGCTGGCGCCGAACGCCATTCACGGCGTGACCGAAGGTCTGCCCGCCGCGCCGATTGCCGTGGGCGCCAATTGCGGCGTCGGCGCTTCCGACATCCTCGCCTCGCTGCTGGACATGAGCGAAGCCGGCCCGGATGCGACCATCATCGTCAAGGGTAACTGCGGCATTCCCGAATTCCGCGGCTCGGAGATCCACTATTCGGGTACGCCGGAGCTGATGTCCGACTATGTGCGGCTGGCCATCGACGGCGGCGCGCGCATCATCGGCGGTTGCTGTGGCACGTCCTTCGCGCATCTCAAGGCCATGCGCGTGGCGCTGGACGCACACACGAAGGGTCCGCGCCCGAATGTCAGCGACATCGTCTCTCGCATCGGGCCGCTGCGCAACAAGCTGGCGGCCGAAAGCGGTGTGCAGGACAACGCCCCGCGCCGCGAGCGCCGCCGCGCCCGGGCCTGAGCCCGGACGCAGCTTCTCCCTTACAGGTCTTCGAGTTCGCGCCGCGCCTTGCGGATGATGTCGCGCGCCTTTTCTGCCTGCTCGGCGTTCCAGCCGCCGCGGCGCAGCCGCGACTTGACCGCGAAGGCGAAGGCCCGGAACTCGTCGCCGAGAGCCACGCCGCCCATGTGGTCGGAGACATGGCCGATCTGAGCGTTGATGCGCTCCAGTTCAGCGCGGTTCTCGTCCAGATAGGCCTTGCCCTGCTCGGTGATCGCAAAGAGCCGCTTGTTGCCGTCGGCGGTCGAGGACACGAGGTCCGCCTCCTCCAGCATCTGCAGCATCGGATAGATCGCGCCGGGGCTCGGGCTGTAGGCGCCCTGGAACTTCGCTTCCAGCGCCTTGATGATGTCGTAGCCGTGGCGCGGCTCTTCGGCGATCAGGCCGAGAACCACGAGCCGCAGCGCGCCGGCGTCGAACATGCGCCTGCCCCTGCCGCCACCGAAAGGTCCGCCGCCGAATGGGCCGCCCCCCATCGGTCCGCGACCGCCGCGCCCGAACGGGCCGCGGCCGTAGCCGCCGCCGTCGCCGCGGTCGGGACCGCCGAACTGCCAGCCATGCGGGCCATGACCATGCGGATGATTGAAATGATGTCTTCCGTGCATTTGCACCTCCAAAGTTATATCGTGCAAACGCTATATCGTACTAAAGATATATCTTTCAAGAGCCACTCGCGAACGAAATGCGCGGTAAAGAAAAAGGCCGGCGGAGTTGCCTCCGCCGGCCTGCCTCACCCGCCCAGGGTGTACGGGGCGTGCGGGGAGCCAAGAACCCGCCTCGCCCCGCCATTGCCGCTACCGCGCGCGATCCAGCGCAGAGGCTATGCGCACGAGTGACAGGAACTCCGACCGATACCCGAAGGGGTCGGAGCCGCGTGCGGCGGTGGCAATTTCGGTGATGCGGTCGAACCCGAAGTCGGCGACCGCGTCGGTCTTGCGCAGCTTCTGGCCGAAGGCGGCGACCGCCACGGAGAAGCGCTGGTCGGTGCCGGCGGCGTCGAAGCTCGCCACTTCGTTGGCTGCCGTCACCGGCGTGGTGATGAGGGTCGAGACGTCTCCGTCCGGCGCCTTGTAGCGGATCTTCACGAAGGCATACTCGTCGGCATGCGCGATGCCGCCGGGGTTTTCCGCCTTCGCCTCACCGTAGCGCAAATCGTCCATCAGCTGTGACGGGCTGCCTTTCGGCGTGATCTCGTAGATCGCGGTGACCGAGTGTCCGGAGCCGATCTCACCGGCATCGATGCGGTCGTTGTTGAAATCTTCCCGCTTGAGGGCGCGCGTCTCATAGCCGATCAGGCGGTACTCCGAGACCACGTCCGGGTTGAATTCGACCTGGATCTTCACGTCCTTGGCGATGGTGAAGAGCGTCGAATTCGCCTCCTCCACCAGCGTCTTCTCGGCTTCCGCCAGCGTGTCGATATAGGCGGCCGTGCCGTTGCCGTTCTGCGCCAGAGTCTGCATGAGCTGGTCGTTCAGGTTGCCGCGGCCGAAGCCGAAGACCGACAGGAACACGCCCGACTTGCGCTTCTCCTCGACGAGAGCCTTCAGTTCCTCGTCGCTGGAAGGGCCGACATTGAAGTCGCCGTCGGTGGCCAGCATGATGCGGTTGACGCCATCCTTCACGAACGACTTCTCGGCCAACCGATAGGCCTCCTGGATGCCGGCCTCGCCAGCCGTGCGGCCGCCGGATTCGAGCCGGTCGAGCGCGGCGAGGATCGCCTTGCGGTCGCTGCCCTTGGTCGGCTCCAGCACCGTTCCGGCCTCACCGGCATAGGTGACGATCGACACCGTATCGTTGTCGCCCATCTGGTTGACCAGCATGCGGAAGGCCGACTTGAGCAGCGGCAGCTTGTCGGGCGCCGTCATCGAGCCCGACGTGTCGATCAGGAAGACGAGGTTGGCCTGCGGCTTCTGCGCCTGCTGCAGTTCGTAGCCCTTGATGGCGACATGCATCAGCTTGGTGCCGGCGTTCCACGGCGTCGGCATGATCGTGACGGTCGAGTTGAACGGCGTCGCCGCACTCTCCGGCCCGGCCCAATCATAGGGGAAGTAGTTGATCATCTCCTCCACGCGCACCGTGTCGGCGCCCGGCAGCACGCCTTCCTTCAGCGCCCGGCGCATGAAGGCGTAGGACGCCGTGTCGACGTCGATCGAGAAGGTCGAGACCGGGCTTTCCAGCGCCGAGCGGATCGGGTTCGTATCGAAGGACTGAAAGCGGTCGCGATCCTCCGGCTGCTCCATGAACGGCTCGGGAGCGGGCGCGGCCAGCGGCACGCCCATCATCTTCGAGGAGCCGCCGGAGACCGAACGGTTGAGCCTGCCGCCTTCCATGACCGGACGCGCAAGCTGGTCCATCGGCGCCACGGCCGAAGGCGGTGACGGAGCGATGGAAGGCTGCGCGGCGGCTGTCTCGGCAAAGGAGCGGCTCTCCTCGGTATCCTGGTCGGCAAGCTGGCCCTGCACGGTGCCAGGCGCCACAACCGCTTCGCGCTGCGCCAGCGGTGCCTGCTCGACGGTCTTCGGCTGTTCCGCCGTTGCCTGGGTCTCGCCGCGGGTCCGCGGCGCCTGCGTCTCCACGACCGGCTTCGGCTCGGGCGTCGGCTGCTCGAAGCCGAAGCGCACCTCGTCCATCAGCTGCCAGGTGGCGAAGCCGGCGACCGGCAGCGCAAGCAGGCCGGCGGCCAGCGCGGGGTTCGAGGTCAGTTTCTTGTTCATGATTCCGCTCCAGAAGGCTTTCAGATGCCCATTGGGACGGCGCCCCGCCGCGGAAGCTTGGGGTGCGGCGGAAGTTTTTTCGTCATAGGCCGACATCGCTGCCGAAAGCGCTGCGCGGCGGGCGTCCGCGTGGGGACGCGGCACCGGCCTGTTGCGCAACACGTCGAAGGGATCTTTCTCGCTCATCTCACTCACCTCTGGTCCGGCCCAGCAAGGCCGACTTCAGACGCTTCTTCGCCTCGTGGACGTGCCACGAGATGGTGGGTTCCGCGACGGCCATGATTTCGGCCGCCTGCGCATGCGACATCCCCTCCCCGTAGACGAGCGTGACGGCTTCGCGCTGCTTGTCCGGCAATTCGCGCACGGCCGCCCACAACAGGTCGGCACTGTCGTCGCGATCCGGCTCGCCCTCGCCCATGACGAGCGAATGCACGCCGAAAGCCTCGGTGCGCGCGCTTTCGCGCTTGTTTTTGCGCAGCCCGTCGCGCGCCGCGTTCATCACCAGCGCGTAGAGCCAGGTCGTGAACGCAGCCCCGCCGCGATAGCTCTTCACGGCGCGGCCAAGCCTGGCGCAGACGTCCTGCGCCACGTCCTCCGCGTCCTCGCGCCGGCCGGTGAGCCGATACGCGACGCGGTAGATGAAATCGTAGTGTCGTTCGACCAGGCGCGCGAACGCATCCCGGTCGCCGTCTCGCGCCCGTTCGGCCAGCAGGCCGTCGGGCACTTCCCGCGCTTCAGCCATCAGCATCATCGTGCCTGTGACGCTGGCATTGGGGCAATCCTTGGGTCCGTTTCGAAGATTTCTTGGCCAGGTGGACGCCTGTCCAACTTTAGCGTCGCCTTAACCGACAACGTCTAGGCTGCGAACAGGCGGACTATGGCCGGCGCTGAACAGAGGCGGCGCCCGCAGGAGAGACAGATGGCTTACACGGCTCCGATGCCGATGACGACCGGGCGCGCGGCGACCGGTATAGGCAATGTCTACTTCGCTCTTGTGGTGCTCAGCGTCATCAACCTCTTCAACTTCATGGACCGCGTCCTCTTCTCCGTGCTGCTGGAGCCGATCAAGCAGGACCTCGGCCTCTCCGATGGCCAGATGGGTCTGCTCGGCGGCGTCGCCTTCGGCATCTTCTACGGCATCGTCGGCCTGCTGATGGGCCGGCTTGCCGATACGAGGAGCCGCGTCGGCGTGCTTTCCGTGGCGCTCGGCATCTGGAGTACGGCATCCGCGCTGTCCGGCCAGGCCACGAGCTTCCTGCAGATGTTCGGCGCGCGCGCCGGTGTCGGCGTCGGCGTGTCGGCCTGCAGTCCGTGCGCACATTCGCTCATCGGCGACTATTTTCCGCCGCAGCGCCGGGCGCTGGCAGTGTCGGTCTTCACCGGCATCGGCACCATGGGCACCATGATCGGCCTGGTCGTCGGCGGCCTGCTGATGCAGCACTATGGCTGGCGTACCGCCTTTCTTGTCTTCGGCCTGACCGGACTGGCCTTCGCCCCGATCGCCTGGATGCTGCTGCGCGAGCCCGTGCGCGGTTCGTTCGAGAGCGGCCTTGCCACGGCGCTTGGCTGGCGCGCGTCGATCCGCATGCTCCTCAAGCGGCCCACCGTGCGCATGCTGCTGCTGGGCATGCCGATGGTGATGACTGCGGGCGGCATCTCGACATGGATACCGGCCTATCTTCAACGAGCCCACGCGGCATCGTCCGGCGACGTCGGTACCTATGGCGGCCTGTCGCTCGGCCTGGGCATCGTCATCGGCACGCTTGCAGGCGGGCTGATCGTCAACGTCCTGCGCAAGCGCAACGCGCTGTGGGAATTCTGGTGGCCGTCGCTGGCCTGCGCGCTGTCCATCCCCCTGTTCGCAGCGTTCTACCTGACCAGCGACACAGGGACCGCCTATGTCCTGCTTTTCATCGCGGCCTTTATCGCCGGGTCCAGCTTCGGGCCGGCGATGGCCTGCATGCTGGCGGTCTCGGAACCGACCATTCGCGGCACGATGGTGGCGCTGAACGTGCTGTCGGTCGCGCTGGTCGCCTACGGCGTGGCACCGGCCTTCATCGGCTTCACCAGTGACCTGCTGATCGGCTACGGCTTCGGCGAGGCCAACGGTGAATCCCTGCGTGCTGCATTGCTTGCAGTCCTGACGCTGCCGGCGCTCGGCGCGGTCTTTTTCGGGCTGGCTTCACGCACGGCTGCCACTGATATCGTGAAGTAGCGCTCAACGCCTTCCATCCCTGAAATACGCCTGGTGGTGCGCCTGCACCTCAGGCGGATACCGCCATGCGACGGCTTCGGGACAGGCATTCCGCGCCATGCAGCCGCCGCTCATGCAGCGATACCCTCGCACGTCCTGCAGATGCCCCATGCAGGCCTCGCGATTGAAGCCGCCCGGCGACCACGCCTCGACCGGACAAGCCGAAAGGCACGGCTTGCCGACACATGAATCGCACAGGTGCACCGGCTCGGCCGGCGGCTCGACGGCGGTCTCGGCTTCGAACAGCAGCGCACCGCGATAGGCATGCCATAGCCCGTAGACCGGGTGCATGAGGATGCCGAGCGGCGACGGCCTCAGCCCTTCCGCCCGCACCGCCCACCGCTGGAACGGCAGGTAAGGTCGCTCGAACGGAAACGCCGCGCGGGCCCCGAATGCCGCTGCGACCGCGTTCAGCGTCGCCGAGGCCCACTGGTCGATCGGATGAGCAACATCGGCTGGCTGGCTGTCCAACCATCGGCGCACATGCGGCCAGATCGAGGCGCCCGCCTGCCCGACCAGCAGCGCGGAGCGGAAACCCGCGACCTCGCCATCATCCAGCGCAAACCAGCCGCGCGCGGCGAGCCCCTGTGCCGCAAGCGCGGCTACGATCTCCGCCTCGCGCCCGCGCGGATCGTACGGTTCAGGCCTTGCCACCGAGCGTTTCGGCAAACAGCGTCGTCAGGCGCTTCCAATGCCGCTCCGCGCCGTCATGGTCGTAGACGGAATGATCCGGCACGCACCAGCCATGCGCCTTGCCGACATAATTCTCGATCGCATGGTCGACCTCGGCCTCGCGCAAGGCCTGCGCCAGCCGCGCCGACTGTTCCGGCGGAAACGAGCGGTCGACGCCTGCGACGCCGACATAGACCCGCCCCTTGATCTTGCCGGCGCTGCGATGCGGGCTGTCCGCCGCATCCGACGCGAGATTGCCGCCGTGAAAGCTGGCCACGGCGGCGATGCGCTCCGGATAGGCCGCCGCGACATTCATCGCGCGACCGCCACCCATGCAGTATCCAACGGCACCGACCGGACCGACGGTGCCTGCCGCGGACAACGCGTCGAGGAACCCGGCGGTGTCGGCAATCGTCATCTCCTGCGAGACCACACCCATCAGGCCCATCAGCCGCGCCCGCTCCGGCTCGTTGGAGAACGCCGTCTTGGCGTCGAAAGGCTCATACGCGCCCGAACGGTAGAACAGGTCCGGCACGAGCACCGTGTAGCCGTGGCCAGCCAGCCGCTCGGCCATCTCGTCCATCGCCGGACGCACGCCGAAGGCATCCATGTAGAGGACCACGCCAGTCTTACCGCCGCGCACCAGATGTGCCGGCGCCTTGCCATCCTTCGTCGCGACCTCGATCTTCTCCACCGCCATCGGCACCTCCCGGACTGTCGGCCGGCACAATCGTGCCTGCCAACCTGCCGCGCAACACAAAATGCGATGTGCGCAGAACCTTTTGTGGTCCCGCCGTTGTCCGCCAATCGCCGACGGGAACCTTGCAAGCCTGCCGGGGCGAAACCTATCCCGGAGAAGGAGCGCTGCCGCATCCGGATAGATGTCGGCTGGCGCAATCGCACCGCCTGCGTCTCCTCCGCCACGCGACGAACTCCAGCTGGATTATCCGCTGGAGCGCCGGTCATGGGCGGTCGCGCGCCCAGCGTAGCGGGCGGCTCAGACCGGCCGCAACATGCGCTTGAGCACGTCGGTCCGGGCCACGAAGTGCTGCCACAACGCCGCGCCTGCGTGCAGCGTGATGACGACGATCAGGACCGGCTTGCCAAGCTGGTGGATTTCGCCGACGTCGCCGAGTTCGAAATACCAGGCGACGGCGCCGCTGATCGGCAACAGCACGATGCACGCATAGAGCACAAGATGCGCGCCGGCGGCGAGATAGCGCTGCCACGCAGGCTCGCCTTCGGGTGCGGGCGGCGCACCGTAGCGGGCGCGCAAAGCCAGGCGCGCCAGCGCGAGGACGAATATCGCGATGCCGACATAGGCGTGAATGTTGGCGCTGAGCAGAGCATCGGGTTGCGGCGCACGGCTCTCCAGATACGCGTCGAAGGCTGGTCCGATATCCTCTCCGAAGATCAGCTGAAAGAATACGAGAGCGGCGATGACCCAGTGAAGGACCACCTGTGACAGGCGGTATCCGGTGGGCTTTACGGTAGGCATGTCAGGAGACTCCGATTGCTGCGCTAGGCTGCGCCCGCTTGGAGCGCAGGACTTTGCTCCAGATCAAGCGGCTCAGCCTGGCGCGCGAAATGCGCTGCGCCAGACTTCCTTGTGGATCAGATCGGCCACTTTAGCCCGGCCTGTTTCGGGCTCCCTTCAGGTGAAGGCGTCGGGCATCGACTCCTTCTTCTTCGCCACGAAGTCCCTGAGCCCGTCCTCGATGCCCGGGTCCAGATACGGCGCCTCGAAGCTGTCGAGCCAGCGCCGTGCCAGTTCGTTGGCGCGCTGCGGGGCCGTCTTCTCGCCCTCCGCCTGCCACTGCTCGAAGGAATTGTTGTCGGCGATGCTGGAGCGGTAGAACGCCGTCTGGAAATTCGCCTGCGTGTGGCTGCAGCCCAGGAAATGGCTGCCCGGCCCGACCTCCCTGATGGCATCCATCGCCTGGCCGTTTTCCGACAGGTCGACGCCCTCGGCGAATTTCTGCTGCATGCCGAGCTGGTCGATATCCATCACGAACTTCTCGTAGCACGAGGACAGCCCGCCCTCGAGCCATCCGGCGGCGTGCAGCACGAAGTTGGTGCCGGCGAGCAGCGTCGAGTTGAGCGTGTTGGCGCTTTCATAGGCCGCCTGCGCGTCGGGGATCTTGGAGGCGCAGAGCGACCCACCGGTGCGGAACGGCAGTCCCAGCCGGCGAGCGAGCTGCGCCGCACCGTAGGACACCAGCGACGGTTCCGGGGTACCGAAGGTCGGCGCACCCGACTGCATCGAGATGGACGAGGCGAAAGTGCCGAACAGCACAGGCGCGCCGGGCCGTATCAACTGGGTGAATGCGGCCCCCGCCAGCACCTCGGCCAGCACCTGCGTCAGCGTGCCGGCCACCGTTACCGGGCTCATCGCGCCCGCCAGGATGAACGGCGTGATGATGGTGGCCTGCATGTTGCGTGCATAGACTTTCGCCGCGCCCAGCATGGTCTCGTCGAAGACCATCGGCGAATTGGCGTTGATCAGACTGGTGATGACCGTGTTGTTGGCAACGAACTCCTCGCCGAACAGGATCTTGGCCATGTCGACCGTGTCCTGCGCGCGCTCAGGCGCCGTCACGGACCCCATGAACGGCTTGTCGGAAAACTTCATGTGGGCCAGCACCATGTCGAGGTGCCGCTTGTTGACCGGCACGTCGACCGGCTCGCACACCGTGCCGCCCGAATGGTGGATCGAAGGCGCCATGTAGGCGAGCTTCACGAAATTGCGGAAGTCCTCGATCGTTGCGTAGCGGCGGTTGCCGTCGAGGTCGCGCACGAAGGGCGGGCCGTAGACAGGCGCGAAAACCGTGGCGTCACCGCCGATCTGCACCGAGCGGGCCGGGTTGCGCGCGTGCTGCGTGAATATGGACGGCGCGGTCTTCAGCAGCGACCGGGGCAGGCCGCGCGGGAAATGCACGCGCTCGCCCTTCACGTCGGCGCCGACGTCCTTCCACAATTTCAGCGCTTCCGCGTCGTCGCGGAAGATGATGCCGACCTCCTCCAGAACCGTGTCGGCGTTCTTCTCGATGAGGGCCAACCCCTCCTCGTCCAGCACTTCGAAAACCTTCACCTTGCGGCGGATGTAGGTGAGCTGCGTGCCGGGCCCGCCGCCGGAGCGAGCCGCGCGCCGCGCCGCAGCACCCGAGCCGGCGCCCCTGCCCCGCCGGCCGCCCGCCTCGCCCGGTGTGCTCGCTTCACCCTGCACGTTCGCCGTCTCATCCATGGTGCCGGACCTTGCTCGAAAACTGCCCCGACGGGCATCTGAAACCGAGTTTCTAGCCCTGCATGGTTGCCGAAACGGCCAGACCGCGCCAGAGCCTGTCGCGATTCCGACAGCCGCGCCCGGCGACGCCTGCCGCTTTCCTTTTGCAGTGCGTCGCAAATCGGCTATGGCTTCGATGCGTGCGAAGTCTATGACTTTGCCGAGCCTTTCCGGCCGATATTCGTGCCCGGAGCGCCGATGGAGCCGCAGCATGGCCGACGACGAGATCATCCTCTCCGAACTTCCCGACGACGAGCTCGTGCAGCAGATGCACGACGACCTCTATGACGGCCTCAAGGAAGAGATCGAGGAAGGCACCAATATCCTGCTCTCGCGCGGCTGGGCGCCCTACACGGTGCTGACCGAGGCGCTGGTCGAGGGCATGCGCATCGTCGGCGAGGATTTTCGCGACGGCATCCTGTTCGTTCCCGAGGTGCTCTTGTCGGCCAACGCCATGAAGGCCGGCATGGCGATCCTGCGCCCGCTGCTCGCCGCCACCGGCGCGCCCAAGCAGGGCACGCTGGTCATCGGCACGGTCAAAGGCGACATCCACGACATCGGCAAGAACCTCGTCGGCATGATGATGGAGGGCGCAGGCTTCGACGTCGTCGACCTCGGCATCAACAACGCCGTCGAGAAATATCTGGACGCCATCGAGAAGCACAAGCCGGACATCATCGGCATGTCGGCGCTGCTCACCACCACCATGCCCTACATGAAGGTCGTGATCGACACGCTCAAGGAGAAAGGCATCCGCGACGACCTCGTCGTGCTGGTCGGCGGCGCGCCGCTCAACGAGGAGTTCGGCAAGGCCGTCGGCGCCGACGCCTACTGCCGCGATGCGGCTGTGGCGGTCGAGACCGCCAAGTCGTTTATGAAGCGCAAGCACAACCAGCTGGCATAGGCTGGCGGCCGCCAGGCCGCATTGACTCTGCCGCGCCCGTCGGTCACGCCCGGCGCATGAACGCCAACATCTCCCCCTCCGGCGCGGATGGTCGTTTCGCTCGCGCCGCGCTTGCATTGATCCTCGCCTTCCTCGCCTTGCGGCTGGTGTGGGCGGCGTGGCTGCCGCTGATCGCCGACGAGGCCTATGGCGTCGTCGTCTCGCGCTACCCCACCCTCTCCTATTTTGATCACCCGCCGCTGGCTTTCGGCTTCGCCCGCGCGGCCGCGTGGTTGTTCGGGACCGAGTCGGTGTTCGTCGTGCGCCTGCCGCATGTGCTGATGGGCGCGCTGACGGGGTGGATGCTGTTCCTCGTCACGCGCCGGGCCTTCGGCGCGTCGGCCGGATTCTGGGCGGTGGGCGCCTACAGCGTCGCGCCGTTCTTCCTCGGCTCGGCAGGCGCCTTCGTCGTGCCCGACGGCCCGCTGAACGCGTTCGCGTTGACCGCGCTGTGGATGGTCCTCCCTGCCCTCCTCGGCGACGATCCGATGCCGATGCGGCGCTGGTTCGGCGCGGGACTGGCCTTCGGGCTTGCGCTGCTTTCCAAATACACCGCGTTCCTGTTCGGCGCCTCGGTGTTTGCGCTGCTTCTGCTCGCTCCGACTGGACGGCGCGAGCTGGCGCGACCCGGCCCATGGCTCGCTGGATTGGTCGCGCTTGCCTGTCTGGCACCGGTCGTTGTCTGGAACTGGCAGAACGGCTGGGTGTCCTTCACCTTCCAGTCTGACCGGGCCGCGACTGGCGGCTTCAACCCCTTGAATTTCTTGCTGATCCAGCTCGGTCAGGCGGCCTACCTGCTGCCGTGGACCTGGGCCGCATCGCTTGTCCTCGTCGTACGCGGGCTGTTCGCCGGCGACGCCCGTCGCATCTTCGCTGCATTCGCCGCGCCGCCGATCATCATCTTCGGCGCCATCGGCTTTGCCACCGCCGAGCCCTTGGCCCACTGGGCCATGCCCGGCTATCTGTTCGCGTTCCCGCTGCTCGGCAATTGGTGCGCCTACCGACTGTCCGGCTGGCGGCGGGCACGTGGCGGCATCCTCGCCGGCTCCGCGCTGTTCAGCGCGGCGGTCGCACTTGCCGTAGCGGTGCAGGCCAACAGCGCCGGGGTCACCCGCGCCCTCGGCATCGCTGTGGAACGCGACTTCGACTGGACCTTCCTGTCGTGGAGCGCGCTGCGCGAAGATTTCGCAGCCCGCGGCATCCTCGCCGATCCTCAGGCCTTCATCGTGTCCACGAGCTGGAACACCGGCGGCAAGTCGGCCCATGCGGTCGGCCCGCAGATCCCGGCCGCGCCGCCGCTGTTCGACCAGCGCCATTTCGCGCTCTCCCCCGACCCGAGGCTGGCAGGCCGCACAAGGGGCTATCTCGTGGAGCCGACCTGGCCGGCGGACGTGGAGATCACTCTTGCCGCATTGCGTCGGAATGCGGACCAGCGCTTTGAACAGTCCGGCGAGCCTTGGGTCGTTGTTCAGACGCGCGGCGGAACGCCCGCCTTCTCCATTGTCGTCCTGCCGGTGACGCCGCGCTGACGCTCAGGCGTCGCCCGCCTTAAGCATCCCGCCAGGTCACCAGCTTGGTCACCGCGTAGTTGAACACCGAGCTCATCAGCGCGCCGGCAAGTCCCGCCAGCATGGTGGCCTGGTCGAACTGGTAGACCCACACGGCGACGCTCACATTCGCGATGCCGCCGAGACTGCACACCAGGGCGAAGGTGATGAAGCCCCAGACCAGGCCGAGCCCCTTCAGCCGTTTGTACGAGAAGGTAAGCCAGTTGTTCAGCAGGAAGTTGGTTGCCATGGCGGTCAACGTCGCCAGCACCTGGCCCCACACGAAGCTCACCCCGGCCTGCGTCAGCAGATAGAGTGCGCCCAGATGCACCAGCAGGCCGCTCGCCCCCACCAGCGCGAACATCAGGAACTGGATCGGCAGTATGCCCCCGGATAGCCGCGACAGAAGCAGCCCGAGGAACTGCATGGTGACGACCACGCCAAGCTTGCTCTCGCCGTGCTCACGCTTCCGGAACGTGAATGGCACCTCGGCGATCTTCATCGAGGCGGGGAGGCGCGACACCAGATCGAACAGGATCTTGAACCCCTCCTTCGACAGCCGGCCCGCCATCTCATCGGCGAGGTCGCGCCTGAGCATGAAAAAGCCGCTCATCGGGTCGCTGACCTTGTGGCTGATCAGCATCTGCGACAGCGTCGTGGCGAGCTCGCTGCCGCGCGCCCGCGTTCGCGTCAGCCCGTCGCCGGAAGTGCCGCCGTCGACGTAACGGGAACCGATCACCACGTCCGCACCTTCGGCGATCTTCTCAAGCATCTGCGGGAGGATCGTCTCGTCATGCTGGCCATCGGCGTCCATGACCACCACCACGGGCGCCGCGGCAGCCATCATGCCTTCCACGCAGGCGCCCGACAGACCGCGCCGGCCGACGCGGCGGATGCAGCGCACGTGGGGCTGCTCCGCGCCGATGGCGCGCGCCACATCGTAGGTGCGGTCGGGGCTGTCGTCGTCCACGACGATGATCTCGTGCGGCGTGTCGGGCAGCGCCGCGGCGAGGCGCTCGACCATCACCGGGATGTTGCGCGCCTCGTTGTAGCTGGGCAGCACGATGGTCAGTTCGGGAGACGTCATCGAAATCGTTTCGGGCGTGGAAATGCGAGGCGGGCTTAGGGTATTTCGCGGGCGAGATAAAGCCCGCCGCATTGACGCCGCGTCCATGCTATATGGCGCCGTAGAACGAGCCATGGAGCCTGCAGCCGTCGTGAAACCCCGGCCAGCGCGCGAATTTCCGGTCGCCGACCGGCTGCTGGTGATCGCCTGCGGCATGCTGGCGCGCGAAATTCTGGCAGTGCGCGAACAACTCGGACTGACGCATCTGGAGCTGCGCTGCCTGCCGGCGGAGCACCACTTCCAGCCGGACCGGATCGCGCCTGCCTTGGACGCGGCCATCGCCGAGGCGAAGGCCGAAGGATACCGCGACATCTTCGTCGGCTATGCCGACTGCGGCACCGGCGGCATGCTCGACCGCGTTTGCGAGAAGCACGGCGTCGCGCGGCTGGCCGGCCCGCACTGCTTCGCCTCCTACCAGGGCCTCGATGCCTTCTCAGCGATCGAGGACGCGGACATGACAGCCTTCTACATGACCGATTTCCTGTGCCGGCAGTTCGAGGCCTTTTTCATCCGCCCGCTCGGGCTCGACCGCCACCCGGAGCTGGCGCGTGACTATTTCGGCAACTACGAGAAGCTCGTCTATCTCGCCCAGACCGACAACCCGGCATTGGACCGCGTGGCAATCCGCGCGGCCGCCATGCTCGGCCTCGCCTATGAGAAGCGGCGCACCGGCTATGGCGACCTCGTGCCCGCGCTTGCCCGTGCCGGCGCGCACGAGACTGCGCTCTGACCTCGATCAAACCGGAAAGCCCGCATGAGACGATATCTGCCCGCGCTTGTGGCGCTCATCCTGCCCGCGACGGCCAACGCGACCGGCGCGATCGTCGACCTGATCACGCCGGCGGACGAGCGCAGGCTGGAACGGTTCGACGAGGCCAGGGCGAAGGCACTGTCCGAAGCACGTGCCGGCGGTTCCGCCGCCGACCTGACCGTGCTGGAGGATCTGGTCGGCCGTGAGCATCAGCCGTGGGCCGATTTCGACCTGACCGGCGACTGGCAGTGCCGCACCGTCAAGGTCGGCGGCATCGCAACGCTGGTCGTTTACGGCTGGTTCAAGTGCCGCGTCAGCGACGACGGCTCGGGCTGGAAACTGGAGAAGCTGAGCGGATCGCAGCGCACCACCGGCCGCTTCTTCACCGAGAGCGACACGGCCGCAATCTACCTGGGCGTCTATCATGTCGCCGGAACCGCAACACCGGACTATGGGAAAGGCCCAGAAAGCGATCAGGTCGGGCGCACTTTCCGCACCGGCAAGGCCACTTGGCAGATCGAGTTTCCGCTCCCCACATATGAATCGACGTTCGACATACTGGAATTCCGGAAGTAGACCTTATCGCCGGAGCGTCACGCGGCCTTAACCGCGCAATGAGATGGTCGTGCGGTTCGGCCGGTCGGGCCACTTTGTACAGGCCCGCGGCGTTGGGGAGTGGATGGCAATCGAGATGGACCAGGCCGCCGACGGCAAGCCGGCACGCCCCGCCAGGCCACGGCCCCGCCGCCTGTCGGAGCTGTTCGTCGACATCGCAGCCCGGGCCGAGGGCCATGTTTCGGTCGGCGCGATCATCGACATGCTCGGCGACCGCAGCTTCGCTGCCGCACTTTTGCTGTTTGCGGCGCTGAACCTGCTGCCGCTTCCGCCCGGTGCCACCTTCTTCACCGGCGCACCGCTGGTCCTCATCGCCATGCAGATGGTGTGGGGCAGCCCCCGCGTGTGGATGCCGCGCCGCATCCGCGACGCGACGATCCCAGCGGAACGGTTCCGCTCCGCCGTCGACTGGATCGCGCCACGGCTGCTGCGAATCGAAAAGCTCATCCGTCCGCGCTACTGGCCGTTCTGGCACCGCCAGGGCGAGATCATCATCGGCGCGGTCGTCCTGGTGCTGGCGATCATCATCACGCTGCCGATCCCGCTCGGCAACTGGCCCCCGGCTCTGGCCATCGCCTTCATCAGCCTCGCGCTGAGCGAGCGCGACGGTGTCCTGCTGGCGATCGGCGCCTTCATTGGCGTGCTGGCCATTGCCATCATCACCTTGCTGGCGGCCTCGGCGACGATGTTCATCAATTACCTCTGGCATCACTTCTTCCAGCTCGTCACCTGAGCTAGCGCCCCGTCGCTTTTGAAGACGCTTGCGTCGCGGCGTGGAGAGCGGCGAAATGATCTTTTCGCCGACAATGGCAGCCTGTAAGCAGAACAGGCTGTATACAGCGGAGACTCTTATGGCCGACCTCATCGTCCTCTATTGGCGCGACATTCCCGCGCAGGTGATCGTCCGGCGCGGCCGCCAGACCGCCAAGCGCGAGCTGCCACTGAGATTTACCGAAGCCATTGATATGTGTGCCATGCGGGTGGGTGCGCGAGACTCCGACGCCTATCTCGCGGAGTGGCGCAAGGGCGACCCGGTGCCGGTCTCCGAGGACCTTGAGGCCGAGGCTGACAAGGCGCTGGGTCACATTGACGCTGTATACACGCGTGAAAAACTCGTGCAGTTGGTGAAGTCGGAGGGACGCGATGCCTGAAGGTAACACAACGCCCGTGAACGCAGCATCGCCCGGCGCGTCGCCGCAGGCGATCCCGCCGGCCGCCACCGGCGCCGTGACCCAGGCCACGATGGTCAAGAAGGCCGCTCCCAAGAGCGACTACAAGCCGTCGGACGTCTCGCCGCAGCGCCGCGTCCAGCGCAGCTATTCGGTGCGGCTGTGGTCGATCCGCCATTCGCGCTTCCTCGAATGGTTCTACGCCCGCTTCGCCGACATGTTCCTGCTCCTGCACCCGCTTTGGCGCGCGGTGGGATATGGCCGCGTCGAAGCGCCGGTGAAGTTCGTCGAGAAGCGCGTGAAGGGCTTCATGTTCGACTGCCGCATGTGCGGCCAGTGCATCCTGTCCTCCACCGGCATGTCCTGCCCGATGAACTGCCCCAAGCAGCTCCGCAACGGCCCCTGCGGCGGCGTGCGTGCCAACGGCAATTGCGAGGTCGAGCCGAACATGCCTTGCGTCTGGGTGAAGGCCTATGAGGGCTCGCGCAACATGGTCCACGGCGACGCCATCCTGAAGCTGCAGAAGCCGGTCGACCAGTCGCTGCGCGAGACATCGGCATGGCTGCGCGTCACCGCGCTGGCCGCCGCGGAGAAGGAAAAGGCCAGGGAAACGGCTGCGGCATGAACGGCGCGCTTGAAACGTTGGACGCGGCGCGAAGCTGGCGTCCGCCGGTCGAACAGACCCCGGCCTTCTCGTCGCCGGGCCGCCTTGAGCGTGTCCTGCGCCGCGGCGAGTTCGCCGTCACCACCGAGCTGAACCCGCCCGACAGCGCCAACCCGGAAGACGTCTACGAGCGCGCCAAGATTTTTGACGGCTGGGTCGACGGCATCAACGCCGTCGATGCGTCGGGCGCCAACTGCCATATGTCGTCGGTCGGCATCTGCGCCCTGCTGACGCGCATGGGCTACGCACCGATCATGCAGATCGCCTGCCGCGACAAGAACCGCATCGCCATTCAGGGCGACGTTCTCGGCGCGGCCGCGATGGGCGTCGCCAACATATTGTGCCTGACCGGCGACGGCGTGCAGGCCGGCGACCAGCCGGGCGCCAAGCCGGTGTTCGATCTCGATTCGGTGTCGCTGCTCGAAACGATCCGCATCATGCGCGACAACGGCAAGTTTCTCTCGGGCCGCAAGTTGACGACGCCGCCACAGGTGTTCCTCGGCGCCGCCGTGAACCCGTTCGCGCCCCCTTACGACTTCCGGCCGATCCACCTTGGCAAAAAGATCGCCGCCGGCGCCCAGTTCGTGCAGACGCAGTACTGCTTCGACGTGCCGATGCTGAAGACCTTCATGGCCAAGGCCCGCGACTTGGGCTTCACCGAGAAGGTCTACCTGCTGGTCGGCGTCGGCCCGCTGGCTTCGGCCAAGACCGCCAAATGGATCCGTGCCAACGTGCCGGGCATCCATATCCCCGATGCGGTGATCCAGCGGCTGGAAGGCGCCAAGGACCAGAAGGCCGAGGGCAAGAAGATCTGCATCGACGTGATGAACGAGGTGAAGGAAATCCCCGGCGTATCCGGCGTCCACGTGATGGCCTATCGCCAGGAGGAATACGTCGCCGAAATCGTCGACGAGAGCGGCGTGCTCAAGGGCCGGCGCCCCTGGGTGCGGCGGGCGCGCTGGAACGACCCCGTCGAGAACATCAAGCGCGGCGGCGTGACCGAGTTCCAGTCCGAACTGGTGAAGTCGGCTCATCCCGACCACGCGACTGAAGGCGCGGCCGCGCCGAAAAGCCCCGACAAATAGGGCGTCGGCGCTGCCAACGGCGCTTTTGCGACCTGCGATGACGCCCTAGGCCAAGAACCGGATCGCACGAACGGCGACAAGGGTTGCGAGACATGGCTCGCAGCCTCTGGACGGTGCCGCTCCGACGGTTGCGAGTGCGGAGATAACGATATAAAGAAGTCTTTATATCTTCGGAGACACTCCATGACCCGTACCATCGTCGCTTCGGCGACCCGCGAGATCGTCATCGGTTTCGACCAGCCCTTCTGCGTCATCGGCGAGCGCATCAACCCGACCGGGCGCAAGAAGCTCGCGGCCGAAATGGTGGTCGGCAATTTCGACACCGTCATCAAGGACGCGCTGGAGCAGGCCGCGGCAGGCGCGACCATGCTCGACGTCAACGCCGGCGTGACGTCGGTCAATCCCAATGAGACCGAGCCGGGTCTGCTGGTGCAGACGCTGGAGATCGTGCAGGGACTGGTCGACCTTCCGCTCTCCATCGACTCCTCGGTCACCGCCGCGATCGAGGCCGGACTGAGGGTCGCCAAGGGCCGACCGCTCGTGAACTCCGTGACCGGCGAGGAGGAGAAGCTGGAGGCGATCCTGCCGCTGGTGAAGAAATACGACGTGCCGGTGGTCGCCATCTCCAACGACGAGACCGGCATCTCCATGGACCCCGACGTTCGCTTCGCGGTGGCGAAGAAGATCGTCGAGCGCGCCATGGACCACGGCATCAAGCCGCACGACGTCGTGGTTGACCCGCTGGTCATGCCGATCGGCGCGCTGGGCGACGCCGGCCGTCAGGTCTTCGCGCTGCTGCGCCGGCTGCGCGAGGAACTGAAGGTCAACACCACCTGCGGCCTCTCCAACATCTCCTTCGGCCTGCCGCACCGCCACGGCATCAACGCCGCCTTCATCCCCATGGTCATCGGCGCCGGCATGACCAGCGCCATCATGAATCCATGCCGGCCGCAGGAGATGGAGGCCGTGCGCGGCGCCAACGTTCTCGCCGGCACCGACGAAAACTGCATGACGTGGATCAAGACCTACAAGGACTTCAAGCCAGGCGAGCACGCCGCACCCGCGCCGGTTCCCGTCGTTTCGCCCTCGGCCAGCGGCGCCGGCGACTCCGGCGGCCGCCGTCGCGGCGGCCGCGAGGCAAGGCTGGCACGCGGCTAGGCCTTTGGGACGGAGACGCAGGCGATCTTGAACGCTCCCGCCGACATCAAGGACCCACTTGTCCTCTTCATGCCCTCCGGCAAGCGCGGGCGCTTCCCCGTCGGCACGCCGGTGCTCGACGCCGCGCGCCAGCTCGGCGTCTATGTCGAGAGCGTGTGCGGCGGACGCGCCACATGCGGACGCTGCCAGATCGAGGTGCAGGAAGGCAATTTCGCCAAGCACGGCATCGTCTCCTCCAGCGACCACATCTCGCCGAAGGGCGCCAAAGAGGAGCGCTACGAGCGCGTGCGCGGCCTGCCCGAGCATCGGCGACTGTCCTGCTCGGCCACGATCCTCGGGGACCTGGTCGTCGACGTGCCGCAGGACACGGTCATCAACGCGCAGGTTGTGCGCAAGGCCGCTGACGACCGCGTCATCGAGCGCGACACGGCGGTGCGGCTCTGCTTCGTCGAGGTGGAAGAGCCCGACATGCACAAGCCGCTCGGCGATCTCGACCGCCTGAAGGTCGCGATCGCCAAGGAGTGGGGCTACGACAAGCTCGACATCGACTTCCGCCTGTTGCCGCAGGTGCAGGGAATTCTGCGCAAGGGCAACTGGCAGGTGACCGCGGCGGTGCATCGCGACGAGGATTCGGGCCGCGCCACCATCATCGCGCTGTGGCCGGAGTTGCAGAACAAGGCCTACGGCATCGCCTGCGACATCGGCTCCACCACGATCGCCATGCATATCGTGTCGCTGCTGTCGGGCCGCGTGGCGGCCAGCGCCGGCACGTCGAACCCGCAGATCCGCTTCGGCGAGGATCTGATGAGCCGCGTCTCCTACGTGATGATGAACCCGGACGGCCGCGAGGCGATGACGGCCGCCGTGCGCGAGGCGGTTTCGGGGCTGATCGACAAGGCCTGCGCCGAAGGCAATGTCGACCGCGCCGACATCCTCGACGCCGTGTTCGTCGGCAACCCGATCATGCACCACCTCTTCCTCGGCATCGACCCGACCGAACTCGGCGGTGCGCCGTTTGCGCTTGCCGTTTCCGGCGCGGTTCGGGCCAAGGCAGACGATCTTGGCCTGAAGCTCAACCCCGGCGCGCGGCTCTACCTGCTGCCCTGCATCGCCGGCCACGTCGGCGCCGACGCCGCCGCCGTCACGCTGGCGGAAGGTCCGCACCGGCAGGACGAGAAGATGCTGATCGTCGACGTCGGCACCAACGCCGAGATCGTGCTCGGCAGCCGCGAGCGGCTCGTCGCCGCCTCCTCGCCCACCGGCCCGGCCTTCGAAGGCGCTGAGATATCGTCCGGCCAGCGCGCCGCGCCGGGCGCCATTGAGCGCGTACGCATCGACCCGCTGACGCTGGAGCCGCGCTACCGCGTGATCGGTTCGGACAAGTGGTCGGACGAGCCGGGCTTCGCCGAAAGCATCGCGTCCATCGGCGTCACCGGCATCTGTGGCTCTGGGATCATCGAGGTCGTGGCCGAGATGTTCCTCGCCGGCATCATCTCCGAGGACGGCGTGGTCGACGGCGCGCTCGCCGCCCGTTCCCCCCGCATCGTGCCCAACGGCCGCACGTTCTCGTATGTGGTCAAGGAGGGCGAACCACGCCTGACCGTCACCCAGAACGACGTGCGCGCCATCCAGCTCGCCAAGGCCGCGCTCTACGCCGGCATCCGCCTGCTGATGGAGAAGCTTGGCATCGAGACAGTGGACGCGATCCGCTTCGCCGGCGCCTTCGGCTCCTTCATCGACCCGAAATACGCGATGGTGCTCGGCCTCATCCCCGATTGCGACCTCTCGAAGGTCAAGGCGGTGGGCAACGCCGCCGGGGCCGGCGCGCGCATGGCCCTGCTCAACCGCGGCTACCGCCGCGAGATCGAGGCCACCGTGCGCGACATCGAGAAGATCGAGACCGCGCTGGAGCCGCGTTTCCAGGAGCTGTTCGTCAACGCCATGGCGCTGCCCAACAAGGTCGATCCCTTCCCGCGACTCGCCGAGCAGGTGTCCCTGCCCGCCCGCAAGGCGATGCCGCTCTCCGAGACCGGCGATGCCGCCGCGCCTCGCCGCCGCTCCCGCGAAGAACGCGCCGCGCGGCGCGAGCGCGGCTGAGCCCCCCACGCCTCAAGCCACCCGAATTCATTTGCATGCAAATGTTTCCGTGGCGCAACGGATAGCCACGGTCTGGCCGTTTCGGCGTCACGATGCCGAAACTTTCGGCATCTACATGGGCGCCATCCGAAAGCTCCCACGCGGGCTTCGACACATCACGGGATGACGAACCATGTCGATCTTCGACGGACTGATGCGCTTTGCCGAAAACCGTATCGAGGCACGCGCGGCGCGGCGCACGCGCATGCTGCTCGCCGCATTGCCGGAAAGCATCCAGAAGGACATCGGCTGGAACTGGACGCCGCGCCATCGCGGGCAGCACCGCAACGGCGACATCGGATTCTTGGGGCAGTAGCCGGGAACGTCGACGCGTTCGTGGCAATCGGCAACCCCGGTTGATCGAAGCGGCGGGGTACCCTAGCCTTCCTCCCGGACAATCGGGGAGGACTGCGTGTTGCGGCTCGGCTTTCCGGCAGCGGTCGCTGTCATATCGGCTCTGCTGCTGACCGCCGGGGCGGCGACCGCAGACCCGAACCCGGCCGGGATGAAAGATCACCCGTTCAACGGCTCTGTCCCGCCGGAGACACGCGCGGGCATCACGACTTTCCGGATCGAGGACAAGGCCTGCTCGCGCGTGGACTACGGCGACGGGCGCGGCGAAAACGACTGCAGGAACGGCAACGTCCGCTCGGCTCTGGTGTCTCGCAACGAAGAAGGTCTCGGAGAGGCCGTCGAATACCGCTTCGACATCCAGATCGGCGCGGGCTTCGCCTATCAGGGCTACTACAATCCCGAGGCTGCCGGATTCCTGCCGGACCTGTGGGACAGCCGGTTGCGCATCGCGTCCTGGGAAGGCCCCGCGATCAAGAACTTCATCTACATGCTCAAGCTCGACTCCAGGCGCGGCATCGACTTCGTCGGTCGCACCTGCGTCGCCGCAGACCGGCTGCAGGACTGGAACAGCTTCTCTATGATGGTGCGCTGGGCGTCGGACAGGCGCGGCTGGATCAAAGTGACCTGCAACGACCAGGTCGTCTATCTCGAGGAAAACATCGCCACCAACCAGGCGCCGCACTGCTACGTCACCAACGAATGCGACAAGGGCGTGCAGAAGAACCCACGGCGCTTCCTCTTCATCCTCGGACCGGTGATGGCCGGTTTCGGGCCCGAATGGGAAAAATACGGCAAGCCCAGTCAGTTCACCGACATCCAGAAGGACGGCATCGCCATCAAGGTGCGCAACGTCGCCGTGACGAAGGGCGCGGCGCTGTACGGCCCCGAGGACCGCGAGGTTGTCCGCGAGCTGCAGAAACACCTGCGCGCTCTGGAGTGCGACCCCGGCCCCGCCGACGGAGTGGCCGGCGAAAAGACCAAGCAGGCAGCGCTCACCTGCCGGACGTTCGCTGCGGGAGAGTTGCCGGAGGCGCTGAACGTGGCCACGGCGCGCTCCTTCCTCGAACTCTACCGCCGCCACTACCCGATCTGAGGTCGAGGACCGCGCTGCACCCTGCCCGCAACCATTGACTCTCCCGCGCGTTGGCTTTTCCTTAGTCGGCGGGAGGGTCCGTCGGCCTTGCGTGGGGACATTCCGTGCCGAGCCTGAAGTCGCGTCTCGTCGCTTTCGTGCTGCGCCACACGCGCAAGAAGGCGTTTTCGTCGCCCGAAGCGATGAACCGCTGGATCGCGCGGGCGCGTATGAAGGAGAGCCACCGGCCGCCGCGGCGCATCACCTCGAGCCTCGCCGTCGGCCAGCGCTCGCTGCTGGGAAGGCCGGTCTATGACGTCGAGCCGCGCGGTGGGGCGTCCGGTCCTCACATCGTCTATCTGCACGGCGGCGCTTTCTGCTTCGAGATCACACCCTATCATTGGCGGCTGATCGGCGAGCTTGCCGAGCGGCTGTCCGCGCATGTCACCGTGCCGGTCTATCCACTTGCGCCGGAGCACGATCACGACGCCATTTTCGCCATGGGCATGGCGGTCTACCGCGACGCACTGCGCCGAACCTCCGCGGACCGGCTCGTGCTGGTCGGCGATTCCGCTGGCGGCAACATGGCGGTCGTCCTGACCATGATGGCGGCGGCCGAGGAATTGCCGCGCCCTTCACGTCTGGCGCTGATCTCACCCGGCCTCGACATGACGCTCGCCGATCCGCGCTCGCGCGACTATGCGCGCGACGATCCCTGGCTCGACATCGATGGCGGTCTCGAGGCCATCCGGCTCTACGCCGGGGCGCTCGACCGCGCTGACTGGCGCGTCAGTCCGGTCAACGGCGACCTCTCGGTGCTGCCGCCGACGCTGATCCTGGCCGGGCAGCGCGACATGCTGACGCCCGGCACCGTTAGCTTTGCGGAGCGCGCCCGCGCTGCCGGCGCGGAGGTCGAACTCGTCATCGAGCCGGACATGATCCATGTCTGGCCGCTGATCGACATGCCCGAAGCGCGCGTCGCGCGCGACCGCATGATCGATTGGCTGGCGCGTCCGCAGCCGCTGCCGGTGCAGCGCCCGATCAAGCCGGTTCAGCGCCTGCGGCCGCAAGCAGCCTTTTCGTGATCGACTGGTTCCAGCCCGCCGCCTGCGCCCACGGGTCGGCCATCTTCAGCCGCGCCTCCATGTCTGCGATGTGGAAGGCGTTGGCGGCGTCGAGACCGGCAAGCTCGTCCCACGACACCGGCGTCGCCACCGGCGCTCCGTTGCGCGCCCGCGTCGAATAGGGGCAGATCGCGGTCGAGCCGCGCTCGTTGCGCAGCCAGTCGACGAAGATGCGGCCCTTGCGCTTGGCCTTCGCCGCCTGCGCAACGTAGCGGTCGGGCGCGTCCTCTTCGAGCATCTGGGCGAAGCCGCGCGCGAACGCCTTGACCTGCGGCCATTCTGCCTTGCGCGCCAGCGGCGCAATCACGTGTACGCCCTTGCCGCCGGTCACCAGCGGCACGGTCTTCAGTCCGATCCTGTCCAGGCGGTCGCGCAGGTCCGCAGCGGCCGCCTTGACGTCGGAAAAGCCCAGTCCCTCATCGGGGTCGAGATCGAACACCAGCCGGTCCGGCTGCTCCAGCCGGTCGACCCGCGCGCCCCAGATGTGGAATTCCAGCGTGCTCATCTGAACGCCGGCGATCAGGGCGGAGATGTCCTCGGCGTAGAGATAATTGGCCCGGTCGCCGTCGTTTTCGGTGATCTCCAGCCGTTTCAGTTCGTCGGGAAAACCGCGGCTGTCGTGCTTCTGGAAGAAGCACTGGCCGGACGCGCCGTCCGGACAGCGAACGAGGCTCAGCAGGCGCTTCGTGACATGTGGCAGCATGCGCTCGGCAACCCGCTCGTAGTGGGCGGCGAGGTCGGCCTTCGTGACGCCCTGCTCCTCCCACAAGACCTTCTGTGGACTTGAGAGTTTCACGCCAGCGAAGCTGTCGCGCTGCTCGTGCTCGGCCATCTTGGCGCCTCCTGCTGTCTCCAGCACAACGTCCTTTGCCGCCTTGTCTCCGCGCAGCCCCTTGAACACACCGTGCCGCACCACGCCATCGGCGGTGAACTCGGCGAAGTCGATCTCGGCCACGAGGTCGGGCCGCACGAACACCGCGTCGCGCCGCGCCTCGGCCGGCAGCCCCGTGAACGGCGAGGAGTTGCGCTCACGCTGGAACAGGCGCGCCGCCAGACCGCCCAGCGTATCGCCCTCGAAGCTGCCGACACGGCCCTTATAGACCAGTTTGCCCTTCTCCATCACACCGATCAGGACGGATGCGAGCGGCCGGTTCTTCTTGTCCGTCCGCGACCATCCGCCGATGACGAACTCCTGCCGCCGCGTGCATTTCACCTTCAGCCAGCTCCTGGTGCGCCCCGAACGGTACGGCGCGTCGGCACGCTTGGCGACGATGCCCTCGTGGCCGGCGGAGCACAGCCGTTCGAGCACGTCGGCCGCGCGGCCCTCTATGTGCTGCGAATAGATCAGCGGCCCCTTGCCCTCGCCGATCAGCACTTCCAGCCGCGCCTTGCGTTCGACCAGCGGCAGCTTCGAGATGTCCTTGCCGTCCTCGACGATCATGTCAAACACGAAGCACGACATGTCGCGCCCACCCTTGATCGCCGCCTGCAGCGTGGAGAAGTCGGTGCGGCCGGCTCGGTCGAAGGCGACGATCTCGCCATCGATCAGGGTGCCGCCCGTGGGCAATGAAGCGGCCGCCTCGGCGATGCGCGCAAACTTGTCGGTCCAGTCGAGTCCGCTGCGCGTGAACACTTTCGCCTTGCCGCCGCCGACGGCAATCAGCGCGCGGTAGCCGTCATATTTGAGCTCGGACAGCCACTCCGCGCCCTGCGGCGCCTTGTCCACCAGCGTGGCCAGCTGCGGCGCGCGGAAGCGCGGCATCGCGGTCCCCTTCGCCCTGCCGCGCCCTTTGCTCTTGAAGGGGGTGGCCGGCTCCGGATCCGCCGGCCGTTTCGTCGTCAGGTCCGACCTGGCGATCGTTCGGCCCGATTTCGCGATCTCGGTCATGGTCCTGTCGGTCGCCACGCTGCGGTCGAACGTCTTCAGCACATCGCCGCGCGGCAGTTTTTCGCCGTCCTCGCGGTGCTTGATCATCAGCCAGTTGTCGCGCTTCTCGCCCGGCCGGCGCTTCATGCGCACCAGCGTCCACTCGCCCTTCAGCCGCTCGCCGGCGAGCCGGAACACCAGCTTCCCGTCCTTCAGCCCGGTGTCGAAGTCCTCGACCGGCTCCCATGTGCCACGGTCCCACAGCATCACCGTGCCGCCACCATATTCGCCCTGCGGGATGATCCCTTCGAACGCACCATAGGCCAGCGGATGGTCCTCGACCTCGACCGCAAGCCGCTTCTCGGCCGGGTCGTAGCTCGGCCCGCGCGTGACGGCCCAGCTCTTCAGCACGCCCTTCCATTCGAGCCGGAAATCGTAGTGGAGCCGCGTGGCGTCGTGTTTCTGCACGACGAAGACGAGTGGATGTTTGCCCTTGCGCGTTGAAGTCCCCTTTTTCGCAGCCGACTGGTCGTCCGGCTCCGCCGTCTTCGAGAAATCACGCTTGGCGCGATATTCGCGCAGCTTCTCCGCGACGCCCGCCATGGTCAGGCCGATTTTTTCCGCGGCGCGGCGGCCGCCTTCTTCGCAGCAGGCTTCTTCGCCGCCGCCTTGCCCTTCCCCTGCCCTTCTAGGCTCTTCTTCAGCGCCGACATCAGGTCGATGACGTTTCCGCCGCCGCGCGGCGCCGGCTCGTCCTTCGTGTGCTTCGGTTTGTGGCCCTTCGCCTTTTCCTCGACCAGATTGCGGATCGCCTCGGCATAACGATCCTCGAAATTGCTGGCGTCGAAAGGCGCGGTCTTGCGGTCGATCAACTCCTTGGCCACCGAAAGCAGGTCTTTCTCCGCCGCCTTCTTCGAGATCGAGGAGAAGAACGGATCGGTCTTCCTGATCTCGTCCTCGTAGTGCAGCGTTTCCAGCAGCAGACCGTTGCCGCACGGGCGCACCGCCACCAGATATTCCTGCCCGCGCATCGAGAGCTGCCCGAGCCCCGCCTTGCCCGATTGCCTGAGCGCGTCACGCACGACGCGGAACGCGTCCTCCGCCAGATCGTCTGTCGGCGCCAGGAAATAGGGCTTGTCGAAATAGATCGGCGGGATCTCCGAGATGTCGACGAACTGCACCAGCTCCAGCGTCTTCTTGGTCTCGAGCTTGATCGCGTCGATCTCGTCGGGGTCGATCAGAACGTAATCGTCGTCGACCTTGTAGCCCTTCCAGATGTCCTCGGCCTTCACCGGGCCGACCCCCGGCACCACCTTCTGAAGCTGGATCGGCTTACCGGAAGGCTTGTGGATCTGGCGGAACGAGATGCGCGCGCGGCTGTTGGTCGCCGAATACATCTCGACGGGAATGGAAACGAGGGAGAGCCGCAGCTGCCCCTTCCAGACGGGCCTCTCGGCCATGATCGACACCTTTCGCGTAGCAGGACGGACAAAAACCGCCCTGCCCGCGCGAAGGTTCCGAATCAGGCAGCCTGTCTGAGATTTTCCCGGAACTGCTCCATCGTCGCACGGATGTGCTCGGCCACCGCGCGTGCCGGACCGGAAGCGTCTGGCGCCACCATCATAGCCAGATTGTAGTTGGACAGCGCCGGCAACCCGCAGTCGGGGCCCAGCGGCACGATGTCGTCGCCGATGAAGCTCTTGGGCATCGGCGCCACCGCGAGGTCGGCCAGGATCGCCGCGCGCTGCCCGGCGGTGTGCGCGCTCATGTAGGCGATGCGGTATTCGACGCCCTCGCGGCCGAGCGCCTCTATGGCGTCCGCACGCCAGGCGCACCCCTCTTCCCACACCGACACCGGCAGCGGCTTGCGCAGATGCGCGCTGCCGCCCCTCGCACCGCCCCACACGATCGGCTCGGAAAAGAGCACCTCGGCGTCCGGCGGCACGTTCTTGTGGATGTTGATGAGCGTCAGGTCCAGCTCGCGCTCGGCAAAGCGCCGGCGCAGCTTGCCCGACTGGTCGATGATGACGTCGACCGCCACGTTGGGATGGGACTGCGCAAAGCGCTTGAGCACGCTCGGCAGCACGCGTTCGCCATAATCGTCGGGCGAGCCGAGTCGAACCACGCCCGCCACGTCCGGCACGATGAACTTCGACACCGCGTCGCGGTTGATCGCCAGCATGCGCCGCGCATAGCCGATCAGCACCTCGCCGTCCGGCGTCAGCGTCACCGACCGCGCATCGCGCGTGAACACCTGGCAGCGCAGCGTCTCCTCCAGCTTCTTGATCTGCATGGAGACGGCCGACGGCGTGCGGAACACCGCATTGGCCGCCGCGGTGAAGCTGCCGGTCTCGGCAATGGCGACGAAGGTACGCAGCACGTCGAGCTCGAGCAGCGGCAGCGGGTGATTCAGCGGAGCGGTCACGGCATTCACCTATCAAGATCGCTTAACGAAAACATCATTTCATTTCGTTTGATTGAACGCAAGCCCTCCCGCATATTCCTCCCATGAACCGGCACGAAGGATGCCGGACAACCGAGGGAGAAGAGTGATGAACATCGTTTCCGCCATCGTCGCCCCCGTCGCGACCTATATCGGCGAACTGGAGCGTCGCCGCCGCTACCGCAGCACCGAGCGCCTGCTCGGCGCGCTGCCGGCCGAAGTGCAGAAGGACATCGGCTGGCCGGGGTCGGCCCGCGGTGTCGATGAGCACCACGTCCAGACCGCGCGGCCGGCAGCATGCTGAGCGAAATGGCCTCCGCCGGGCGCATATGCCTCCGACATGTGCATGTCGCATGGAGGCAATGCGCCCGGCGCATGGCTGCAATATGTCTTGCCAACATGATGATCTAAAAGGCGAATTTGGACAATTGTCGACGTTGCGCCGCGAAACCCATGTCGCTTTTCGAGTGCCGCGCTTCGCTTTTGCCGTCGCGTTGAGCAGCAGTCGCCCCTATATCCGCGTCACCAACGAGCACCCCACCGCTCCAACCAACAGACGAGGCGACGGTTGCTCCGTGTGACAATGCATGGAGTTCCTGCAATGCGCCTTTTCTCGCGCTTCTTCCGCGCCCGCCGCACCGCGTCCAACCTGACCACCGAGCTCGAGCGCGCCCGCCTGTCGCGCACCATGCCGGGCCAGACGGCCGCCATGGCCGCCGCCCGCTTCGGTTTCATCGTCAACTGATCCTGCCCCGTCACGGCGGCCGCGATCTCCCATATCGTCGTCTCGCAACCGCGGACCGGCACTTTTTGCATGCATGGTCCGCATGCGACCGGGCATGGCATTGACAACAAACCGCTTTCGCAGGCACGCTGGCCATATTGCGACATCACCAGCAGCTAGCGGGGCGAAGCTTGTCTTCCAGGCCAGCGTTGAAGCGGACGATCGTCTTCTTCCTTGTTTCCGATTTCACGATGATGGCCTTCGCAACGGCGCTTGAGCCGCTGCGCGTAGCCAACCGCATGCTGGGATTCGAGGCCTACAAATGGCGGCTGGCAAGCCTCGACGGCAGGCCGGTGGCCGCATCCAACGGCGTCCCCTGCGCGGTCGATACCTCGCTCGACGAGGAGCGGCGCAAACTGCTTGGGCCTGACCGGCCGTCGATGGTGCTCGTCTGCTCGGGCCTCAATGTCGAGCGCTTCCAGAACCGCACCGTGCACGGCTGGCTGCGCGAGGAATACAATCGCGGCGTCGCCGTGGGTGGTGTGTGTACCGGCGCGCATGTGCTGGCCTCTGCCGGCCTGCTCGCCAACAGGCGTTGCGCCATCCACTGGGAAAACCTGCCGGGTTTCCAGGAGGCGTTTCCGAAGGCCAACGTTTTCGCCGACCTCTTCGAGGTCGACGCCAACATCTACACCTGCGCCGGCGGCACCGCCTCGCTCGACATGATGCTGAAGCTGATCGGCGACGATTTCGACGACAATCTCGTCAACCGCGTCTGCGAGCAGTTCCTGACCGACCGGGTGCGCAGCCCAACCGACCGCCAGCGACTTCCGCTCAGGGCACGCCTTGGCGTGCAGAACAGCCGCGTGCTCGCCATCATAGAGTTGATGGAGGCGAACCTGTCGGAGCCGCTGTCGCTGGTCGAGGTGGCCGACCATGTCGGCCTGTCGCGCCGTCAGATCGAACGGCTGTTCCGCCAGGAGATGGGCCGGTCGCCTGCCCGCTACTACCTCGAGATCAGGCTCGACCGAGCCCGCCATCTGCTGCTGCAGTCGAACCTGCCGGTGGTCGAGGTCGCGGTCGCATGCGGCTTCGTCTCGGCCTCGCATTTCTCCAAATGCTACCGCGAACTCTACGCCCGCTCGCCCCAGCAGGAGCGCGCCGACCGCAAGCTGCTGCTCGCAGCCTGAGCGGCAACACTTCTTCACAAAGTGACCCGGAATTAACGTGACTCGCCGCCTGTGCCGGCGCCTTGTGTGCACCGCACACAAGGGATCCCCAGCCATGCGGTCGCTGCTCTCGCGCTACGCCACGCCTCTAACATCAATGCTGTTCGTCATTTCCGCGGTTTCCGGCGCCGCGATCTTCTTTGGCATCGGCATGCGCTACTTCCATTCCATGCACGAGTGGCTGTCGATGCTGCTGTTGCTGCCTTTCGGCCTGCATGTGTGGCGCAACTGGCGCCCGTTGCTCGCCTATTTCCGCAAACCCGCGATGGCGGTCGCGGCGGCGGCGACGCTGGTCATGAGCGCAGCTTTCATTGTCCCGTCCCTTGGCTCGACAACCAGCCGCGATGCCCCGCCCGAACGCGTCGTCGTCGAACTCTTCCAGCGCGGAACGATTGCGGAAATTGCCCCTCTCGTCGGACAGCAGCCGGACGCACTTCGTGCCGGGCTCGAGAAAAAGGGGTTCAAGGTCGCGAATGTCGACGTCAGCCTCGCTGACGTGGCGACCGCGTCGGGCAAGTCCGCGCGCGAGACGCCTTCTGCGGTACTGGCGTCACGGCAATAGTCGTACGTTGGGCAGAAGGCGCTACCGCGTCTCGTCCCACATCCAGCTTCTGCCGCGCCAGCGCTTCTCGCCCACCTGGCAGTCGTATCCGGCCACTTTGACCACGGGCGCGATGCCGCTGTTGATGGCATCCTGCCACCAGTCGCGGCCCGGATCGCCGGCGATCTCGAGCACCAGCTTGCGCCGGATCGCCTCGGGAAACTGCTCCCAGGCGTTGACGGGGATCATGAATGCCCCCGGCCCGCCAATCACGCAGTCGTTGTAGTAGCGGTCGAGGTCCTGCACGTCGAAGGAGGAGATCATGCCTCCGTCGGTCATCAGCGGCAGACCATTGATGACGATGCCCTGGGCGACGATGTCGTCGCGCGCGAGGTCGACATATTCGCCCTGGTTGTTGGGGCCGTCGCCGGAGATGTCGATCACCCGCTTCAGACCGCGGAAATGCGATTCGGCGAAAAGATCCTGCGCGTAGCGCAGCCCGCCGGAGATCGAGGTGCGCCGGGCGCTGTTGGGCGGGCTGGCGGTGATCTGCGCCGCCACGGCCTCGGCGTCCTCGCGCGTGGCGATGACCGTCCAGGGCACGACCATGTATTGCGACATGTCGCCGGCCCACTCGAAGTAGGTGACTGCGATCTTGCCGTGGATGCCGTCGCGTATGGCGTTGATCACATCGGGATGCGTCAGCGCGGCGGTGTAGCCGTCACGCTGGATCTTGAGTTCCTCGTACGACATCGACAGCGAGACATCGACGGCAAGGACAAGTTCCACGTCCACCGCTTCCTGAGCGGCGACCTGGGTTGGGGAAAAGGCCGACAGGGCGACGCTCACCGCGCCGCAGAAGGCCCATGCGGAACCCTTCAGCGCTTTCATGGCGGGAGACTACGCCGATGAAATGAGTCTGAAAGCCGGTTTGGCGGCTTCCCACTGTCATAAACGGTTCACTTTCGCGCGATTGCAGACGCCGTCAGCTCCGCGGCTTCAGGTTCTCCGGATCGTAGAGCGGCTTGTACCCGACGCCCGCGACCTCGACCGGATAAGTCTCGCCGAAATACTCGACCTGAAGCTTCGTGCCGTCCTTGCAGTACGACCACGGCAGATAGGCGAGCGCGATGTTCCTGCCGATCGTCGGGCCATACGCCACCGACGTGGTGAAGGAGCGGCGCCCAAGCTCATCGACGAGCGTCTCGCCGGTTGTCGGGTCCAGAACCGGCATCGTGCCCACCGGGTAGCGCGGCACGCCCTTCGAATCGCGATTGTCCGTCATCACCAGGGTGCACAGCATCGCCGGCTGGTGCGGGCGCGCCCGGTGTTCAAGGTGCTTTGCCTTGCCCCTGAAATCGGCCTCTTTCACCTTCGGACGCTGGAGATCGGACTCGATCAGATTGTACTCGGTCAGCAGGTCGGCGTTCTGCAGCCGCAGGCTCTTCTCCACCCGGCGCGAATTGGCGTAGGTCTCGACGCCGAAGGCCATCACGCCGGTGGCGCGCAGCGTGTCCCAGACGGCAAGACCGTCCTCGTAGCGCATGTGCAGTTCCCAGCCCTGCTCGCCGACATAGGAGATGCGGAAGGCCGTTACGTCCTTGCCCGCAATGAGGATCGGCTTGATCGCGGCGAAGGCGAACGCTCCGGGCTCAAGCCCCGCCGGGTCCGCCACCACCTTCTGCAGGGTTTTCCGCGCGTTCGGCCCCCAGATGCCGATCGTGACGAACTTCTCCGTCACATCGGTCACCGTCACGTCGAAGCCTTTGTCCTCGGCCACGCGCTTCACATAGTGGAAGTCGCGCGGCCCCGCGTCGGCGCCGTCGATCACCCGGCACCGATCGGCCATGCGGATGACGGTCAGGTCGGCGCGCACCATGCCTTCGTCGTCGAGGAAGTGCGTGTAGATGCCCTTTCCGATGTTGGCGTCGCCGCCGATCTTCGCCGCGCACAGCCATTCCATCAGCGCGACATGGTCCGGCCCCTCCACGTCGAACATGTAGAAGTGCGACAGGTTCACGATGCCGCAATCCTCGCTCATGGCGAGGTGCTCGGCGTTGGACACGCGCCAGAAATGGCGGTTGTCCCACTCGTTCTCGCGCACCGGCACGCGGTTGCCGTACTTCGCCAGCAGGTGGTCGTTCGCGGCGTATCCGTGCGCGCGCTCCCAGCCGCCGAGTTCCATGAAGTGGCCGCCCAGCGCCTTCTCGCGCTCGTAGAAGGGCGAGCGGCGGATGTTGCGACCCGTCGCATAGGGTTCCCGCGGATGGACGGCCGGGTTGTAGACCTTCTGCGCCGCCTCGCCGCAGCGCCCGGCGACAAAACCTTCCTCCATCTGGTGGGGGTAGAAGCGCGCATAGTCGATGCGGTTGTGGTCGATCGCCGTGCGCCCGTCGGTCATCCAGTCGGCGACCAGCTTGGCCATGCCGGGCGCGTCCTTGACCCAGATGCCGACCGCGTACCACAGCCCCCGCACCTTCTGGCTCTCACCAATGGACGGGCCGCCGTCCGCAGTTACCTGCAGCAGACCGTTGAACGAGCGCCGCTCGTCGTAGCCGAGCTCGCCGAGGATCGGCGTCAGCTCGATGGCGCGCTCCAGCGGCGCGATGATCTGCTCCATGTCGAGGTCGCGCTGCGACGGCGACAGCCGCGTCTGCTCCTTCTCCAGCAGCTCGCGCGGATGCACGAGGCGCGGATTGTGCTCCTCGTAATAGCCCCACTCGATCATGCCGCCCTCGGCGGTCACGGGATCGCCGGTATCGCGCATGTAGGCGGAGTTGCCCTGGTCGCGCAGCAGCGGGAAGCCGATCTCCTTGCCGGTGCCGGCGAATTCCTTGTACGGCCCGAAGAAGGTCAGCGGGTGGTCGATCGGCATAACCGGCAGATCCTCGCCAGCCATGGCGGCGATCAGCCGCCCCCAAAGGCCGGTGCAAACGATCACGTAGTCGGCATGAATGATGCCGCGGTCGGTGACGACGCCCTTGATGCGCCCGCCCTCGATGACCAGCGACTTCGCCGCCGTATTGGCGAACGCCTTGAGCTTGCCGGCGGCCACGCCCATGTCGACCAGCTTGCCGGCGACGGTCTGCGAGCGCGGTATGACAAGGCCGGCGTCGGGATCCCACAGACCGCCCTGCACCATCGATTCTTCGATCAGCGGGAATTTCTGCTTGATCTCGGCCGGCTCGATCAGGCGTGCCCGCGTGCCGAACGCCTTGCCGGACGTCACCTTGCGCCGGATCTCGTCCATGCGCGTGTCGTCGCCGACACGCGCCACCTCCAGCCCGCCGACGCGGTCGTAGTGGCCAAGCTTCGAATAGAAGTCGATCGAGTAGAGCGAGGTCCAGCACGACAGGAAGTCGTGGCTGGTCATGTAGCAGAAGTCCGATGCATGCGCGGTCGAGCCGATGTCGGTCGGTATGCCAGACTTGTCGATGCCGACGATGCCGTCCCAGCCGCGCTCGATCAGATGATGCGCGACGGATGCGCCGACGATGCCGCCCAGCCCGATGATGACGACCTTAGCCTTTGCCGGAAACGCTGCCATGCCCGCCGCCTGAGGAGTGGAATTCCCGGCACACTATAGAGCGGCGACTGGCGATTTCAGCCTGTTTGCGACATCGTCCCCAAGCGCCGCGACGCGGGCGTCGCGCCAAACGAAAAGGGCCGGCATGGCCGGCCCTCCGAACTCCTGCTGGCAGTTGCGCTCAGCGCACGCGGCCCTTGCCGCCGCTGATCTCGATCGTCTCGGACCCGGTCAGCGCGGCGCGGTCGCCGTCGGGCATGGTCACGAAGCAGCCGGACGGGCAGATCTGCGCGGTTTCGCCAGCCGGGATGACCACCTCGACGCGGTTTCCGCCCTCGGTCACCGTGATCGTGCGCGGCTCCGAGTCCATGTTGATCGCCGTGGCAGCATGCGATGCGCTCGCGGCGGCCGAGGCCAGCACGAAGACAAGGACTGCACCGAACTTCTTCATTCCTGTTACCGGCCCTGCGGCCAGCTCCTCTTGAGCCCCTCCTGGGGCGTTGCGGCAATTCTATACGGCCCCCAAGCTGAACGCCATCTGAACGCTCAGCTTTTCGGGCGGCGGGTTCTGCCGGCGCGCGGCTTGCTGGGTTCTGCCGCCTGCGCGGACGCCATCTGCTTGACCGCGTCGACCATGTCCTGCGGCAGGTTCACACCGCGCTGCGGGAACGGAATGCCGATTCCCTCCTCCTTGAACCGCTCGTAGATGCGGAACTTGATCTCGTTGGTGACTGCGAGCTGTGCCGTGATGTCCGCCAGGAAGAACCGCATCTCGAAATTGATCGAGGAGTCGGCAAACCCCACCAGTTGAACGTGCGGGGCCGGATTGCGCAGGACCGCAGGCTGCTCGTCGATGATTTCGGTCAGCAGAGCGTGAACCTTGCGTGGGTCGGCATCGTAGGCGGCGCCGATCGGGACCTCGGTGCGCCCGAGCTTGTTACGGTGGGTCCAGTTGGCGACCTTGTCGTTGATCAGCGTGGAGTTCGGCAGGATGACCGTCTGCTTCTGGAACGTTTCGATCTCCGTGGCGCGCACACTGATGCGGCGCACATTGCCCGACACGCCGCCAGCGACGATCCAGTCTCCGGCCTTGAACGGCCGTTCGACCAGAAGGATCAGCCCCGACACGAAATTCTGCACGATGTTCTGCAGCCCGAAGCCGATGCCGAGCGAAAGACCGCCGGCCACGAGCGCGAGATTGGACAGATCGATGCCCGCGGCCGAGATGCCGATGAGTGCGGCGACCGCGATGCCGGCATAACCGATCACCGTGCGGATGGAATTGCGCACGCCGGCATCGACCTTGCCACGCGTCATAACGGAGCCGTCCAGCCAACCCTGGAACCAGCGGGTCGCGAAGTAGCCCAGGATGAAGACCAGGATGCCGGTCGCCAGCCCCATCAGCGAGAACGATACCGAACCGATGCGGATTTCGTACACGACCCGCAGCGCCCAGGTGGTGATGTCGCCCCACTGGAACCCCCACTGCAGCAGGATCAGCGGTACGCCGATCAGCAGGATCACCAGATGCAGGACGACCGACAGCGCCAGGCCGATCTGATCCTCGGTCGACTCATCGAAACTGAAGCGGTCGTCGAGCCAGCGGCCGAAGCGCGTGTGCCTCAGCGATCCGAGATCCGAGATCGCCCGCGACGACAGGTGCCCGAGATACATCGTTGCGAGAATCGCGCCGGTGACGACGATCTGTTGCGAGATGAAGCGCGCCAGCCCGATATAACCGAGCACGGCCGCAAGGATGGTTGAGAAACCCAACGTGTAGAACACGAACCGCACGAGAGCCGGCCACGGCTTGGGTCGCCCCTCGTCATCGACGTAAGGCTTCACGGTGGCGATGGCCACCACCAGTAGACCCACGAGCACCGTGGCAAGCAGGCTCTTGGCGATTGTCAGCGACAGCGGCGAGGCTAGAACCAGGTTGACGCGGTTGAGCACGAAATCGAAGCCGGTCACGATGGCGGTCGCCCAGACCAGCCAGAACAGTGTGCGCGCCGCCGGCGTTTCCATCGCCACCAGTCGCCAGTTCGGCAAACGCGGCGAAAACGTCGCGCGCGCCAGACGGTTCACGAAATAGACGGTGGCGATGACGTTGAAGACCGTCGCCAGAATCTCCTCCACGTCCGGCCGCATGACGTTGAAGTAGGCCAGCAGGAAGTAGGTCGCGATCAGGAAGACACAGAGCGCCGCGGAGGAGAGAAAGGTCGACCAGAACGCCACCGACAGCCGCGTGATATAGGGCGGATCCTCGGTGGTCGGATCGCGATGGATGAGCCGCCCGAAAATGCGACGGCCGCCGATCAAAAGCAGTGCCGCGGCCGTAAGCGCGAAGAAGGTGGCGAACAGCACCGAATTCAGCTTGAAGCGCAGGCTGAACTGTATCCACGAGTGGAAGCGGTTGTAGAGATCGCGCAATTCCGCGATCGCCTCGCTGACGACCGCCGGACTTAGCGCCGTGAGGATGTCGTAGCGGCGCGTCAGCTGGCTCGCGAACAGCTCGCGTCGCAGTTCCGCGATTTCTTCGACCAGCCGGCTGATCCTGACGGAAAGGTTCTCGGCAGTGCCGAGCAGCGCGTTGATGGCCGCCTTCTCCTGCTGCAGGGAGGTGCGTTCTTCTGCCAGCCCGGGAGGCTCCTGCGGCTGGCCTTCCGCTGGTGGCGGTCCGATCTGCTCAAGCCGGGTGTTGATCTCGCTGAGCCGCGGCCCGAGCGCGACGCTGGCGGCGAGCAGCTCCCGGCCGATGGTCTCGAGCTGGTTGCGGATATCGACGAGCCGGTTGTCGTCCTCCACGGCCACGCGCATCTGCTGCGCCAGCGAGTCGATACGCACGCCGAAATCGGCGATCTGCTGCTCGATCTTTGCATCGACCCCCGCACGTCCCGCCTGCGGCGCCTGCGCCGCGGCCGGTGTCGCCCACATCGCCGGCTGGGCCAGTCCCAGCAAGGCGAGGAAGGCGAGAAACAGAAATCTGCGCGTCACGGTCAGGCGGCATCCCTGCGAGTCTTGCCCCTTGATATTGCGCGTACCCCCCACGGGCAAGCCGGCCGGCCGCGCCGCCTGATCGGCGTCGTGCGCCCGAAAGCCGATGGCGCTTTCTTTGCCTTCGCCGCGGCCAAGCGGCTATAGGTTTCGGCGCCCCTACTCAGAATCCGGTTCAGATGGCCGAATATTCCGCATTCTCGCTGCTTCGCAACGCACTGTCCGGTAACCGCGACTGGCAGCCTGCCTGGCGCAAGGCAGACCCGAAGCCGTCCTATGACGTCGTAATTGTCGGCGGCGGCGGTCATGGCCTGTCCACTGCCTACTATCTGGCCCGCGAATTCGGGGTCCGCAACGTCGCGGTCATCGAGAAGGGCTGGCTCGGCTCCGGCAATATCGGCCGCAACACCACCATCGTGCGGTCCAACTACCTGCTGCCCGATTCGATCCGCTTTTACGACCATTCGGTGAAGATGTGGGAGAACCTCTCCCACGAGTTGAACTACAACGTGATGTTCTCGCAGCGCGGCATCCTCAACCTCGCTCATTCGCCGGGACAGGCTGACGACTATATCCGGCGCGGCAACGCCATGCGCCACGGCGGCGGCGACGGCGTGTGGCTGACGCCGGCCGAGATCGCCCGCTTTGCGCCGGGCGTGGACGTCTCGCCGAAAGCGCGCTTCCCCGTCGTCGGCGGCCTGTTGCAGCCGCGCGCCGGCACGGCCCGCCACGATGCGGTGGCCTGGGGCTACGCCCGCGGCGCGGACCGCCTGGGCGTCGACATCATCGAGAACTGCGAACTGACGGGTTTCATCCGCGACGGCGACACCATCACCGGCGTACGCACCACGCGCGGCGACATCTCGGCGAAAAAAGTCGGTGTCGCCGTCGCGGGCTCGACCGGCCGGGTGATGAAACTCGCCGGCATCGACCGGCTCCCCATCGAGAGCCATGTGCTGCAGGCCTTCGTCTCCGAATCGCTGAAGCCGCTGGTCGGCGGCGTCGTCACATTCGGCGGCGGCCACCTCTACATGTCGCAATCCGACAAGGGTGGACTGGTCTTCGGCGGCGATATCGATGGTTACAATTCCTACGCCCAGCGCGGCAATCTGCCGGTGGTCGAAGACGTGATGAGCGAGATGGTGGCAATGTTCCCCGCCGTCGCCCGGCTGCGGCTGCTGCGCTCGTGGGGTGGCGTCATGGACATGTCGATGGACGGCTCGCCAATCATCACCAAGGGACCCCTGCCCGGCATGTATCTGAATTGCGGCTGGTGCTACGGCGGCTTCAAGGCTACCCCTGCCTCGGGCTTCGCATTCGCCCACACGATCGCCCGCGACGCGCCGCACGCCATCAACGCCGCCTACACGCTCGACCGTTTCGAGCGCGGCTACATCATTGACGAGAAGGGCCAGGGCGCGACGCCCAAGCTGCACTGAGCATGGCCCCGAAAAGTTGCAGACTTTTCGGATGAGGACCATGCGATCGGAAAAGAAGCGATGCTGATCACCTGCCCCTATTGCGGCCCGCGCGACGTGGTCGAATTTTCCTACCAGGGCGACGCCAACCGCGCCCGTCCCGACCCCATGTCGAACGACCCGCAGGCCTGGACCGACTACGTCTTCCAGCGCACCAACGCGGCCGGCCCGCACCGCGAATACTGGCAGCATGCCGGCGGCTGCCGGGCGCATCTGGTCGTGGTGCGCGACACCACCACCCATGAGATCATATCGGTGGCATACGCACACGGTGCACAGGCCGCCGTCGCGCCGACAGCGCCGGCCCAGCCGAAGCCGCACCGCGCGAAACCCGTCGCGCCAAAGCCCTCCGCCAAGGCGCCCGCGAAGCCGGCGCGTCTCGCAAAGGCAGTACGCACACCTTCCGTCCGCTCGCGCAGGAAGCCGGCATGAGCCCGCGTCGCACCTCGTCGGGCGGTCGTATCGATCGTGACCGCTCTGTCCGCTTCACCTTCGACGGCCGCCAGCTTTCCGGCCATCCCGGCGACACGCTGGCCTCGGCGCTGCTCGCCAGCGGCGTCACCCTGGTCGGCCGCTCGTTCAAATACCACCGCCCGCGCGGCATCTTTGCGGCTGGCGCCGACGAGCCGAACGCACTGGTGACCGTGCTGCGCGACGGCGTGCGCGAGCCCAATATCCCGGCGACCCAGATCGAAATCTACGATGGCCTCATCGCCGTCAGCCAGAACCGCTGGCCCTCGCTCGCCTTCGACATCGGCGCGGTCAATGGGCTTGCCGGCGGACTGATCTCGGCCGGCTTCTACTACAAGACCTTCATGGGGCCGGTGATCGGCCCGTTGAAAGGCACGCGATTCTGGATGTTCTGCGAATGGTTCATTCGCCGCGCCGCCGGCCTCGGCCGCGCCGACACGGCCAAGGACCCGTGGCGCTACGAGCGCATGAACGCCTTTTGCGACGTGCTGGTTGTCGGCGCAGGCCCGGCCGGCATCGGTGCCGCGAAGGCGGCCGCAGCGTCGGGCAAGCGCGTCATCCTCGCCGAGATGGACCCGGCCATCGGCGGTTCGGCCAAATGGTCGGGCGAGACGATCGGCGGCCAGCAAGCCGCTGATTGGGCGTCCGACACGGCCGATGAGTTGGCCAACCAGCCCAACGTCCGTCTACTCACCCGCACCACCGTCTGGGGCTACTATGACGGCAACGTGCTTGCGGCCATCGAACGCGTCGCCGACCACAGGAAGGTCATCGGAAAGGGCGAGCCGCGCCACCGCCATTGGGTCATCCGCGCCGGCCAGGTGGTGCTCGCGACCGGTGCGCTGGAACGTCCGCTGGTCTTTTCCGGCAATGACCGGCCGGGCGTGATGCTCGCCTCGGCGACCCAGCGCTACGCGGCCGAATATGGCGTCCTGCCAGGCACTTCCGTCGCTTTCTTCACCAACAACGACTCGGCCTATGCAGCGGCCGCCGCCCTCGCGAAAGCCGGCGCGAACGTGACCGCCATTGTCGACGTTCGATCCGAGCTCTCGATGCCCGCCCGTGCGCTGGCGCAGCAGGCCGGCGCCGAACTGCTGCTCGGTCACGCGGTGACCGGCACCTCTGGCGGCAGGGCGCTCGCGGGCGTCTCGGTCCAGCGCCTGACCGGCGGCAAGCCGGCTGGCGAGGCGCGCAAGCTCGCCGTCGATTGCCTGGGCGTCTCCGGCGGCTGGTCGCCGGTGATCCACCTCGCCAGCCAGGCCGGCCAGAAGCCGGAATGGAACGACACGCTGCAGGCGTTCATGCCTCCGGCGCCGACGCAGAACTGGAAGGGGGCCGGCGCCTTCAACGGCGTCTTCGATACGGCTACCGTTCTGGCCGACGGCCGTGCGGCAGGAGAAGCCGCATCCGACGCCCGCGCCAGCCGCGCAAAAGGCCCCGACGTCGGCGCCCCGGCGCTCGACGCCGCTCCGGCCCCGGTCTTCGAGATAGCCGGAGGAAAAAAGGCCTTCGTCGACCTACAGCACGACGTCACCGCCGACGACGTAAGGCTGGCCCATCGCGAGGGCTTCGTCTCCGTCGAGCATTTGAAGCGCTACACAACGCTCGGCATGGCAACCGACCAGGGCAAGACCTCCAATGTGCCCGGGCTGGCCATCATGGCCGCCGCCCGCGGCGTTTCCGTCCCCGAGGTCGGCGCCACCCGCTTCCGCGCGCCCTACGCGCCGGTCTCGATCGGCTCCATCGCCGCCGAGCGCGCCGGCGACTTCGCGCCCGACCGGCTGACCCCCACGCACGACTGGCACGTCGAGCATGGCGCCCGCATGTACACTGTCGGCCTGTGGCACCGGCCGATGATCTACGGCCTGCCCGGCGAGACGGTCGAGCAGGCCTATGTGCGCGAGGCGCGCGCCGTGCGCGGCTCGGTCGGCCTGATGGACGTGTCGACGCTCGGCAAGATCGCGGTGAAGGGTCCCGACGCCGCGATTTTCCTGGACCGCGTCTACACCAACATCTTCTCCACGCTGCCCGTCGGCAGGGCGCGCTACGGCCTGATGCTGCGCGAAGACGGCATCGCCTTCGACGACGGCACGACCTGGCGGCTGGGCGAACACGATTTCCTGATGACCACAACGACCACCGGTGCCGGCAAGGTCATGCAGCAGCTCGAATATTTCCTCGACGTCGTCTGGCCCGACCTGCGCGTCAGCCTGACTTCGGTCACCGACGAATGGGCGGGCGCGGCCGTCGCCGGGCCGAATGCACGCAAGGTGCTGGAAAAGGCCGTTGCCGGCATCGCAGTCGACGACACCGCCCTGCCCTTCATGGGCATCGTGCGTGGCGAGATCGATGGCGCGCCGGTGGTCGTGTGCCGGCTCTCCTTCTCGGGCGAACTCGCTTACGAGGTCTATTGCGGCGCCGGCCACGGCACCCATGTCTGGGAAGCGCTGATGGCGGCAGGCGCGCCGTTCGGCATCCTGCCCTACGGGCTGGAGGCATCCGGCGCGCTGCGCATCGAGAAGGGCCACGTCACAGGCTCGGAGATCGACGGCCGCACCACGGCGCGCGACCTCCATCTCGACTGGATGCTGTCGAAGAAGAAACCGTTCGTCGGCTCGGCCGTCATGGATCGCGGCGAGCTGAACAGCGTTGACCGCGTCCGCCTCGTCGGCGTCGTCTCGCTCGACGGTCGCGCGCTCAATGGTGGCAGCCATATTGTGCTCGACGGCAGCCTCGAAAAGCTTGGCGAGAGCATCGGCCACGTCACCGCCGTCTGCTATTCGCCCGCGCTGGAAAGATACATCGGGCTGGCGCTGGTACGCGGCGGCAAGGCGCGTCACGGCAGCCGCGCCTTCGTGTCCGACCCGCTGCGCGGCCGCTTCGGCCCGGTGGAGATTGTCAGCCACCACTTCTTCGACCCCGACGGGAGCCGCATGCATGGTTGAGCGCGAATCCCCGATCGGCCCTGCCTACCGGCCCGGCTCATACGGCAACCTCACCGGCGGCCCCGGGTTCCGCCTGCTCGAGCTGAAGCCCGGCTCCGTGGTCGAGGTGGTCGCGTGGCCCGGCTCGGAAGCGACGGCGCTTGCCGCGATCTCGGCGGTCACCGGGCTGGCGCTGGCCGACACACCGGGCTCCGGCGTTGCGACAAAGACAAGGTCAGCCTTCGGCTTCGCACCGCGAAAATGGCTGGTCATCGATCAGGCAGAGGGGACCGGCGCGCAACTGGAAGCCGCCATGACCAGCGCCGCCGGCAGCGTGACCGACCTGTCGCATGGCCGCACGGTCATCCGCGTCTCCGGCCCCCGAGTGGAGTGGGTATTGGCAAAACTGTTCGCGATCGACTTCGCGCTTGCCGCCTTTCCGATGTCGGCCGGCCGCGCCACCGCGCATCACGAAGTCTTCGCCCAGATACAGCGCAGCGGCGAGCAGCAGTTCGACATCGTCGTCTTCCGCTCCTTCGCCCGCAGCTTCTGGAAGACGCTCTGCCATCTCGCCGAGGAAGTCGGCTGCGAGGTGGTCTGAAGTTTTTTCGCGGCGCGCGGGAATAAATCACGGCCCGCCGGCATCTCACCATCGTGCGCCCGAAAGTCGGGCGCGTTGAGATGGGAGGTTTGTCAAATGAGGAAATTTGTCCTGTCCGCCGCTTTCGTGGCGCTCGCCGCGGGTGTCGCATGGGCCGCCGTGCCGGTGAAGACCGTCAAGACCGGCATCGGCGACGTGCTCGCCGGCGAAAACGGCATGACGCTCTAAACGTTCAAGAAGGACACGCCGGGCGTGTCCAATTGCTATGACCAGTGCGCCGTGAACTGGCCGCCCGCAATCGCCGCCGCCGGCGCCGCTGCCGAGGGCGACTATACCCTCGTCGAGCGCAAGGACGGCTCGAAGCAGTGGGCCAAGCAGGGCTGGCCGCTGTATTACTGGATCAAGGACGTCAAGGAAGGCGACACGACCGGCGACGGCGTGGGCGGCAACTGGGAAGCCGCGCGGCCCTGAACTCTTGAGGTGAACGGGCGGGACCGCAAGGTCCCGCCGCTGGCCATGGCGGATCGCACCGACGAGATATTGGCGCTCATGCCGGCGCTGCGGCGCTACGCGGCAAGCCTGTCGCGCAGCCGGCAGGACGCCGACGATCTGGTGCAGGACAGCATGGAAGCCGCCTTCGCGCATCTCGGCGACTGGCGCGGCGTCAATCTGCGCGGCTGGCTGATGACGATCGTCACCAACATGCACCGCCGCCGCTATCGCAGCACCGCCGGCCGCACGCAGCTTGCCGCGCTGGACGAGGCCGGCGAGGTCGCCGCACCGGCGGCGCTGGGCGACCCGCTGGAGCGCGACCGCCTCGCCGCCGCGATCGACCTGCTGCCGCCGGAGCAGCGCAGCGTGCTCATGCTCGTTGTGGTGGAAGGTTACGCCTATGCGGAGGTCGCCGGCATGCTGGAGATCCCCGTCGGTACGGTGATGTCGCGTTTGTCGCGCGCGCGCCGGGCCGTCGCGCAGACCATGGAAGGCCGCAACGTGATCGGACTGCGGAGACCCGGATGAACGACGAGATGCCCCGCGCCGTCAACGACGACGACCTGCACGCCTGGGCCGACGGCCGGCTAGACGAGGCTCGCCGCGCCGAGATCGAGCGCCTGCTTGCGCACAATCCCGCCGCCGCAGCGGAAGCGGCCTCCTGGAAGGCGCAGAACGAGGCGATCCGGGCGCTCTACGCAGCACCGGCGCCACGTCCCGACGAGCGCCGGCTGGTCGAGGAGATGGTGCGCCTCTACGGCAGCAGAAGGCGCGCGTCGCGCCTGACGGCCGCCGCCGCCGCGGTCGGGTTGCTGGCCGTCGGCGTCGGCGCCGGTATCGCCGGCACGCTCGCCTTCTCGCCGGCGTCCGACGACGGCGCGCTTCGCCTCCTGCCGCAGGCTGCGCGTGCCAATTACCTGATCTACACGCGCGAGGCTCGCCACGCCGTCGAGGTCGGCGCCGACGAGAAGACGCATCTTGTCACGTGGCTCGGCAAGCGGCTGGGCAGCGAAATCGCCGCGCCCGACCTCTCCGGCGAAGGCTTCGAGCTGATGGGCGGCCGACTGGTGCCTTATCGCGACAAGCCTGGCGCGCTGCTGATGTACCAGAACGCGGCCGGCCAGCGCCTGACGCTGTTCTTCGGCCGCAGCGACACGAACCGCGAAACCGGCTTCCGCTTCGACACCGGCCCAGGCACTGGCGACACGGTGCAGACTTTCTACTGGATCGACGGGCCGGTTGGCTACGCCATCAGCGGCGAAATCGGCCGCGAGCAGTTGGAGCGCATCAGCGAACTGGTCTACCGGCAGCTGCCGGCGGTGTGACTACTCGACGAACGTAACCCACTCTTCGAGCGGTGCGCGCTCGGTGCGGAAATTGTTCTCCGGCTTGTCGCAGTCCTCGTAGCCGACGGCCATGCCGCACACCACGACCTCTTCGTCGGGGATGCCCAGGATCGGCCTGATCTCGCGATGGTACGGAGCGAACGCCGCCTGCGGGCAGGTGTGCAACCCCCTCGCGCGCGCCGCCAGCATCACCGTCTGCAGGAACATGCCGTGGTCGATCCACGAGCCCTTGTTCAGCCGGCGGTCGATGGTGAAGATCATGCCGACGGGCGCGTCGAAGAACAGGAAGTTGCGGTCGTGCTGCGCCCGCATGCGCTCCACCTCGCGCCGCTGGATGCCCAGCGCATCGTAGAGCGCGAAGCCGACGGTACGCCGGCGGGTGAGGTATGGGTCGAAGAACTTGTCGGGATAGTAGCGGTACTCGTCCCACTCGACCTTCTCGGCGCGCTTGCCGGAGTCCAGTATGGCCTGCGAGATCGCGTCCTTGACGGCCCCCTTGGTGACATAGGTCTTCCACGGCTGCATGTTGGTGCCCGAAGGCGCGCGCGATCCGAGTTCGAGAATTTCGCGGATGAGCAGGTCATCGACCGGATCGGGCAGGAACGCCCGCACCGAGCGGCGCGTCAGGATGGCTTCGTCGATGGTTTCGGCAATGTCGAGCCCGTCCCGGCTCGCCTCGCCCGCCTGCTTGTCCGGCGCCAGCATGCGCGGCATCCTTTCCCGGTGGTCCCTCCCGATCCGCTTGAGCGGGGAGTTTCCCCTCCTGCCCCGGCGGCATGCCCTGCGGCACGCTGCGCGCTCGACAAACCGGTGAAATTCAGCTTTAGTTTTTCATCCCTAGATCGTCAATGAAATTGGTGGGACGCTTTTCATGGCCGATTCCGCGAACCCCGCGAAGGACAGCAGCCTGTCCCGCGCGCTGGCGCGCATCGACCAGCGCCTGTCGCACGACCTGCGCGCCCTGAGGTTGGCGAAGAGCCTCACGCTTGCACAGATCTCTGAGAAGATCGGCCGTTCGGTCGGCTGGCTGAGCCAGGTCGAGCGCGGCATCTCGATGCCGACGCTGCCCGATCTGCGCCGCATGGCGGAAGCGTTCGGCGTGCCGCTCAGCCTCTTCGACACCCGCGGCGCTCCCGCCGAACCGGAGAGCGGCGTTGTGGTGCGCGCCGACCAGCGCCGGCACATCGGCCCAGCGGCCGGCGGCATGTCCGAAGAGTTGCTTTCGCCCTCGCTCGGCGGCGCCAGCCAGATGCGCCGCCGCGTCATGCAGCCGGGCGCCGCGGCTGCCCAGCCCGCCCGCCGCGACGTCGAAGAATCGGGCTACGTTCTGTCCGGCAGGCTGACGCTGGAGGTGGACGGCACGATCCACACCCTGGAAGCCGGCGACTCGTTCCGCTTCAAGGGCAAGGCCGCTGCCTGGTGCAACGACGGCGACGAGGAAGCCGTCGTCGTATGGGTGATGTCGCCACCGGCCTACTAGCCGAGGTCCGCAAGCCGACCGCTAGAATTTGAACTCGAAGCGCGGCCTGACCAGTTCCTCGTTGATGCAGTGATAGACCGGGCAGGCGCCGGTGTCCTTCGCGCGAACCGTCGTCTGCCATGCGATCTCGGGCCGGTAGCAGGCCGAATCGCGTGCGACAAAGCGCTCATATGTGTGCCGGCCGGTTGTCATCACCACCGCGCCACGGTCCCGTATCAGAGACTGCACCCGCTCGCAGCTCATCGAGCGTGTGTCAGGCCGGTTTGCGGCCAGAGTCGCGGTGGCCGCCATCGCCAGCGCGGCGGCAACCGCCAGGGTCTTCGTCAGTCGGGCTGAGGTCGTCATGCTCGTTCTCCGCGAAATGTCCCTTCGCCGAAAGAATCTAGCGTTTTGGTCTGGCGGATCAATCGGGAGGATTTGCGGCAGACGCTCGCAGGAAAACCGTCGAGGGCGCCTGCCCGGTGCCTCGTACACCGGGCAGGCCGGGGAACGCCATCGCAATGGGGTGCGGTGTGGCCGCATCTGCGGTCACGCGGCATTCGCCCGCATGCAGCATGCACATGCTGCATGCGAGTCGATATTACGCGATCACGCAGTCGAAGCGGCCGGGGCGGGCTTCCCAGGCCGCGCCCGGGCGGCATATTGGGAGCCATGCCCGTTTCGCCCGTCTACAGCCCGTCACGACGCCACGCCGAGCTCGGCCCCGACTTCTACGACGCGGTCCGCGCCGCCGAATTCACGCGCCACGACCTGCGCTGGCGCAATGATCGCTGGGCCGCGCGGGTCGGTCTGGACGAACTGACCGACGCGGAATGGCTCGATCATTTCGGCCGCTTTGCGCCGCTGCCGGGCAGCTTCGAGCAGCCCCTCGCGCTACGCTATCATGGCCATCAGTTCCGCTCCTACAATCCCGACCTCGGCGACGGGCGCGGCTTCCTGTTCGCCCAGCTCCGCGATGCCGAGGACGGCCGCCTGCTCGACCTGGCCACCAAAGGCAGCGGCAGGACGCCGTGGTCGCGTACCGCCGATGGCCGTCTGACGCTGAAGGGCGGCGTGCGAGAGCTTCTGGCGACCGAGATGCTGGAGGCGCTCGGCGTCGACACCTCGAAGACCTTCAGCCTTGTCGAGACCGGCGAGGAGCTTTGGCGAGGCGACGAGTCATCGCCGACGCGCTCCTGCGTGCTGACGCGGCTCAGTCACTCTCACATCCGCATCGGCAGCTTCCAGCGCCTGCTCTACCTCGACCAGCACGACAATGTCGCGCGACTGATGGATCACGTCGTGCGCACCTACTTCACCGATGTCTGGGTGGAAGACACCGCAGCCCGCGCGCTGGCTTTCCTGGAAGAGGTCGGCCGCCGCGTCGCCCGCACCGGCGCGCGCTGGATGACCGCCGGCTTCGTGCACGGCGTGCTCAACACCGACAACATCAACGTCACCGGCGAAAGCTTCGACTACGGCCCCTGGCGCTTTGCACCCGTGCTCGATCCCGCCTTCACCGCCGCTTATTTCGACGAAACGCGCCTTTACGCCTTCGGCCGCCAGCCGGACACGCTGCTGTGGAACCTGACGCGGCTGGCCGAGTGTCTGCTCCCACTCGCCCCGCAGGACGGGCTGATGAAGGTGCTGGAAGGCTTCGGTTCCGAGTTCCGCGCCCGCTTTGCCGAAGCCATGCGCTGGCGCCTCGGCCTCGAAGATGCCGGCGAAAAGGCGGCACAGAACCTCGTGGGGGCGGTCTGGCGCTTCCTCGAAGGCACGCGCATGCCCTTCGAGCGCTTCTTCTTCGATTGGCGTGGCGGCATGCAGTCATCGCATCGTGCCGGCGGCAGCGCGGAAGCGGCAACTTATGCCGGGCCGGTTTTCGACGAAGTGCGCGAAGCATTGATGGCCCATGAGCCGGTCGAAAGGGCGCTGTCGCACAGCTATTTCGCCAGCGATGCCCCCTGCACGATGCTGATCGACGAGGTCGAGGCCCTCTGGGCACCCATCGCCACCAATGATGACTGGTCCCCGCTCAAGGCGAAAATCGCCGCCATCGGCGTGTTGCGGGAGGCGTATTCGGAGGCCGTCGTGCAACAAAAAATGCCGAATGCAAAAAAAGTTTGAAACCGGTGGAACCAAATCGAGGGGCCTGCATTTTCCGGTGCGACGATGGCGACAAGAGGTTTCCCCTCCCCCAAGACCTTGCCCCGCCCCGGCAGTTGCCATCGTCACAGTTTGCCCGCCGGGGATTGAGATCCCCATCTTCACCGGCCGGGAATTAGGATGCGGACCGGGCGCCGTCTGCGCGGCGCTCCGGTCCGTATGCATCGGAGCAACGTGTTTTGGGCAGGGCGAAGGACGGCGAGGGCGATACGGACCGGCAACAGCAGCACGAACTGCTCGCCGCGATCGTCGAATCCTCGCATGACGCGATCATCAGCAAAGATTTGAACAGCCGGATTACCACGTGGAATCGTGGCGCCCAGCTCGTGTTCGGGTACTCCGCCGAGGAAATGATCGGCGAGTCGGTGATGAAGCTGATACCCCTCGAACGCCATTCCGAGGAAACCGACATCCTCGAACGCATCCGCCGCGGCGAACGCATCGACCATTTCGAGACCGTGCGCCGGCGCAAGGACGGCCAGTTGATCAACGTCTCTCTGACCATCTCCCCCATCCGCGGCGAAGGCGGCCGCATCGTCGGCGCGTCGAAGATTGCCCGCGACATCACCGAACGCGTCAAGGCCGAGGAGACGCAGCGCCTGCTGATGCGCGAGGTGAACCACCGCTCCAAGAATCTGCTCGCGGTCGTAGAGGCGATGGTGCGCAAGACCGCGACTTCGACGCCACCGGCCGAACTTGTCAATCGGATCTCGCAGCGGCTGCAGGCGTTGTCGGCGATCCAGAACCTGCTGATCTATTCGGAATGGCGCGGCGTTGATTTGGGGGCTCTGGCGCGCGCGCAGACGGCGCCCTATTGCGACGGCCGCATCAGTTTTGCCGGCCCGGCCGTCATGCTTCAGCCGCCGGCAGCCCAGGCGCTCGGTCTGGCCTTCCACGAACTGGCGACCAACGCGGTACGCCACGGAGTGCTGGTGGATGACGCGGGTTCGATCAACCTGTCCTGGTCGATTTCCGGCGCCCCTCCAACCCAGCGCCTGTCGCTCCGCTGGCGGGAGACAGGTCGTCCCGCGACCGCGCCGCGCAAGAACTCGTTCGGCACCACGATCCTGAAACGGGCGACCGAAGATGCGCTCGGCGGCACGGTTTCCATCGACCATGGGCCGAACGGCTATTCCTGGCAATTGGAGGCCGCGACCAACGGGATGGTCGCCTAAACAAGTTCGACGTCGACCACCCCGCGCACCGCCTTGAGCGCGGAGGCGACGCTCGGGCCGACGCGATAGCGCTCCGCCAGCTCGATCTCTATCTCCCCCTGTCCGCCCTCCTTGATGACGACGAAGCTGACCTGCCCCTCGCCGCGCTGGCCGAGTTGGCGCGTGATCGCGCCCAGCGGCTCGGCGTCGCGCAGGAAGATGCGCAACGCGCTGCGCACGTTCGCCGCCTCGTCCTCCAGCGAACTCATGGTCTGCACGCGCAGGCTGACGCCTTCGGGCCGGTTCTCGGCGTTGACCGTCATCACCACGGAACGCCCCGCTTCCATCAGGTCGCGATAATGCGCCAGCGTCTCGGAAAACAGCACGGCCTCATACTGCCCGGTGGCGTCGGAGAGTTGCAGGATGCCCATCTTGTTGCCGGTGCGCGTGCGCCGTTCCTGCTTGCCGGTGATGGTGCCCGCCAGCCGCCCGGCGGTCGCACCGCGCTTCACCGAAGCCTCGAACGCGGCCCATTCCTGTACCCGCAGGCGCTCCAGCGTCTTGCGGTATTCGTCGAGTGGATGCGCTGAGAAGTAGAACCCGACAGCCTGGAACTCGCGATGCAGACGCTCGGCTGGCAGCCAGCGATCGGCCTCGGGCAGCCTGATGCGTTCGGGCGCGCGCGCGCCTGTCCCCGCACCGAATATGTCGATCTGGTCGCTCGCCGCGCTCGATTGAGCGAAGGCGGCTGCCGCCGTGATCGCGTCAACGCCGGCCATCATGCGCTCGCGCTCGATGCCGAAGCAGTCGAGCGCGCCAGCCTGAATCAGGCTTTCGAAAACCCGCTTGCCGACCATCTTGGGGTCGACCCGCGCCACGAAATCCTCGAGGCTGGCGAAGGGCCTGTCGCCGCGCCGGTCGACGATGTGCTGCGCTGCGGCCTCACCGACACCCTTGATCGCCGCCAGCGCGTAGAAGATGCGGTTGTCGCCGACTTCGAACTGCCGGTGTCCGGTCAGTACCGACGGCGCGGCGACCTCGATGCCGAGCCTGATCGCATCCTGGCGGAAGTCGTTCAGCTTGTCGGTGTTGTTCATGTCGTAGGTCATCGACGCGGCGAGGAACTCGACGGGGTAATGCGCCTTCATGTAGGCGGTCTGGTACGACACGATCCCGTAGGCAGCCGCGTGGCTCTTGTTGAAACCGTAGTCGGCGAACTTGGCCAAAAGGTCGAAGATGAAGTCGGCCTGACTCTTGCCGACCCCGCGCTCGACCGCGCCGGAGACAAACACCTCGCGCTGCTTCTCCATCTCGGCGCGGATCTTCTTGCCCATGGCGCGGCGCAGCAGATCGGCCTGTCCGAGCGAATATCCGGCCAGTTCCTGCGCGATCTGCATCACCTGTTCCTGGTAGACGATGACGCCCTGCGTTTCTGCGACGAGATGGTCGATCTTGGGATGGATCGACGCGATCTCCTCCTCCTTGTGCTTGCGCGCGTTGTAGGTCGGGATGTTCTCCATCGGGCCGGGGCGGTACAGCGCCACCAGCGCGATGATGTCCTCGATGCGGTCGGGCTTCATGCCGATCAGCGCCTTGCGCATGCCGGCACTTTCAACCTGGAACACGCCGACCACCTCGCCGCGCGACAGCATCTCGTAGGTCGGCTTGTCGTCCAGCGGAATGCGCGCGAGATCGATCTCGATGCCGCGCCGGCGCACGAACTCGACCGCCTTCTCCAGCACCGTCAGCGTCTTCAGGCCGAGGAAGTCGAACTTCACCAGCCCGGCCTGCTCGACCCACTTCATGTTGAACTGGCTGACCTTCATGCCCGACCGCGGATCGCGATAGAGCGGCACGAGGCGGTCGAGCGGCCGGTCGCCGATGACGATGCCGGCGGCGTGGGTCGAGGCGTGGCGGTAGAGGCCCTCGAGCTTCTGGGCGATGGTGAGGAGCCGCTCGACCACCGGGTCCGCGTCGCGCTCCTGCTGAAGCCGCGGCTCGTCGGCAATCGCCTTCTCGAGGCTGATCGGCGCCGCCGGATTCTGCGGCACCATCTTCGCGATCCGGTCGACCTGGCCATAGGGCATCTGCAGGACGCGGCCGACGTCGCGGAGGCAGGCGCGCGCCTGGAGCGAGCCGAAGGTGATGATCTGCGCGACCTGGTCGGCGCCGTACTTCCCCTGGACGTAGCCGATCACCTCGTCGCGGCGGTTCTGGCAGAAATCGATGTCGAAGTCCGGCATCGACACGCGGTCGGGATTGAGGAAAC
>JAHBYZ010000014.1 GCA_019635695.1 Rhizobiaceae bacterium
ACTCGGCTACGGCCCGCTGGAACCGCTGCTCGCGCGCGACGACATCGCCGACATCATGGTCAACGGCGCGAGGCAGGTGTTCATCGAAGTGGGCGGCAAGGTCGAGATGACCAACATCCGCTTCCGCGACAACCAGCAGTTGCTCAACATCTGCCAGCGGATCGTCAGCCAGGTCGGCCGACGCGTCGACGAGAGTTCGCCGATCTGCGACGCTCGCCTTCCGGACGGCTCGCGCGTCAACGTGATCGCGCCGCCGCTCGCCATTGACGGCGCTGCGCTCACCATCCGCAAGTTCAAGAAGGACAAGCTGACGCTCGACCAGCTGGTCAAGTTCGGCGCCATCAACCCGCACGGCGCGGAGATCCTGAAGATCATCGGCCGCGTCCGCTGCAACACCATCATCTCCGGCGGCACCGGCTCCGGCAAGACGACGCTGCTCAACTGTCTGTCGAACTTCGTCGACAAGGAAGAGCGCGTCATCACCTGTGAGGACTCCGCCGAGCTGCAGCTGCAGCAGCCGCACGTCGTGCGCCTCGAAACCCGTCCGCCCAACCTCGAGGGCGAGGGCGAGGTGACCATGCGCGATCTGGTCAAGAACTGCCTGCGCATGCGCCCCGAGCGCATCATCGTCGGCGAGGTGCGCGGACCCGAAGTGTTCGACCTGCTGTCGGCCATGAACACCGGTCACGACGGCTCGATGGGCACCATCCACGCTAACAGCCCGCGCGAATGCCTGAACCGCATGGAATCGATGATCGCCATGGGCGGTTTCACCCTGCCGCAGCGCACTGTGCGCGAGATCATCGTCGGGTCGGTGGATGTCATCATCCAGGCCGCACGCCTGCGCGACGGCTCGCGCCGCATCACCCACATCACCGAGGTGATCGGCATGGAAGGCGATGTGATCATCACCCAGGACCTGGTCCTCTACAACATCACCGGCGAGGACGGGAACGGCAAGCTGGTCGGCAAGCACGTATCGACCGGCGTCGGCCGCCCCGCCTTCTGGGACCGCGCGAAATATTATGGCGAGGAGCAGCGCCTCGCCAACGCGCTGGACGCCATGGAGAAGGCGTCGTCGTGACGATGCGGCGCGGGAGAATGCGGTCGTGAACTTCCTGCTCTTCTCGATCCTCGCGGCGGTGGCCTGCGGCGCCGTCGCGTACGTCTTTCTTTTCGACCGCATGTCGAACGAGAAGAACGCCGCCAAGCGTCTGGAGACGGTGAAGCGCGCCGAGACCGACCGTGCGACCGTGAAGGCCTCGCGCGACCGCATGGCCGAAGCCGCCCGCCGCCGCAAGTCGGTGCAGGATTCGCTCAAGGACCTCGACGACAAGGAGAAGCTGCGCGAGAAGGCGATCAAGAAGCCGCCGCTGCGCATCCAGCTCAAGCAGGCCGGCCTGTCGATGTCGCTGGAGCGCTTCTATCTCTATTCCGCGGCTTGCGGCGTAGCCCTCACCTTTGTCGCCTTCATTCTTGGCGCCCCACTGCTGACACTGCCGGGCGCGTTGGTGGCGGGCGCCATCGGCCTGCCGCGCTGGCTCGTTGCATTCATCCGCAATCGCCGCGTCGCGGCGTTCCTCAACGAGTTTCCCAATGCGCTCGACGTGATCGTGCGCGCGGTCAAGTCGGGTCTGCCGCTCAACGACGGCATCCGGCTCATCGCTTCGGAATCGGCCGAGCCGGTGAAGACCGAGTTCCGCCGCATCGTCGAGGCGCAGCAGATCGGCATGTCCGTCTCGGATGCGGCGATGCGCATGCACGAGACGATGCCATGCCCGGAAGCAAGCTTCTTCGGCATCGTCATCCAGATACAGCAGCAGGCCGGCGGCAACCTGTCGGAGGCGCTGGGCAACCTCTCGCGCGTGCTGCGCGACCGCAAGAAGATGAAGGCGAAGGTTCAGGCGCTGTCGATGGAAGCCAAGGCGTCCGCCGCGATCATCGGCGCGCTGCCGTTCATCGTTGCCTTCCTCGTCTACCTGTCCTCGCCAAACTACATCATGCCGCTCTTCACCACGAGCGCCGGCCACATGATCCTCGGCATCTCCGCGCTGTGGATGAGCATGGGCATCTTCGTGATGAAGAAGATGATTGCGATCGACGTCTAGGAGCTCAAGATGGCCGACACAGTCGTCAAGGCAATCCTCGAACCCGGCTTCCTGATCGCCCTTCTGGTCGGTATCGCCGTCTTCGCCACCCTCTTCACGGCCCTGCCGGCGATGGGCGGCAATCCGCTGAAGCAGCGCATGAAGGCCGTCGCGCTGGAACGCGACGAACTGCGCGCCAAGCAGCGCGCTCGGCTGGCAAACGAAGCGGAGAAGCGGCGCAAGGGTCTTCGCGAAACGCCGGGCTCCGGCGGCATGAAGGACATCGTCGAGCGCCTCGACCTGAAGCGCGCACTGGCCGACGAAGGCACGCTTTCCAAGCTGCGCATGGCGGGCTTCCGCGGCCAGAATCCGCTGACCCGCTTTCTCTTCTTCCGTCTAGTGCTGCCTTTCGTGGGCCTGTTCCTCGCGGCGATCTGGATCTTCGTGCTCGGCGGCCTGCCGGATCAGCCCTTCTTCGTGAAGATCTTCGTCTGTATCCTGCTCGCCTATGGCGGCTTCTATGCGCCGGTACTTTACGTCAGCAACCGCGCGAGCAAGCGCAAGGCGTCGATCCAGCGGGCCTGGCCCGATGCGCTCGACCTGACGCTGATCTGCGTGGAGTCGGGCATGTCGATCGAGGCGGCCATCCGCCGCGTCGCCGACGAGATCGGCGCCCAGTCGGTGGAACTGGCGGAGGAATTCGTGCTCACCACGGCCGAACTGTCGTTCCTGCAGGAGCGCCGACAGGCATGGGAGAACCTCTCGATGCGCACCGGGCTGGAATCGGTGAAGAGCGTCAGCCAGGCGCTCATCCAGGCGGAACGCTACGGTACGCCGGTTGGTCACGCCCTGCGTGTACTGGCCACCGAGAGCCGCGACATGCGCATGAACGCCGCCGAGAAGAAGGCTGCGGCGCTGCCGCCCAAGCTGACCGTGCCGATGATCCTGTTCTTCCTGCCGGTCCTGTTCGCCGTCATCCTCGGCCCCGCGGGCATACAGGTGAGCGAGCGGGGCCTGTTTTAGGGGCAGTCGGCAATCGGCAGTCGAAAAGAAGAAAGGGCGCCGTGAGGCGCCCTTTGTCGTTGCATCGAGGCGGTAGTTTGCTGAGTCGATTCCGACTGCCGACTGCCGACTGCCGACTGCCTCAATTCGTATTCCGCTCCTCGCGCTCAAGCTGCTTCCAGGCGTTCTGCTGGGAGAGCATCGAGCGCAGATAGGTCACGTTGGCTTCGGCCTGCTGCGGCGAAAGCTCCTGCCGGGCGATGTCCTCGGCTTCCTTGAAGCGTCCCTGCAGCCCCACCACGAGCGCCAGGTTCTGGCGCACGCGGCTGTCGGCGCCGGGCATGGCGGCGGCCTGCTTCATGTAGGTCTCCGCCTGCTTCAGGTCGCCTTCCAGCACATAGGACATGCCGAGGTTGGAGAGCACCGAGGGCTCGCCGGGCTTCATGTCGATGGCGCGGCGATAGAGCTGGCGCGCGCTGGCGGTGTCGCCGAGTTGGTCGAGGATCGCGGCTTCGGCCGAAACCAGCCGCCAGTCGGGATATTCGGGCGTCTGTGCCCGGCGGATGGCTTCGAGTGCCGGCTGCAATTCGCCGGCCGCTGCCAGCGACTTGCCGTAGGAAGCCAGCACCTCACGGTCCTTCGGCAGGTCGATGGCGAGCTTGCGCATGACCGCCAGCGACTGCTCGTTGCGGCCGTTCATCTGCAGAACCGCGGCGTAGCGCATGGCGACGGCCTTGTTCTTCGTGTCGCGCGTGTACGCGCGGCCGAGCGTGTCGACTTCGGAGTTGAGTTCGGCCGCCGAGAGCTGGTCGACCGGCCTGGCCGCATAGCCGCGTTCGGTCGAACCGGTGGTCGTCTGGTCGCGGCTGGCGCAGCCCGCGAGTGCGAGCGCGACCAGAACTGCGGCGGTTGCATTGGCCAGAACCCGCTTCCGCGCGACCGCGTGCCTTGCTTCGATACCGGCCATGAACGCCTCCGTCCGTTGCGGCGGGCACCCGCCTGTGGCGGCCTGCCTTCGATCGCAGCAGAAATATTCCGTTAACCCTAATGGATGGTTAACCCACGGAACCGCCGGGGGATTTGACACGGGCGCGCGTGCGGTCCAACCATGGGTTGCCGCAGGGGCCGCGGCGTCGCATCCCGAAGGACTTCCCATGTCAGTCAAGCTTACTGCACGCAGGGCAAAGGGCGCCCGGCCGATACGCCTCGTTGCGCGCGGGCGCATCGCCGAGCTCGGCCTCGATGCGCAGGCGGCGGCCTGGGCGAAGTCCAACAGCTTCGTCGGCGAGGCGGGCCGGGTTCTGCTGGTACCGGACGCTGCTGGCGAGGTGAGTGCCGCTCTGGTCGGGCTGCCGGAGCGCTCGGAAGGGCTGGATCCGCTCTTTGCCGGCGTGCTGGCGCGCACGCTGCCCGCAGGCGACTGGTATTTCGACCCGGCGCCGCCGCGCCCGGCGCTGACCGCGCTGGGCATGATGCTGGGAGGCTATGCCTTCGGCCGCTATGTGCGCCGCAACGGCGCCGAAATCTCGCTCACATGCCCGGCGGGTGCGAAGGCCGATGCGCTGCAGCGGACGATCGAGGGCGTCTTCCTTGCCCGCGACCTCGTCAATACGCCGACCAACGACATGGGTCCCGACGCGATCGAGAAGGCCGTGCGCCAGCTTGCCCGCCGCCACAAGGCGCAGGTGTCGGTCATCGCCGGCGACGCGCTGCTGGCGAAGAACTTTCCGATGATCCACGCGGTGGGCCGCGCCTCCAGCGAGGCGCCGCGGCTGATCGACATGCGCTGGGGACCGAAGGACGCGCCGAAGGTGACGCTGGTCGGCAAGGGCGTGGCGTTCGACACCGGGGGCCTCGACATAAAGCCGTCGTCCTCCATGCTGCTGATGAAGAAGGACATGGGCGGTGCCGCCAACGTGCTTGGACTGGCCCATATGGTGATGGCCGCGGGCCTGAAGCTCAGATTGCGCGTCCTGATCCCCGCGGTGGAGAACTCCATCTCGGCCAACGCCTTCCGTCCCGGCGACGTGCTGACCAGCCGCAAGGGCACGACCGTCGAGATCGGCAATACGGACGCCGAGGGACGGCTGATCCTCGCGGATGCGCTGACCTATGGCGACGAGGAAGCGCCCGAGCTGATGATCGACATGGCGACCCTGACCGGCGCGGCGCGCGTGGCGCTGGGGCCTGAACTGCCGCCCTTCTTCACCGACGACGACAAGCTGGCCGCCGCCATTGCCGCGGCCGGTGCCAGCGAGGCAGATCCGGTCTGGCGGCTGCCGCTCTGGAACGGCTACGACAACCGCTACGCCTCAAAAATCGCCGACATCAACAACGTTAACACCGACGGCTTCGGTGGCGCCATCATCGCCGCGCTGTTCTTGCGGCGCTTCGTCGGGCGCGCCAAGAGCTGGGCGCATTTCGATATCTTCGCCTGGAGCCCGCTGGACCGCCCACACTGCCCTGTCGGCGGCGAGGCGCAGGCGATCCGTGCACTGGCGAAGGTGATCGGCGACCGCTACCCGGCGGCGTAGCCGGCGTCCTTGATTCCTTTACCTTTAGGCGGTTGAATGAAACGGCTCCGAAACAATCCCGGACAGGGAAGATGTCCGTCTCGCTGCGCCCTTCGCAGGCGCTCAGGCTCTGGCAGCAGGTCGCGCTTGGCGAAGTGGGCGAAGGCGCCCACGATCTGACCATGCGCCAGCTCGCCATCCTTCTTTCCGTGTATCTTGACCCGCCGCCGCACACCGTGCGCGGGCTGGCGGCGCGACTGGGCGTGTCCAAACCGGTCATCACGCGCGCGCTGGACACGATGGGCGCGATGAAGCTGGTCGCCCGCGCTCGAGACGAGCTCGACAGGCGCAACGTGCTGATCCGCCGCACGGTCGAGGGCGCGCTGTTCGTCGAGCGCTTCGGCGATGCCGTGATCGCGCAGGCAAAGGCGCTGCCGGCATGAGCGGGCTGGACAAGCGGCTGAACGCATTCCGCCCGTCTCTGGCCGACGCCCGGCTGAAGGGGAAGGTCGAGGCGGCCGAGTTCCGCGAAGGGCGCGAGGCGATGGTGTTCACGCCCGTGGCCAATGTCCACTCTGCCCCGTCGGACGAGGCGGGTGTCGACACGCAATTGCTGCGCGGCGAACGCGTGTTCTATTTCGACAATGACGGCCAGTGGTGCTGGGTCCAGTCGCAGCGCGACGGCTATGTCGGCTACGTGCCGTCGGACCAGCTGGCAAAGCCCGGCCCTGCTGCCACTCATCGCATCTGCGCGCCAACCACCTTCGTCTACCCGACCGACGATCTGAAAGCGCCGCGCAAGACAGCGCTGTCGCTCGGCACCGAGGTCGCCGTGACCGGAACCAGCGAGCGCAGGGGCACGACCTATGCGCAACTCGCTACGCTCGGCTTCTCGGTTATGCAGCACCTGTGGCCGCTGGAGCGGTGGGCCGACGACTACGTATCTATCGCCGAGTCGCTGGAGCACACGCCCTATCTGTGGGGTGGAGCGAGCGGATTCGGCATAGACTGTTCGGGTCTGGTGCAGCTGTCGCTGCGCATGGCCGGTCGTCAGGTTTTGCGCGATACCGACATGCAGCAGCAGTCGATCGGCGACGAGATTAATCCCGCCACAGGCCTGCGGCGCGGCGATCTGGTGTTCTGGAAGGGCCATGTGGCGATCATGCTCGATGGCGAGAACATCATCCACGCCAACGGCCACACGATGACCGTGGCGCGGGAGCCGCTGGCGGCGGCGGTGGAGCGCATCGCCTATCTCTATTCAAAGCCGGTGGCGTATCGGCGGCTTTAATATCCAGCAGCCCGGTCCACCACGTTTCTCAGCGGTTCGCCGCGGTCGAATGCGTCCATCTGGTCGAGCATTAGCGGCACCAGATGCTCGGGCCATGAAGTCGCTGCAGCGTGTGGAGTGACGAACACGCGGTGATGCGACCACAGCGGGCTTTCAGCCGGCAGCGGCTCCGTCTCGAACACGTCGAGGCTGGCTTCCTTCAGCGCGCCGTCGTCGAGCGCTCGGAGGATGTCGGCCTCGCGCTGAAGGCGTCCCCGCCCGGCATTGATGAGCACCGGGCCGCCAAGCGGGCCGTCGTGGCGCAACTGCCGCAGCAGGTCGTAATTGATGACGCCTTGCGTGGCCGCCGTCAGCGGCAGCAGTACGACGAGGACGTCGGTCGTGGCGAGGAAGCCGGGCAGGCCGTCCGCGCCATGCCAGCAGCGCACGCCTTCCATCTCGGTTTCGGTGCGCGTCCAGCCGTTGACGGGAAAGCCCAGCGCCAGCAGCGCGCTCGCGCAGGCGCGGCCGAGATTGCCGAGGCCCATGATGCCGACCGACACCTGCGAGGCGTCGGGCTGGCGCGGCTCGTGCCAGATTTTTTGCGGCTGCTGCGCGCGGTAGGTGCTGCCCTGCCGGTGATGGTCCAGCACCCGCCAGCAGACATACTCGACCATGTGCTTCGTGAGATTGTCCGCGACGACGCGCACGATCGGCACCTCGGGCAGCTTCGGGTTCGCCAGCAGATGGTCGACGCCCGCGCCGGCGGAGAAGATCGCCTTGAGATTGGGCAGGGTGAAGAGCGCTGGCGGCAGCTGCTTCCACACGATCGCGAAGCGGATCGTCGGGTCGTCGGGTCCGTCCGGCGCGAGCGTCACCTCGCGGCGGGTTTCCAGCGGCCTGCGCCAGTCGGCCGGGTCGTAACCGGACATCGCCAGATATACCCGCCCCTCGGCACTGGTGCTCACTGGCTGACTACGCCTTCGGGAGCGGTCTTGATGTCGAAGGCGGCGGCGATGAGCGCCTTGGTATAGTCCTCCCTCGGGTGACGGAAGATGGTCTCCGCCTCGCCTGCCTCAACCACCTTGCCGTTGCGCATGACAATCACCTTGCTGGCCAGCGCGCGCACCACCTTCAGGTCGTGGCTGATGAACAGGTAGGCGAGCCGGTGTTTCGCCTGCAGGTTGCGCAGCAGGTCGACCACCTGTGCCTGCACGCTCATGTCCAGCGCCGAGGTCGGCTCGTCGAGCATGACGAAGCGCGGCTTCAGCACCATGGCGCGCGCGATCGCGATGCGCTGGCGCTGGCCGCCGGAGAACTCGTGCGGATAGCGGAAGCGGGTGGACGGGTCGAGATTGACCTCGTTCAGCGCCTCTACCACGCGCGCGTCGCGCTGCGCGGCCGACAGACCCGGCTCGTGAATGGCCAGCCCTTCCGCGATGATCTCGCTGACCGACATGCGCGGGCTGAGCGAGCCGAACGGATCCTGGAACACGATCTGGATCTGGTTGCGCAGCGGCCGCATGCCCTTGAAGGACAGGCCCGAAATCTTCTTGCCGGCAAAATCGATCTCGCCCTGCGAGGAGATCATACGCGTCAACGCGAGCCCGAGCGTCGTCTTGCCCGACCCGGACTCGCCGACCACGCCGATCGTGTCGCCCTCGCGCACCTCGATGTCCAGTCCGTCGACAGCCTTCACATGGTCGACCGTGCGGCGGAAGAAGCCGGCCTTGATCGGGAACCAGACCTTGATGTCCTTGCCCTTCATCACCGTCGGCGCTGCAGGGTCAGCCACGGGCGGTTTGCCCTTGGGTTCGGCAGCGAGCAAATGGCGCGTGTATTCGTGCTGCGGATTGGCGAAGATGTCCGCCGTCGGGCCGGTCTCGACGATCCTGCCCTTGGTCATCACGCAGACCCGGTCGGCGATGCGGCGCACCACGCCGAGGTCGTGGGTGATGAAGAGCATGGACATGCCCTTCTTTGCCTTCAGCTTCGCCAGCAGTTCGAGGATCTGCGCCTGTACGGTCACATCGAGCGCCGTGGTCGGCTCGTCGGCGATCAGCAGTTCGGGCTCGTTGGCGAGAGCCATGGCGATCATCACGCGTTGGCGTTGGCCGCCCGAAAGCTGGTGCGGATAGGCGCCGAGGCGCTTTTCCGGCTCGCGTATGCCCACTTCGTGCAAGAGCTCCAATGTGCGCTCGCGTCCAGCGCCGCGTCCAAGGCCCTGGTGCAGCGAAAGCACCTCGGCGATCTGCTGCTCGATCGTGTGCAGCGGGTTCAGCGAGGTCATCGGCTCCTGGAAGATCATGGTGATCTTGTTGCCGCGCACCTTGCGCAGTGCGGCCTCGTCCAGCTTCAGCAGGTCCTGCCCCTCGAACATGATCGAGCCGGAGGGATGGCTGGCCGGTGGGTAAGGCAGCAGCTTCAACACGGAAAGCGCCGAAACCGACTTGCCCGACCCGGACTCGCCGACCAGAGCGACCGTCTCGCCCTTGCCGATGTCGAAGGAGACATGGTCCACCGCGAGCGATTGGCGCCCACCCTGCGCGAAGGCGACGGAGAGGTCGCGGACCGAGAGCAGGGGAGAGGTCATCTGAAGGTCTTCCGCGGATCGAACGCATCGCGCGTCGCTTCGCCGATGAAGATCAGCAGCGACAGCATGATCGACAGCGTCAGGAAGCCGGTGATGCCGAGCCAGGGAGCGTTGAGGTTGCGTTGGCCTTGCCGCAGCAGCTCGCCGAGCGAGGCCGAGCCGGGCGGCAGGCCGAAGCCGAGGAAATCGAGCGAGGTGAGCGTGGTGATCGAGCCGTTGAGGATGAAGGGCAGGAAGGTCAGCGTTGCCACCATCGCGTTGGGCAGCAGGTGGCGGAACATGATCGTGCGGTTGGGCACGCCGAGCGCGCGCGCCGCGTTGACGTATTCGAAGTTGCGGGCACGCAGGAACTCGGCGCGCACGACGCCGACGAAAGCCACCCACGAGAACAGCAGCATGATGCCGAGCAGGATGAAGAAGCCCGGCGGCAGCACGGCCGCGATGATGAGGATCAGGTAGAGCACCGGGATCGATGACCAGATCTCGATCACCCGCTGGAAGATCAGGTCGGTCCAGCCGCCGAAATAGCCCTGCACGGCACCCGCCGACACGCCGATCAGGGCCGACGCGGCGGTGAGGATCAGCCCGAACAGCACCGAGATACGGAAGCCGTAGATGATGCGGGCCAGCACGTCCCGCGCCTGGTCGTCGGTTCCGAGCCAGTTCCAGTTGCCGACCGTGCAGTTGGCGTCGCCCGCGCCGCCCGGATAGCGGCTGCAGCGCGTCTCGATGTCGTAGAGCCACGACGGCTTGGCGGGTGCCGCGACAGGTATCTCGTTGTTGACGGTGCGATAGGAGTAGCGGATCGGCGGCCAGACCATCCAGCCGTTGGCCTCGATCTCGTCCTGGATGAACGGGTCGCGGTAATCGGTGACTGCAAGGAAGCCGCCGAACTTTTCTTCCGGGTAGTCCACGACCACCGGGAACAGCAACTCGCCCTTGTAGGAGGCGATTATCGGCTTGTCGTTGGCGATGAACTCCGCGCCGAGCGAGAGGACGAACAGGACGAGGAAGATCCACAGCGACCAGTAGCCGCGCCGGTTCGCCTTGAAGTTGGCCCAGCGCCTCTGGTTGAGCGGCGACAGCCACGCGCGCGGGGCGGCCTCGCGCACTTCTTGGACCTGCGCGTTGATCTGCCCATCGGCTGGCATGTCGCTCACACGTCCCTCCGGTCGAAGTCGATGCGGGGGTCGATCCAGGTGTAGATCAGGTCGGACAGCAGCGCGACGAACAGGCCGATCAGCGAGAAGATGTAGAGCGTGGCGAAGACGACCGCGTAGTCGCGGTCGAGCACCGAGCGGAAGCCGAGCAGGCCGAGCCCGTCGAGGGAGAAGATGTTTTCGATCAGCAGCGAGCCGGTGAAGAAGGCCGAGATGAACGCGCCCGGGAAGCCGGCGATGATGATGAGCATCGCATTGCGGAAGACGTGTCCGTAGAGCACCTGCCGCTCAGCCAGCCCCTTGGCGCGCGCCGTGACGACATACTGCTTGCGGATTTCCTCAAGGAACGAGTTCTTGGTCAAAAGCGTCGTGGTGGCAAAAGCCGACAGCACCATCGCGGTCAGCGGCAGCGCGAGGTGCCAGAAATAGTCGAGGATCTTCGCCGGCCACGAGAGCTGGTCGAAATTCTCCGAGGTCAGCCCGCGCAGCGGGAACCAGTCGAAGAAAGACCCGCCGGCGAAGAACACCATCAGCATGATGGCGAACAGGAAGCTCGGGATCGCATAGCCGATGATGACGATGCCCGATGTCCAAACGTCGAAGGCGGACCCGTCCTTCACCGCCTTGCGGATGCCGAGCGGAATGGAAATCAGGTAGGACAGCAGCGTCAACCATAGCCCGAGCGAGATCGACACCGGCATCTTCTCGATGATGAGGTCGATGACCGAGATGTCGCGGAAATAGCTGTCGCCGAAATCGAACCGGGCATAGTTCCAGATCATCAGGAAGAAGCGCTCGACCGGCGGCTTGTCGAAGCCGAACTGCTTTTCGAGCTGGGCGATGAACTCCGGGTCGAGGCCCTGCGCGCCGCGGTAGTTCGAGCCGCCGCCCTCCTGGAATTCCTGCGAACCGGCGTCGGCGCCGCCGCCTGAGATGCGGTCGAGCGCGCCGCCGTCGCCGGCCAGCCGGGCGATCACCTGCTCGACCGGTCCGCCCGGCGCGAACTGGATGACGATGAAGGATACGGCCATGATCCCGAACAGGGTCGGGATCATCAGCAGCAGGCGACGGAGGATGTAGGCTGCCATCAGGTGCTCATTGCCTGAAAAAGGCGGGAGGTCCGTCTGACACTAGGCTTTGCCAATCGCCTTCGCCTTCTCTTCGTCGCGCCACCACAGCGATTCCACCGGGAAGCCGTAGTCGGGCTTCGGCTCCCTGAAGCCGAACATGTCCCAGTAGGCGGCCTTGTGAGTCGCCGCGAACCAGTTTGGAATCCAGTCGCGCCTTGCGCGCAAGACCCGATCGAGCGCGCGGATCGCGGTCACAAGCTCGGCGCGAGTTTCGGCCTTGCCGGCGATCTCGATCAGCTCGTCTACAGCGGTGCTCTTGGTGCCCGGATAATTGCGAGAAGATCCCACGTCCGCCGCATCCGACCCAAAACTGTTGTTGAGCTGGGAGCGGGTTGGCGTGCCGGTGAAGGACTGCGCCATGCCGACCATGTCGTAGTCGAAGTCGACCTGCCGCGCCTGATACTGCGCCGGGTCTACCACGCGGATCGAGGCGTCAATGCCGACTGCCTTCATGTTCTCCACGAAGGGCGAATAGACGCGAACGAACACCTCGTCCTGCGCCAGCAACTCGAGCTTGAAGGTCTCACCCTTGTCGTTCTTTAGCAGGCCGCCGTCGGGCTTCCAGCCAAGTTCGCCGAACAATTCGCGGGCGCGGCGGAACAGGGTACGGTCGCGCCCCGAGCCGTCGGAAACAGGCATCTTCACGGCTTCGCCGAAGGCTTCCGCCGGAATGTCGGCGCGCAGCGGCTCCAGCAGCGCCAGTTCCTCGGGTGAAGGCATGCCCTCCGCCTTGAACTCCGATTTCTCGAAGCAGGACTCGGCCCGCTCGTAGGCGTCGTAGAACAGGTTGCGGTTCGACCACTGGAAGTCGAAGCAGAGGTTGATCGCCTCACGTACGCGCGGGTCGCGGAAACGTTCGCGCCTCTGGTTGACCGCCCACGCCTGCATGGAAGGCCGCAATTCTCCAGGAAACTCGCGCTTGACGACCTTGTTCTCCCGCAGAGCGGGGAAGTCGTATTCCGTCGCCCACACGCGGGCGGTGAATTCCTGGCGGAACAGGATGTCGCCCTTCTTGAAAGCTTCGAACCCGGCCTGCCGCTCGCGGTAGAACTCGACGCGGATGATCTGGAAGTGGTTGAGCCCGCGGTTCACCGCGAGGTCCTTGCCCCAGTAGTCGGTCACCTTCTCGTATTCGACGTAGTTTCCCGCCGAGTAGCGCCCGACCTTGTAGGCGCCGTTGCCGAGCGGCGCGTTCAGCTGCGATCCGTCGAACGGGTTGGCCTCGAACCATGCCTTCGACAGGACGGGATAGCCGGCTACGGTGAAGACGGTGGTGGACGACTGCTTGCCGCTGAAGGTCACGCGGAAATCCTGCCCGTCGGCGACGGCCTCCACCATCTCGGCGAGCGGCAGCTGAAGCTGCGGATGGCCCTTTTCCTTGAGGGTATTGAAGGTGAAGGTGGCGTCCTCAGCCGTCACCGGCGTGCCGTCGTGAAATCGTGCCTCGGGGCGGATGCGGAAGGTGAACGAGTTGCGGTCTCCCGAGATGGTGATCGTCTCGGCGAGCAGGCCGTAGAGCGAGTCCGGCTCGTCCAGAGAGCCGGTCATCAGCGTATCGTGGGTAAGTTCCACGCGCGGCGGCGCATCGCCGCGCGGCACCCAGGTGTTCAGCGTGTTGAAGGACAGCGGCGACTGGTTGAAGAACCAGTTGGGCACGCTGAAGTTGAAGGTGCCGCCCTGAGGCGCGTCAGGCGAGGCGTAGTCGAAATGCGTGAAGTCCGGGCCGTATTTCAGGTCGCCGAAGGTCGAGATGCCGTAGAGCGGCTTGCCGGTTTCCGGTGCGGCGAAGGCGCGGCCCGACGGCAGCAGCGGCAGCGCCGCCGCCGCCGCGCCATAGGCCATGAATCGGCGGCGCGTGAAATGCGCCCGGATGGTCAATTCGACCTCCCGTATTTCCGGTTCAGCGCGGCTTCCTTGTCGACGTCGATCCACCAGGAATCGATGTCGACGCCGATATAGCTCGGCTGTTCCGGCGGGATGCCGAACTTGTCCCAGTAGGCCAGCCGCAGCGTCGGCGCATGCCAGTGCGGTACGATGTAGTAGCCCCACATCAGCACACGATCGAGCGCGTGCGTGGCGGCGATCAGGTCTTCGCGGTCGGAGGCGAAGATCACCCGCTCGACGAGCTTGTCGATCACGGGATCCTTGATGCCGGAGTAGTTTCGGGAATCCGGTTGGTCGGCCGCGGTGGAGGAGAAGAAGTCGCGCTGCTCGTTGCCGGGTGACAGTGACTGCGCCATCACCGCCGTGATGGTGTCGTAGTCGAAGCTGCGCACGCGGTTGACGTATTGTGAGGCATCCACGATGCGGATGGTCGACTTGATGCCGATGCGCGCCAGATTGTCGATGAACGGCTTCATCACTCGCTCGTCGGTCGGGTCGTCGCCGAGGAATTCGATGGTGAAGGGCTGGCCGCTCTGCACGTTGACGAGGCTGCCGCCGCGACTCTCCCAGCCGGCCTCGCGCAGCAGCTGCACGGCCTTCTGCAGGTTGGTGCGGGTCGCCTGCGGCGTATCGTAGACCGGCAGCTTGAACTCGGTGGTGAACACCTCGTCGGGCACCTGGCCGCGGAACTCTTCGAGGATTTCCAGTTCCTTGCCCTGCGGCAGGCCCGAATGCGCCAGCTCTCCGCCCTCGAAATAGGAATCGGTGCGCGCATAGGCGTCGTAGAACAGCGTGCGGTTCATCGACTCGAAGTCGAACGCCCAGGTCAGCGCCTCGCGCACGCGACGGTCCTGGAACTGCGGCTTGCGCATGTTGAGGACGAAGCCCTGCATGGGCTGGCCCGACGTATCGGCGAATTCCTGCTTCTTGACGTCGCCCGCCTTGAAGGCCGGGAAGTCGTAGCCGGTGGCCCAGCGCGCCGCGCGGTTCTCGCCGCGGTAGTCCTGGAAGCCGCCCTTGGTGAAGGCCTGCCAGGCCGCGTTGTCGTCCTGGAAATAGGTGAACTTGCGGAAGTCGAAATTGCCGCGGCCAACGTTTACCGGCAGGTCCGCCCCCCAATAGTCCTTGACCCGCTCCCAGACGATCTCGGCACCCGGCTTGAAGCTGGCGACCTTCCATGCGCCGGAGCCGAGCGGCGGTTCCAGCGTCGGCGCGCTGATGTCGCGCTTGTTGCCCTTGGTGTCGGTGCCTTCCCACCAGTGCTTCGGCAGAACGGCCAGGTCGCCGATGATGTGCGGCAGTTCGCGGTTGCCCTTCTGGTCGAAGCGGAACTCGACCTCGCGCTCACCGACCGCCACGGCTTCCGTCACGTTGGCGTAGTAGCGGTTGTACATCTGGCTGAGTTGCTTGAGCTTCTGGAACGACCAGATGACGTCCTCCGCCGTGATCGGCGTGCCGTCCTGGAATTTCGCATTGGGATTCAGCCGGTACGTGACCGACGAATAGTCGGCCGGATATTTGAGCGCCTCGGCGATCAGCGGATAGCTGGTCGAGGGCTCCGCGATCGACTGCTGCATCAGCGTGTCGTAGGCGAGCCCGCCGGTGAACTGCACGAGACCGGCGGCGGCCGTGCCGCGCACGATGAACGGATTGAAGCTGTCAAAGGTGCCGGTGGCGATGAGATTGACCGTCCCGCCTTTCGGGGCCCCCGGATTGACGTGCGCGTAGCGCTCGAACGGCTTGAAGTCGGCATCCGGGTCGATCAGCGAGTGGCTGGTGCGCCACTCGTCGGCAGCAGCCAGCGCCGGCGCCAGTAGCAGCGCCACCGCTGCTGCCAGCGCGCCCGCGAGCAGGGGGGTCTTGAACGGCCGCTCGAGCATGTCGCACCTCGCTGGACTAAGCATGTGGAAGGCTAAGTTAGACCAGTGCATTCCGAATGAAAGCCGGCTGCAGCGCAAAATCGCGCTATCGCGGCCCTCGGCGCAAAGAAAAAGCCGGGCTGAACCCGGCTTTTTTGCGAAACAGCGATGACGATCGCGTTATTGGGCAAATCAAGGCTGCGCTGGCTTTGCACCGCCTTCGGCAGGAGCCTCGGCAGACTCGGTCGCGGCAGGAACTTCAGGCAGCGGCGCCGGATTGTCCGACAGCGTCCGCAGGTAGGCAATCAGGTTCGCCTCTTCCTTGCGGTTCTTGATGCCGCCGAAAGCCATGGCGGTGCCGCTGACATAGGCGCGCGGTGCGACGAGGAAGCCCGACAGGTGCTCGTAGTCCCACACCTTGCCGCCTTCGGCGAATGCCTTCATGCCGCCCGAATAGGAAAAGCCTTCATGCGAGGCGACCGGGCGGTTGACGATATTCCACAGGTTGGGGCCAACCTTGTTGGCGCCGTCCTTGTCGCCGGTGTGGCAGGCGCCGCACTTGCGGAACACGGTCTGGCCGGCCGTCGGGTCGGCGGACGCCAGCAGCACGGCGATCGGCTCCTCCGCCGCCTCTGCCCCTGGACCGGCGCCGCCTTCGGCCGGCTCCGCGGCCACGACGTTGTAGCCGGGCTTCTCGGGGTGATGCGCGGCAAACAGGCTGTCGGCGACGAGGGTAACGGAGAACATCACGAAGACGGTGGCAAGCAGGCCGCCGATGATCTTGTTGATTTCAAACGAATCCATGTTCCCCGACGTTCCCTGGCTTTGCCCCCGCGCGCAAGCGCGGCCCTGGCTGGAGCGCGAGGCCGGTCACACGATCCGACCCCTGAAAATCGGGCGGAAACTAGGTCTTTTGCTTTGCCCTTGCAACACATATAAGGGCTGCGCCGAGTGAGACGTTTTGCCACCCGGCGCGGGTTTTCGAGGGGATGTGCCGGTGACGGCCAGGGATCGCCAGCGCGAACTGTTTAGACCGGCCGCCGGAGCCGCCTGAGGGCGGCCGCGGCGGCCTGCGCGCATGCGCCGATCACCCGAAGAGCCAACCAAGACAAGCTATTTCCATGACGACGAACAAGATTGCCTTCCAGGGCGAGCCCGGAGCCAATTCCGACACCGCCAGCCGAAACGTCTACCCGCAGATGGAGCCGCTTGCCTGCGCGTCCTTCGAGGACGCATTCAACGCGGTCGAGACGGGCAAGGCGGACCTCGCGATGATCCCCATCGAGAACACGATCGCGGGCCGTGTTGCAGATATCCACCACCTTCTGCCCGAATCGAAACTCCACATCGTCGGCGAGTATTTCCTGCCGATCCGCTTCGACCTGATGGTGCTGCCCGGCGTGACCTTGGCCGAGATCAAGGAGGCCCATACCCACATCCACGGCATCGGCCAGTGCCGAAAATACATCCGAAAGAATCGCTGGAAGCCGGTGGTCGCGGCCGATACTGCCGGCGCCGCGCGCTTCATCAGGGACGAGGGCAACCGCAGCCTGGCAGCGCTCGCGCCGCCGCTGGCCGCGCAGCTTTACGGCCTCGACGTGCTCGACACGGACGTCCAGGACGCCGACAACAACGTCACCCGCTTCGTCGTGCTGTCGAAGGACAAGGCCTGGGCTCCGCGTCCGTCGCCGGCGCGGCGCATGATGACCACCTTCGTGTTCCGCGTGCACAATATCCCGGCCGCGCTCTACAAGGCGATGGGCGGCTTCGCCACCAACGGCGTCAACATGACGAAACTGGAAAGCTACCAGCTCGGCGGCACCTTCTTCGCCACGCAGTTCTATGCCGACATCGAAGGCCATCCCGAAGATCCCAACGTTGCGCAGGCGCTGAAGGAGCTCAACTTCTTCTCGCGCGAGGTGCGTATCCTCGGGGTCTATGAGGGACACCCGTTCCGCGACCAGGTGCCGGCGGAATAGAGGAACTCCAAAGATGCGGGCCGGCTGCATTTCGGCCCGCAATGCCTTAACATCGCGCTCGTGGACGAGACCCCCGAAACCGATTCTGTGCACCGGTTGGTCGCGCTGCTGCCCCTGATGGCAGCGACCGCAGCTGGGCTGTTCGCGTGCTGGTTGCTTGCAGCCCCTTTCTTATCCGCCATCACCTGGGCGGCGGTGCTGGCGGTCCTGCTGGCTCCGTTCCATGCCGCCGTTGAGGGACGCCTGACGCAACGCCGCACCACGTCGGCATTGGTGACTGTTGCCGTGGCAGCGCTGGTGGTCGCGCTGCCGCTTCTGTTGGTTGTCCAGCAGCTCGTCTCCGAGGCCGCCCGCGGCATGACTTACTTCGAAGCCGTGCTCGCAGGGCTTGAGCCGGAGGCCATGCTCGAGGGGTTTCCGTCGATCGCCGGGATCGTGCGCTGGCTTATGGAGCGCATCGACCCGCAGGGCACACTGGCGTCGCTGGCGCAGTGGCTGACCGGGCGCAGCTCCGACCTTTTGGTCGGATCGGTGAGCCAGGCAATAAATCTCGTGCTGATCTTCTATCTGCTGTTCTACTTCCTGCGCGATCGCCAGCAGGCACTGCAGGCGCTCATTGACTATTCGCCGCTGCGCGCCGAGGAGACCCAGCGTGTCTTGCGCCGATTCACCGAGACCGTGCAGGCCACGATCCTCGGCACCGTCTTCGTCGCCGGCGTACAGGGCGCGCTCGGGGGCCTGATGTTCTGGTGGCTCGGCCTGCCGACCCCCGTGTTCTGGGGGCTGGTGATGGGCCTGCTCGCCATCGTGCCGGTGCTCGGGGCCTTTGTCATTTGGGTGCCGGCGGCGGTCATCCTGGCCCTGCAGGGTGCATGGTTGAGCGCGGCCGTCCTGACCGTGTGGGGTGGTGTTATTGTCGCAGGCATCGACAACCTGCTTTTTCCAATGCTGGTCGGCAGCCGGTTGAGGCTGCATACGGTCGTCGCTTTCGTCGGCGCCGTCGGAGGCATAATCGTGTTCGGCGCTGCGGGCCTGGTTCTCGGCCCGGCGGCTATCGCGGTAACGCTGGTGCTCGTGGAGATTTTGCGCGAGCGCCTCCGCTTGGACGGGCCAAGGCTCTAAAATATGCGCGCGTAGCCCAGATAGTTGAGCGTCATGCCACACAGGCTGGCGATTGCGAGCGCCGCGAGAGCCGGCGCGCCAGCCCATATGAGCAGCAGGTAGGCGCCGAGATTGACGGTAAGGCCGCCCATGCTCGCCCCAAGATAGAGCAGGAAGGTGCGCGTACCGATTCGATGGCCTGCCCCGAAAGTGAAGCGGGCGTTGACGAGGTACGTCGCGGCGACGGCGGCGAAAAACGATACGGCGCGCCCGGCATATGGCCCGAAGCCGGACGCCAGCGCTGCGGCCAGCACGGCGAAGTCGACCGCAAAGCCGATGGCCCCGGCCAGGCCGAAACGCGCGACGCGCCTCATCCTCGCGGCGTCAGCCCGAGATAGAAGAGCCGCTTCAGTTCGTGGCGCATGCGCCGCGTTTGGTCGAGGATCAACCCGGCAAAAAGCGAAAACACGCTGAGCATGCCGAGGAAACCTGCGAGGAAGGCTGTCGGGAAACGCTCGACAAGCCCGGTGGCCAGGAACTCCGTCACCACCGGCAGGCCGAATCCCAGCGACAGCGCAGCGAAGAGTGCCGAAATCACGGCGAAGAAGGCGAACGGCCGCTCGCTTTCCACGAGCTTGAAGATGGTCATCAGGATGCGCGCGCCATCGCGGTATGTCCTGAGCTTGCTCGCCGAATTGGCCGGCCGCTCGCGGTAGGGCGCCTCAAGCTCGCGCATCGGCATGCCGAGTTCGAGCGCGTGCACCATCATCTCGGTTTCCAGCTCGAAGCCGGACGACACCAGCGGAAAGCTCTTCACGAAGCGGCGCGACAGCGCCTTGTATCCCGACAGCATGTCGCGAACGTCGGACTGGAACAGCCTGGCGACGGTTCCGGTCAGCAGCCGGTTTCCTGTTGCGTGGCCGGGACGGTAGGCCGCGGCGTTTTCGTGCCGGCGCGCGGTGTTGACGAAATCCAGGCGCTCTCCGACCAGCGTCTCCAACATCAGCGGCGCCGCGGAGGCGTCGTAGGTGCCGTCGCCATCCACCAGCAGGTAGATGTCGGCGTCGACGTCGGCGAACGCGCGGCGCACCGCGTTGCCCTTGCCCTTGCGCGGCTCATGGCGGACGATCGCTCCGGCCTCGGCGGCGATCTCGGCGGTGCGATCAGTCGATGCGTTGTCGTAAACATAGACGTCGGCCGAGGGCAGGGCGGCGCGGAATCCGTTCACCACGCCGGCGACTGCCGCTTCCTCGTTGTGGCAGGGTACGATGACTGCAATCCGCAATGCGACGCGCGCAAGCCGCTCGACCGGCGTTTCCGTCGATCCCGGGAACATCGTCGCTGCCGACGCGAGATGCTGTTTCGCCATCGCTTTTGTTGTCCTGTGAACGCGCCTCAGCATAGCGCGGCGGGCATTACGCTTCGGTAAAGCGTCGGCCGTTGTCAGCAGCCTCGCGGAGCTCTCTTGACGACCTCAATCAAATGATTGATGGAGCGTCATGCATCCTGACTACGAACCGATTACGGGCCGCCCCGCCGAGATAGCGCTTGCCGCGCGACGGCTGATTGCCGAACGTGGCTTCGAAGGGCTGCGCACGCGTGATATCGCCGCACGCGTCGGCATCAACGTCGCAACGCTGCACTATCATGTGCCCTCCAAGGAGGCGCTGATAGAGCTCGTCGCACGTTCGCTGCGGGACGATTTCGTGGCGCAGAACGTCACACGGCCGCGCAAGCACCTGCCGGCGCTCGATCAGCTCAGGCTGGAATTCCTCGACTTTCGCGAGACTCTGGTCGAGACGCCCGAAATCTTCATCGTGATGACCGAACTCACCGAACGCGCCCGCCGCGACGAGAAGGTAAAGGCCGTCGTGGGGCCGATGCTCGCCTTCGCCCACGGCGAACTGGCGCGCATCCTGGCGCTCGGCAGCGAAGAGGGGACGTTCCGCGCGGACCTCGACCCCGAGGCCGGCGCCCTGATGATCTTCGGCACGATGGTCGCGACCCAGCGCTCGCCGAGGCGCGGTCCGGAGCTGTTCGATCGTGCCTGTGCCGAACTGTTGCGCTCCGTCCAAGCGCAGCCGCCCGAGTCCGGCCTCGCAACCTGATTCTCCTAAATCCCAAAGGAAGTTCCAATGCCCTCCCCACAAGCGGCGCCCGCAGAGGCGACCTACCCCGCAAACCGCTGGCCGGCGCTATTCATCCTGCTCCTGGCCAGCTTTATGAATCTGATCGACGTGACGATCGTGAATGTCGCGCTGCCGCGCATGCAGGCCAGCATGGGTGCAACCTCCAGCCAGATCGAATGGGTCGTGGCTGCCTATGTGCTGGCCTTCGCGCTCGGCCTGCTCCCGTTCGGCCGGCTTGGCGACACGGTCGGCCGGGCCCGCATGTTCCTGATCGGCGTCACTGCCTTTACCGCGATGTCGGCGCTGTGCGGACTGGCGCCCGACATGAACACCCTGATCGCGGCGCGCGTGCTGCAGGGCCTGGCCGGGGCGCTGATGACCCCGCAGGTGCTCGCCATCGTCGCGGTCATCTTCCCGCCGGCAGAGCGCGGCGGCGCATTCGCGCTGTTCGGCCTCGCGGCCGGCCTCGCCTCGGTGGCGGGGCCGCTCGCCGGCGGCCTGCTGATCGAGGGCGACCTGTTCGGTCTCGACTGGCGGCCGATTTTCCTCGTCAACGTGCCGGTCGGACTGCTGACGGTGCTGGCCGGCTGGTTCGTCCTGCCGAGGATGCCGGGCAACCCGTCCCTGAAGCACGACCCGGTGGGGGTCCTGATCGCCGGCGCCGCGGTGTTCCTGCTCATCTTTCCGCTGATCGAGGGCCGCGGCTTCGGCTGGCCGTGGTGGGCGTTCGCCATGGTGGCGGCCGCATTCGTGATGCTGGCTACGTTCTTTCTGTACGAGCGTTACCGCGACAGTGTCAGTCAGAGCCAGTTGCTGCCGGTTTCGCTGATGTCGAACGGCAATTTCCTGCTCGGCTCGCTGATGTCGATGACGTTCTTTTCCGGCGTCGCCGGCTTCTTCCTGGTGCTGGCGGTGTTCCTGCAGGGAGGCTTCGGCTTCACGCCGTTGCAATCCGGCCTGACGACCATACCGTTCCCGATCGGCATTCTCTTCGCCTCGGTGCTGTCGGGACGGCTGCGGCAGCGCTGGCAGAAGCCGCGCATCGCCATCGGCTCGGTGATCCTGATCGCCGGCATGGCCTATCTGTCCTACGTCGTCAGCGGCATCGGCGACGCCGTCGACCACTGGGACCTCGTCGCTCCGCTGGTGATCTGCGGCTTCGGCATGGGCACGGCGATATCGCCGCTGTTCCAGACGGTGCTTTCCGCGGTTCCGGGGCGCGACGCCGGCGCCGGATCGGGCGCATTGCAGAGCTTCCAGCAGATCGGCAGTGCGCTGGGCATCGCCATCACCGGGGAGATATTCTTCTCGGCGCTGACGGACAGCTTCATGTCCGGCTCCATGCCGCATCCGGCTTTCGTCGCCGCGCTCGGGCGTGCGCTGACCTACGAACTGATCGCCTTCACCCTGGTGATCCTGCTTGTGCTGATGCTCAAGACCCCGACCCAGCAGTTCGGCCACGAGGGCCCGCCGGTTCCGGTCGAAGCCTGATCCCGCGGGCCGTCATGCGCTGGACGCATGACGGCCCGCTTGCTGCCGCGTTGCTTCATGCCGCTCCGGCAGGCTAGGGGAACGGGCCTCATCGAAAGCCGCCGCCCGTGGAACTCTGGATCCCCATAACGATTGCCGCCGCCTTTCTGCAGAACCTGCGCTCGGCGGCGCAGAAGCACCTGAAGAAGGTGATGGGAACGACCGGCGCCACCTTTGTGCGCTTCGGCTTCGGCTTCCCCTTCGCTTTGCTGTTCGTTCTTCTGCTGGCTACCGTCGGCGGCATGCGCGTGCCGGCGCCGAACGGAACCTTCTTCTTCTGGGCGGTCGTCGGCGCGCTCGGCCAGATCGGCGCGACCTTCCTGCTTATCCACCTCTTCTCGTTCCGCAATTTCGCGGTCGGCACGGCCTATTCGCGCACCGAGCCGGCGCAGGCGGCGGTGTTCGGCCTGATCTTCCTCGGCGAACGGGTGACCGTCGGCGCGCTGGCGGCGATCGCCATCAGCGTCTTCGGCGTGATGCTCATCTCGGTGGCGCACGAGGAGAAGAACTGGAGAAGCCTGTTCCGGTCGGTCGGCAGCCGCAATGCGCTGATCGGGTTGGCGTCGGGCACGCTGTTCGGCATCTCCGCCGTCGCCTATCGCGCCGCGTCGTTGTCGCTCGGCGGCCCGAACTACGTCATGCAGGCGGCGGTGACCCTGGCCTGGGTGATCTGCTTCCAGACACTGGTCATGCTCGCCTGGATGCTGTGGCGCGACCGTGCCGAACTCGGCCGCATCGCCAGGGCGTGGAAGCCGGCGCTGTTCACCGGCCTCGTCGGCGCTAGCGCCTCGTTCGGCTGGTTCGCCGCGATGACGCTGCAGCAGGCCGCAGTGGTGAAGGCGCTGGCGCAGGTCGAGCTGCTGTTCACCTTCGCGGCGTCCGTGTTCTTCTTCCGCGAGAAGATCAGCTGGCTGGAGACGGTCGGCTGCCTGCTGATCGCCTTCGGGATCGTCGTGCTGGTGCTTCTCGGCTAGAAGCCGAGGATCGCGAAGCGCACCAGCAGCGCGGCGAGGCCGACGCCGACGAGGCCGATGGCAAGCCCGACGGGCGAGCCCCAGCCGTGCCATTCCAGCGACTTCTCCGCATATTTCCACTCGTCCTCGCGGCTCAGCGTCTTGTCCATCGTGATTCTCCTGTATGCGGCGGCCTTGTCGGCGCGTCGATGCATTGATACATTCGTCGAATGATTCGATAGAGTGATATTTAGATGAATGAAATAAAATCGTCAAGAGGCGGCTGGATGCAACAGATCGCGTCCGACATCATGCGGTGGCAGGATGCGACGCAGGACTACGACGCCGCCGTCGGCCGTCGGCTCGATCTCAACCTCGCGGAGCGGCGCTGCATCGGCGCTCTGGTGGCGGGACCGCTGCCAGCCGGCGCGATCGCCGCGGCGATCGACCTGACGCCCGCCGCGGTCACAGCCCTGGTGGACAGGCTGGAAAAGCGCGGACTGGTGGCCCGTACCCGTGACATGGAGGATCGCCGCAAAGTGTTGGTGGAGCCGACCGCCGCCGCGCTGGACATCGGCGAGCGCTACTACGGCTCCATCGCCCGGGAAGGCGAGGCGCTGCTGTCGACCTTCAGCGAGGCGGAACTGGAGACGATCGCGCGCTTCACCGCCGCCGCCGTCGGTCTGCAGGAGGACGAACTGGCGCGGCTGCGCAATGCCGAGCCGCATGACGCCCAATCCGGTTCGTGAACTTTCGTGGTATTTCGTTCCTCGGTGACAAGGATTCTAGGAACGATGTTGCTTAGTGCTTGCCGATCGGCGGCCTAACCTAGTGCGAATATGCACGGGCCGAACGGGCCCGCCTTGATGGATCAGGACAGATGACAGAGTTCACCCCAATCGCGTCGCTTCTCGGCGGCGCGCTGATCGGCCTTTCGGCCGTGCTGCTGATGGCCTGGGAAGGCCGCATAGCCGGCATATCCGGCATAGCCGGCCGCCTGCTGCCGCCGTTCACGGATGACGCGTTCCCGTCTCGGCTGGGCTTCGTGATCGGGCTGGTCGCCGCGCCGCTGCTGTTCATGGCTATGAGTGGCCAGCCGATCCCGCACACGGTGTCGCCTGACATTGCGCTGATGACGGCGGCCGGCCTTCTGGTCGGTTTCGGTTCGACCTGGGGCAATGGCTGCACCAGCGGCCACGGCGTGTGCGGCCTGTCGCGGCTGTCGGTCCGCTCTTTCGTCGCGACCGGCATCTTCATGGGCGTTGCGATCGCCACCGTGTTCGTCACCCGGCACGTGATCGGAGGCTGAGCCGTGAAGAACTTCCTCGTCAATCTCGGCATTGGCCTGCTGTTCGGCGTCGGCCTCGTCGTCTCGGGCATGAGCGACCCGGCCAAGGTGCTGAATTTCCTTGATCTGTTCGGCACATGGGATCCATCGCTCGCCTTCGTCATGGGCGGTGCCGTGGTGGTCGCCTTCTTCGGCTATCGCATCGTTCTCAGGCGTCCGGCGCCGATAGCCGGCGGCCGCTTCCACCTGCCGACGCGCAAGGACATCGACGCCCGCATTATCGCTGGCCCAGCCATTTTTGGACTGGGCTGGGGTCTCTCTGGTTTCTGCCCCGGCCCGGCGATCACCGCGCTGTCGCTCGGCGCCGCGTCAACCTACGCCTTCGTCCCTGCCATGATCGTCGGCATGTGGGCGGCCCGCGCCGCCATCGAGCGCATGCACGTCGCCTATCCCGATTGAGCGGGTTCGGCCTTCTCCACCTTCTCGTCGCTCGCCAGCTTGCCGTCGACCATGTTCAGCCGCCGGTCCATCCGCGCGGCGAGCGACAGATCGTGGGTGACGGCGACGACCGTCTTGCCGCGCTCGCGCACCAGTTGTTCCAGAATCAGAAAAACCTGCTCGGAACTTTTTGAATCGAGGCTGCCCGTCGGCTCGTCGGCGAGCACCACCGGCGGGTCGTTGGCGAGCGAGCGCGCGATCGCCACGCGCTGGCGCTGGCCGCCGGAAAGCTGGTCGGGCGTCTTGCGCATATGGTCCTGAAGGCCGAGCGACGTCAGCAGCTCCTCGCCGCGCGCCTTCATGGCAGGCCGCGACAGCCGGCCGAGCCTGCGCATTGGGATCACCACGTTTTCCATTACGGTGAACTCGGGCAGCAGGAAGTGGAACTGGAAGACGAAACCAAGCATGGCGAGCCGTGTCGCCGCGCGCTCATCTTCGCCCATCGGACCCGCATCCCTGCCGCCGATCGCGAGCGTACCTCCGGTCGGATGGTCCAGCAGGCCAAGCAGATAGAGCAGGGACGACTTGCCCGAGCCCGAGGGGCCCGTGACGGCGACGAACTCGTGCTCTGCAATCGACACCGTAACGTCGCTGACCAGCGTCACCGGCACGGTCTCGGTCAGCACGCGGGTCAGGCCCCTGGCTTCGATCAGCGTGCTCATGTCGCGCCGCGAATGATGTCGACCGGGTTCACCTTGGCCGCCTTGCGCGCCGGCATGTAGCCCGCCACCGCGGCGGAACCGAGCGCGAAGCTGGCCGCGATCACGTAGTGCCAGATGCTCCAGGCGATCGGCAGTCGCGTCATCTCCTGCCCGGTGGCGGCAAGCTCGAACCGGACCTGCGACAGCGCGTAGACCATGGCGAAACCCAGCAGCCAGCCGAGCGCCGAGCCTGCGCCGCCAATGGCCAGGCCCTCTATCAGGAACAGCCGGCGCATGTCCTTCGCCGGGAAGCCCAGCGACTTCATGATAGCGATGTCGCGCGCCTTCTCGTGCGTGATGGTGGAGACGATGTTGAAGATGCCGAAACCGGCAACGAGCATGATCGCGCCGACCACGGTGTACATGATGACGTTGCGCACAACGAGCGCCTGCAGCAGCGACTCGTTTGCCTCGGTCCATGCGACGGATTTGTAACCGGTCTCGGCCTCGACACGCCGCGCCACGCTGCTCGCGGAATTGGGGTCGTCGAGCTTGATGCGGATGTCGTTGACGGCGTTCGCGCGGCCGGACAGGATCTGCGCGTCCTTGAGCAGAACATAGGCCTCGCCCTCGTCGCGCGCCGTCGAACCCGTGTGGAAAAGCGCCGCGACGCGGAAGCTTCGCGAGAGTCCTTTTGACGATACGGCCGTCAGCGTCGAGCCGATTTCGGCCCCCAGCTTGGCCGCCATCGTGTCGCCGATCAGCACGTTGTTTCCACCCGACGTCAGCGAGGCGAACGAACCCTGGTGGAAATGGCCGATGAGCGGCGATATTCCGGGCTCGCGCTGCGGGTCGATGCCGATGATGCGCGCGCCGACGTCGCGGCCCGAGAAACGCATGACGCCCGTGAGCTGGAGGCTCTCGGCGAATCGGCCGGGCAGCCAGGCTTCGAGCCATGCGATCAGCGCCGTCGGATTCATGATTCCGCGCCCGTCCTCGCGCGGACGCAGGCCCGAAATTGCGATAGCGTCGAAGGCGTCTTCTGCCGGCTGGGGGCGCGCTCGCCGCTGCTCGTCCGACACCTGCACATGTGGCATGGTGTTGACCAGCGTCTCGACGAAATCGTCCTGGCTGCCGGCCATCAGCGCCGTCATGCCGATCGAGAACCCGACGCCGATCGCCACGCCCAGCATGGCGACGAGCGTCTGCCTGCCGCGACCGGCGATGTGGGTAAAGGCGATTTCGAACAGCAGGCGCATGGTCAGGTCGCCGGCGCCGGTCCGATCTCGACCTTGGCGCCTTCGGCGAGATCTTCCGGGTAGGGCGAGATCAGGCGATCGCTCTCCGAGAGGCCTGACAGCACCTCGATCCCGTTCGCGCCACGGATGCCGGTGGTCACGTCGCGGCGTTGAGCAACCCCCGTGGCGACGACGAAGGCCCTGTTGCCCGACAGCGCCACGGATGGCACCAGCAGCGCCCTCTCGGACACGCGGATGATCACGTTCACATCCACCGACATGCCGATCAGCAGCGGCGAATCGTCCGGAACCGAGAAACGCACGCGGTAGGTCTTGGACACCGGATCGCCCTTGGGCGTTATCTGCGCAACAGTCGCGTCGAGGCGCTGCCCGGGAAAGGCGTCGGAGCGCAGCAGCGCCTTCTGCTCGGCTGCCACCCGCGGAATATTTTCTTCGTTGACCTCGGCAACGACGATCAGCGGTTTCGGCTCCCCAACCCAGAACAGCGGCTGGTTGAGTTCGGCGATCTCGCCGACCTCTGCGTCGTCGCGCAGCACCTGCCCGCCGACCGGCGAGCGTATGACGTAGCTTTCAAGGCGGGCCTGCTGACCCGAAATCGTCGCCTCGAGCTGCGCCACCTCGCTCGCCGCGCGCTCCAGCGCCTGCTGCGACATGGTGTTCTTCTCGACCAGGATTGCGATGCGGTTGTACTCTTCGTTGGCGAGCTTCAGCCGCACATGCATCTCGGACAACTGAGCCTGCGCCAGCGTGTCGTCCATTCTGGCCAGCACGTCGCCCTTGGCGATTGTCCGGCCCTCGCAGTCGCACTCCTCGACGATCCGCTCGCGCAGCGACGGCGTGATGCGCGCCCAGGTGCGCGGCTCGACAACCCCGGCTGCATAAACGATCTCCGCGGCGTCGCCGCGTGACGGTGCGACGACCTGAACGACGGTCGGCCGCGTGTAGTACCACCAGCCGCCGTATCCGGCGCCAGCCAGAACCAGCGCAGAAAGGAGGTATCGCAGAAACCGCATCATGGCACGCTGCCCGTCGGATTCGATCGGCAGCCTACTAGCATCAAACCGACCGTCGGTCTATAAGTGAGTGACACTCTCGTAACCGGAGCGACAAACTGAGCGAGGAGGATCAAACTGCGGTGCATCGCCGACGCCAGCGCAAGGCGCCGGAAGTCCGCGCGGCCGAGATTCTGGCGGCGGCACGGAAACTGTTCTTCAGCCGCGGCTACGAGACGACCAGCGTCAACGACATCATCGAAGCGACAGGGCTGTCGAAGGGCGCCTTCTATCACCACTTCGACAGCAAGGAGGCGCTTCTGGAGGCGCTGGCGGTTGAACTCGCCGACGAGAACCTCGCTGCGCTGCAACCGCTGTTCGAGGACCGCAGCCGGAATGCGATCGAGAGGCTGAACGGCCTTTTCGCGATCGTGCGGCGCTTCAAGAGCGATGTGCCGAAGGAATTGCGGGCGGTGTTCAAGGTCGTCTTCAAGACCGAGAACGTGTTGCTGCTCAACCGGGTCAACAAGGCGCTGCTCGTCCGCATCGCCCCGGTGGTGACCGAGATACTGGCCGAGGGCGGCCGCGACGGAACGATGCGGGTGCACGACGCCGAGGCGATGGCGGAGATGCTGCTGCATCTGCGCATGAGCATGGCGACGGTGATGAATCGCGCCATGATCATCGCCGACGCGGGCGATCTAGACGCAGCGGCGGGCCTCCTGGAGACGCGGATGGAAGCGTACGGCCTCAGTGTCGACCGCGTGCTTGGGCTCCCGGATGGCACGATCAGCGTTTCCGAACCGGGTTTTGCGCGCGCCATGCTCGAATAGCTTGACTGCACGGGCGACCGATGCTGCGCTGCGGCAGCATCGACGGGGTATCCATGAGCTTCGACCTGATCGTGAAGGGCGGCATCTTGCCGGACGGCAAGCGCGCCGACATCGGCATTCGCGGCGACCACATCGCGGCGGTCGGGGAGCATCTCGACGCCCCTGCGAAGGAGACCGTGGATGCAACGGGCTGCCTCGTCTCGCCCCCCTTCGTCGACCCGCATTTCCACATGGACGCCACGCTTTCCTACGGCAAGCCGCGTATCAACGCCTCGGGCACGCTGCTGGAAGGCATCGCATTGTGGGGCGAGCTGAAGCCGCTGCTGACGCATGAGGCCGTGAAGGAACGGGCGCTCGCCTATTGCGACTGGGCGGTGTCCATGGGGCTGCTCGCCATCCGCACCCATGTCGACACCTGCGACGACCGGCTGCTGGCGGTGGAGGCGCTTCTGGAAGTGAAGCGCGAGGTCGCTCCCTTCATCGACCTGCAACTCGTCGCCTTCCCGCAGGACGGCTTTCATCGCGACCCGACTGCCCGTGAAAACACCATCCGCGCGCTCGACATGGGCGTCGACGTGGTCGGCGGCATCCCTCATTTCGAGCGCACCATGGCCGACGGCACGCGCTCCGTCACGGAGCTCTGCGAGATCGCGGCAAAGCGCGGCCTGATGGTCGACATGCATTGCGACGAGACCGACGACCCGCTGTCGCGCCACATCGAGCAGCTCAGCTACGAGACGCAGCGGCTGGGATTGCAGGGCAGGGTGGCGGGCTCGCACCTGACCTCAATGCATTCGATGGACAATTACTACGTCTCTAAGCTGCTGCCGCTGATGGCGGAGGCGCAGGTTTCCGCCATCCCCAACCCGCTGATCAACATCGTCCTGCAAGGCCGACACGACACCTATCCGAAACGGCGGGGCCAGACCCGCGTGCCTGAGATGCTGAAATACGGGATCCGGGTGGGCTTCGGTCAGGACTGCGTGCTCGACCCGTGGTACTCGCTCGGAACGGCCGATATGCTCGACGTCGCCTTCATGGGCCTGCACGTCGCGCAGATGACGAGCCCGGCGGACATGCGCCGCTGCTTCGACATGGTGACCACGCAAAGCGCCGCGATCATGGGGCTTGAGGACTACGGTCTGGAGGTCGGTAAGAAGGCGAGCCTCGTCGTGCTCGACGCCGGCGATCCCGTCGAGGCGATAAGGCTGCGGGCCGGGCGGCTCACCGTCGTGGCGGCAGGAATAGTGGTTTCGCGGCGCGACAGGGCGCATGCGAAGGTGGCCTTTGGCGGCCGCGAGGCGACGGTGTCGCGGCGCTTCGTGCCGTAGCTCAGCGGCCCATCTTCGCGAGCGAAAGCACGGCCATGACGGCAAAGAGCACGTAACGCGACTTCGACCCGAGCAGGTGGATGGACAGTGCCGTGCCGAGACAGCCGGCGAGCGCGACGCCGGCGATCAGCCCGGCATATTTCGTCTCCGCGCCTTGCACCCACGCCAGCAGGTAGCTGCCGACGAACAGGAATGGCGCCGTAATCAGCAGCGCGCGCACGATGCGCGCCCTTGCGACGGGATCGTCGAGGGACGGCTGGGCGGGCTTTTCGGGAGGCGAGGTCTCGCTCATGCGCCGATGCTGCGCGCCTCGCGCGGCGCAATCAAGGCGTCAGGACGCGCTTGCCTCGACCGGAGCCGGGCGCCGGACCTTAGGCGCAGCCTCCTTGACGATGGGCAGCAGGTCGCCGCCGCCGCCGTCGAGCACCTCGAAGAACTGGCGGCGCATGCGCGGCTCCCAGAACTTGTTGATGTGCTCGGCCACACCCGCCACGCCCTCGTCGTGCGGCTTCGACAGCATGAAGGTGCCGATCTGGTTGGCCATGCGCACCAGCTTGGGGTGTCGGCCGGCGTTCTCGTCATGCGACATGGGCGTTGGCTTCCAGCGTGACGCGGTCGGCGTGCGTGAAGATGTCGAACTCGTCGCCGCGCACCAGCGCGACGAGCGTGATGCCGGCCTCTTGCGAGGTACGGATCGCCAGCGCGGTCGGCGCTGAGACGGCAATGATGAACGCGGAGCCGATGGCGGCTGTCTTCTGGATCATCTCGAACGAAATACGGCTGGTGACCACGACCGCGCCGGATGCGCCTGCGACTCCGGCCTTCGCCAGCGCGCCGGCCAGCTTGTCCAGCGCATTGTGCCGCCCGACATCCTCGCGTGCCGCAACGATTCCTCTGCCGGGCATGAAGAAGCCCGCGGCATGGACTGCGCCGGTGGCGCGGTGCAGGGGCTGCTGGAGGGAGAGCAGACGCACGGCTTCCGTTACCTGGCTTGCCGACAGCTCGAACTGTCGGCCATCGACGGCACGCACGCTGCGCATGGCCTCGTCGATGGATTCGATGCCGCACAGCCCGCAACCCACGGGGCCGGCCAGCCTGCGCCGTCGCGCCTCGAAACGGGTATTGGCCGTGTCCCGCAGCCTTATCTGAATGTCGATGCCTTCGCCGGCATCCTCGACCACCGCGATTTCGGCGATCTCTGCAGACGACGACACGATGCCTTCCGTCAGCGAAAACCCGAGCGCGAAGTCCTCGAGATCGGCGGGCGACGCCATCATCACGGCATGCGTGGTGCCGGCATAGGAGAGCGCGACCGGCGTCTCCTCCGGCACCTGCCGAGGCGCAGCCGACGTCCCGACCGAGCGAACGGCCACGCGCCGGGCGGACGTGAGTGCGCGCCGCTCGGACACGGCTACTCCGCTGCCTCCAGCCGCCCCTCGATGCGCCTGCTCATGCGCGCCTGCTCCGCATACTCCTCCTGCCACTGGCTCGGCCCGTTGGAGAGGCCCACCTGCACGGCGGTCACCTTGTATTCGGGGCAGTTGGTCGCCCAGTCGGAGAAGTCGGTGGTGATGACGTTCGCTTGCGTGTCGGGGTGGTGGAACGTGGTGTAGACGACACCCGGTGACACGCGGTCCGTGACGTCCGCCCGCAGCGTGGTCTCGCCGGCGCGGCTCTTCAGCCGCACCCAGTCGCCGTGGCGCACGCCGCGCTGCTCGGCGTCGTGCGGATGGATTTCAAGCACGTCCTCGGCATGCCACACCACGTTGTCGGTGCGCCGCGTCTGCGCGCCGACGTTGTACTGGCTGAGGATGCGGCCGGTGGTGAGCAGCAGCGGGAAGCGCGGCCCGGTCTTCTCGTCGGTCGCCACATATTCGGTGCGGATGAACTTGCCCTTGCCGCGGACAAAACCGTCCATGTGCATGATCGGCGTACCGTGCGGCGCCTTCTCGTTGCACGGCCACTGGACGGAACCCTCGCGCTCCAGCAGGTCGTAGGACACGAGCTGGAAGGAGGGCGTCGTCTTGGCGATCTCGTCCATGATCTCGGACGGATGCTGATAGTTCCAGTTCAACCCCATCGCCTGTGCGAGCTTCTGGGTGACCTCCCAGTCGGCGAGGCCATTCTTCGGAGCCATCACCTTGCGCACGCGGTTGATGCGGCGCTCGGCGTTGGTGAACGTGCCGTCCTTCTCCAGGAAGGTCGAGCCGGGCAGGAACACGTGGGCGTAGTTTGCCGTCTCGTTGAGGAAGAGGTCGTGTACGACCACGCATTCCATCGCGGCCAGCCCGGCCGAGACATGATGCGTATCGGGGTCGGACTGCAAGATGTCCTCGCCCTGGATGTAGAGGCCCTTGAACGAGCCCTCGACGGCGGCGTCCAGCATGTTCGGAATGCGCAGGCCGGGCTCGTTGTCGAGCTTCACGCCCCACAAGCTGTCATAGATGTCGCGCACGGCATCGCCCGAGATGTGGCGATAGCCGGGCAGTTCGTGCGGGAACGAGCCCATGTCGCACGAGCCCTGCACGTTGTTCTGGCCGCGCAGTGGGTTCACGCCGACGCCGCGCTTGCCGATGTTGCCCGTCGCCATGGCGAGATTGGCGATGGCCATGACCGTGGTCGAGCCCTGCGAATGCTCGGTGACGCCGAGGCCGTAATAGATCGCCCCGTTGCCGCCGGTGGCATAGAGACGCGCGGCGCCGCGAATGGTCTCCGCCGGCACGCCGGAGAGCTTCTCGACCTCTTCGGGGCTGTTCTGCGGCTCGGCGACGAAGGCTGCCCAGTCCTCGAACTCCGACCAGTCGCAGCGCTCGCGGATGAAGGCCTCGTCGAACAGTCCTTCGGTGACGATGACATGGGCGAGCGCGGTAACGACCGCGACATTGGTGCCCGGCTTCAGCGGAAGGTGAAAATCGGCTTTGGCGTGGACAGACGTCACCGTCTCGGTGCGGCGCGGGTCGAGCACGATCAGCTTCGCGCCCTGCCTGATGCGCTTCTTCATGCGCGAGGCGAACACCGGATGCGCGGCCGACGGGTTCGCGCCGATCACCATGATGACGTCGCTGTCCTCGACCGAGTCGAAATCCTGCGTACCGGCCGAGGTGCCGTAGGTCTGGCCGAGACCGTAGCCTGTCGGCGAGTGGCAGACGCGCGCGCAGGTGTCGACGTTGTTGTTGCCGAAACCCTGCCGGATCAGCTTCTGGACGAGATAGGTCTCCTCGTTGGTGCAGCGCGAGGACGTGATGCCACCGATGGAGGCGCGCCCGTACTGGTACTGGAGACGGCGGAACTCGGACGCGATGTGCGAGAGCGCCTCCTCCCATGTGACCTCGCGCCAGGGGTCGGAGATCTTCTCGCGGACCATGGGGTTGAGGATGCGCTCCTTGTGCGTGGCGTAGCCGTAGGCGAAGCGCCCCTTCACGCAGGAATGCCCGCGATTGGCCTTGCCGTCCTTCCAGGGCACCATGCGCACCAGTTCGTCGCCGCGCATCTCGGCCTTGAACGAGCAGCCGACTCCGCAATAGGCGCAGGTGGTGACGACCGAATGCTCCGGCTGGCCGATCCGGATCACCGACTTTTCGGTCAGCGTAGCGGTCGGGCAGGCCTGCACGCAGGCCCCGCAAGACACGCATTCCGAGTCGAGGAACGGCTGGTGCATGCCTGGCGACACGCGGCTGTCGAAGCCGCGGCCCTCGATGGTGAGGGCAAAAGTGCCCTGCACTTCTTCGCAGGCGCGCACGCAGCGCGAGCACACGATGCACTTCGAGGGGTCGTAGGTGAAGTAGGGGTTGGACTCGTCCTTCGGCATCCAGCGCATGTTGGCGACGCCGCCTTCGAGCGCGTTGCGGCTTTTGGCGAAGACGTGGTTGTCGCCGTCATAGCCGTAGCGCACGTCGCGCAGGCCGACCGCGCCGGCCATGTCCTGCAACTCGCAATCGCCATTGGCCGCGCAGGTCAGGCAGTCGAGCGGGTGGTCGGAGATGTAGAGCTCCATGACACCCTTGCGGATGTCCTTCAGCCGGCCCGTCTGGGTGTGGACGACCATGCCCGGCGCGACCGGCGTGGTACACGACGACGGCGTACCGGCGCGGCCCTCGATCTCGACAAGGCAGAGACGGCACGAGCCGAAGGCGTCTACCATGTCGGTGGCGCAGAGCTTGGGAATCGCGATACCCGCCTCCATCGAGGCGCGCATGATCGAGGTGCCTTCGGGCACGGTTACGGTGAAGCCGTCCACCGTCAGCGTCACCTGCTTCTCGGCTTTCGAGGCCGGTGTTCCGAAGTCGATTTCCTGGACGAGCCCCATGGTCCTACTCCGCCGCTGCCGCGAGCGCGCGCGGCCTGAAATCATCTGGGAAATGCCTGATCGCGCTCATCACCGGATAGGGCGTGAAACCGCCCAGCGCGCAGAGCGAGCCGAATTTCATCGTGTTGCAGAGGTCGGTGACCAGAGCGATGTTCTTCTCCGGCTCGATGTTGCGGGCCACCTTGTCGAGCGTCTCCACCCCGCGCGTCGAGCCGATGCGGCAGGGTGTGCACTTGCCGCAGCTCTCGATGGCGCAGAACTCCATGGCGAAGCGCGCCTGCTTCAGCATATCGGCGCTGTCGTCGAAGACGGTGATGCCGGCATGGCCGATCAGCCCGTCCTTGCCCGCGAAAGCCTCGTAGTCGAACGGCGTGTCGAACAGCGAAGGCGGGAAGTATGCGCCGAGCGGCCCGCCCACCTGCACGGCCTTCACCGGCCGACCCGACAGCGTGCCGCCGCCGATGTCGTTGACGATCTCGCCCAGCGTCATGCCGAACGCAGCCTCGAACAGGCCGCCATTCTTCACGTTGCCTGCAAGCTGGATCGGCATGGTGCCGCGTGAACGGCCGAAGCCAAAATCCTTGTAGAACTGCGCGCCCTTCTCGAGGATCACAGGTACCGATGCCAGCGAGATGACGTTGTTGACGACCGTGGGCTTGCCGAACAGGCCCTGCAGCGCCGGTAGCGGCGGCTTGGCGCGCACCACGCCGCGCTTGCCTTCCAGCGAATTCAGCAGCGAGGTCTCCTCGCCGCAAACATAGGCACCGGCGCCGACGCGCACCTCCATGTCGAAGGCGTTGGGCGAGCCGAGCACGGAGACGCCGAGGATGCCCGCCTGACGCGCAAGCTGAATCGCCTTTTCCATGGCCCGCACGGCGTGCGGATATTCCGAGCGGATGTAGACGAAGCCCTTCGTGGCCCCGACGGCGATGCCGGCGATCGCCATGCCCTCTATGAGCATGAACGGGTCGCCTTCCATCACCATGCGGTCGGCAAAGGTGGCCGAGTCCCCTTCGTCGGCGTTGCAGACGATGTACTTGCGGTCGGCGACCGCGCCCATCACAGTGTTCCACTTGATGCCGGTCGGGAAACCAGCGCCGCCGCGCCCACGCAGGCCCGAGTCGGTCACGGTCTTCACGATCTCGGCCGGCGCCATCGCCAGCGCTTTGCGCAGGCCGGCCAGCCCGCCGTGTGCCTCGTAGTCGGCCAGCGACAGCGGGTCGGTGATGCCGTTGCGTGCGAAGGTGAGGCGGGTTTGCCTTGCAAAGAAGGGCAGTTCTTGCGGCTTGCCGAGCAACAGGCGATGCGCGCCGCCGGTGAGGAATCCGGCATCGAACAGCGCCTTCACGTCCGATGGCTTGACGGGACCGTAGGCGATGCGGCCGCCTGCGTTCGCGACCTCCACCATCGGTTCGAGGAAGAACGCGCCGCGCGAGCCGTTGCGGATGATGGTTGCGTCGATCTTGCGCGCCGAGAGCTCAGCCGCGATGGCCTTGGCCACGCGGTCGGCGCCGACCGCGATCGAAGCGCTGTCGCCGGGAATGAATATCGTCGTCACGACCGCACCTCCGCGACGATCTCTGCGATCGTCTCGGCATCCACGCGCCCGATCGGCTGGCCGTCCAGCATGGCGGACGGCGCGCAGGCGCACAGGCCGAGGCAGTATACAGGTTCCAGCGTGACCGATCCGTCCTTGGCCGTTTCGTGAAAGCCGATGCCCAGCGCCGCCTGCACCTGTGCGGCTATCCTGTCGGAGCCCATCGACTGGCAGGCCTCGGCCTGGCAGAGCTTCAAGACATGCCTGCCGGCCGGATGCTTGCGGTAGTCGTGGTAGAAGGTGGCGACGCCGTGCACTTCGGCGTTGGAGAGGTTCAGCGCCTCGGCGATGATCGGCAGACTTTCGGTCGGCACATAGCCGAACTCGTGCTGGATGCCGTGGAGGATGGGCAGCAGCGGCCCCTCAAGGCCTCGCATTTCCGCGATGACCGCAACAGTCCGGGCTTCGGTACTTTGCGCCTGCAACGACGCCCTCCCTTGATAGTGTATACAAGCCTAAACCGGAATTTCGGCGGAAAATCAATAAAGCCGGATCGTGGATTGATAGGCTATTCCTATCAAACGAGGTGTGATTTCAGGATGCGTCAGCGCTTTCGCTGAAGATCGCCCGCCTGCGCCATCGCCTCGTCCAGAAACGCCGCCACCAGCGGCGTGCGCGGCTCGCGCTCCGCGGCGACGATGCCGACCAGATGGCGCGCATCGGGCTGGACGATGGGAATGGCCCGGATCGGCTCCGCAAAACCGAATGTTTCCGCGAGGTTGAGCGGCATGATCGACGACCATTTGCCGGTGCGGATGTGCGAGAACAGCACGATCATCGAGTTGGACACCAGCGTCGGCCGCGCCGCCACGCCCGCTTCCGCGAGATGCTGGTCGATGATGCGGCGGTTCTGCATGTCGGGCGTCAGCAGGCAGAGCGGCTGACTGGCCACCTCCGCCCATGTCACGGAAACGCGATCCGCGAACGGCGTGCCGGCGGCGGTGATGAGTTGGTAGCGCTCTTCGTAGAGCGGCACGGCGACGACGCGGCCCAGAGGCTCGTTGTCAAGATAGGTGATGCCGATGTCGATGTCGAAATTGCCGAGCAGCGACAGGATCTCGATCGAGGTGCGCGACAGAACCGAGAAGGTCACGCCGGGATGCTTCTCGCGGAACGGCGTGGTCAGCCGCGGCACCATGGCGAGCGCGGTCGGGATGGCGGCGATGCGCAGCCGGCCGGACAGGCCCTGGCGCGCGGCGCGCATCTCCTCGCGCATGGTGCGCACGTCGCCGACGATGCGGCGCGCCCACACCAGCACCTGCTCGCCCTCGGGCGTCAGGCCCTTGAAGCGCGAGCCGCGCACCACCAGCATCACCCCGAGCTGGTCCTCCAGCTGGCGGATGGCGGCCGACAGCGTCGGCTGGGTGATGCCGAGCTCGTCGGCGGCCTTGCCGAAATGCTGCGCACGCGCGAGCGCGATGAAATATTCGAGCCGGTCGATCATGGCGCGGACGCTATAGCGTGACGCGCCCGCGCGCCATGACCTGTCGCGCCGTCAGCCGCGCGCCGCCGCGTCGAGCGCCGCCACATCGAGCTTCTGCATCTTGAACATCGCCTGCGTGACTCGTTTGGCCACCTCGCGGTCCCCGCTGTTCATGTAGCGGTAAAGCGCCTCAGGGACGATCTGCCAGCAGAATCCGTAGGGGTCGACGATCCAGCCGCATTGGGATTCCTTGCCGCCGGCGGCGAGAAGCTTGTTCCAGTATTCGTCGACCTCCTTCTGGTCGGCGCACAGGATCTGGTGCGAGACGGAGTCGTTGGGCACGCCGCCGGGATGCTTGCCGCCGTTGAGGCAATAGAATTCCTGGCCTTCGACGGTGAAGCCGGCGGTGAGAACCTGCCCCTCCTTGTTGTAGGGCTCGGCGCCGGCCGGCGCGCGCACCACCTCGCCGACCTTTCCGCGAAAGACGGATGCGTAGAATCGCGCGGCTTCCTCGGCCTGCGTCTCGAACCACAGCCATGTGCTGAGCTTGTTCATATCGGTCTCCTCTCGGTTGTCGATGCCAGAGGAACGCGCGAAAGCCACTCTGACCGACATCGGACGCCGCAAAAAGTCGCGCCAGCTTGGCCCCGCCCGTCAAAATCATTATCTGGACACAGCAAAACGCCGTTACCGGAAGTCAGCCATGGCCGTCACCCAGCAAGCCGTTGTCGAAAAGCTCAGCACCATCAAGGGCCCCGACTTCGAAGGCGACATCGTCTCGCTGGGGCTGGTGTCGGACATCTTCATCGCCGACGGCAAGGTGTTCTTCTCGATCACGGTGCCGGCGGCGCGCGCGCAGGAGCTAGAGCCGCTGCGCGCGGCTGCCGAGCGCGCCGTCAAATCGCTGCCTGGCGTAACGGGGGCGGTCGTCGCGCTGACGGCGGAAAAGAAGGGCGGCGGCATGGAAGCTGCCCCCTCTCCCCGCCCGACAGCCCGGCCGGCGCCGAAGCCGGCGACCGCACCCGCCCGGCCCGGCGGTCACGCGCATCATGGACATGCCGCACCGGCCCAGCAGCAGCCGGGACAGCATGCCGGTCGCCGCGGCGTGCCCGGCATCGAGGCGATCATCGCGGTCGCGTCGGGCAAGGGTGGCGTCGGCAAATCCACCACGGCCGTGAACCTTGCGCTCGGCCTCAGGGAACTTGGGCTCAAGGTCGGCATGCTCGACGCCGACATCTACGGCCCGTCGCAGCCTCGCCTCCTCGGCATCAAGGGCAAGCCGACGACGAAGGACGGCAAGATCCTGCAGCCGATGGAGCGCCACGGGCTGAAGGCCATGTCGATAGGCTTCCTAGTCGAGGAGGAAACGCCGATGATCTGGCGCGGGCCGATGGTGCAGTCAGCGCTGAACCAGATGCTGCGCGAGGTCGAGTGGGGCCTGCTCGACGTGCTGGTGGTCGATATGCCGCCCGGCACCGGCGACGCGCAGCTCACCATGGCCCAGCAGGTGCCGCTGGCCGGCGCGGTGATCGTCTCGACGCCGCAGGACCTGGCGCTCATCGACGCCCGCAAGGGGCTGAACATGTTCAAGCGCGTGGACGTGCCGCTGCTCGGCATCGTCGAGAACATGAGTTATTTCATCGCCCCCGACACGGGCAAACGCTACGACATATTCGGTCACGGCGGCGCCCGCCGTGAGGCCGAGAAGCTGGGCGTGCCGTTCCTCGGCGAGGTGCCGCTGACGATGGACGTGCGCGAGAGTTCGGACGCCGGCGAACCGGTGGTAGTTTCCGATCCGGACGGGCCGCAGGCCAAGGTCTATCGCGGCATCGCGCAAAAGGTGCTGGAGCGGCTGAAGGTGGAAGCCGGGCAGTCGGCCGCACCGGCGATCGTGTTCGAGTAGTCCGCCCGCTCAGCTTTTCGCGCTGACCGTCTCGTTGAAGGTCGAGAAGAACTCGGCCGCGAGCTTCTTTGAGGTCGAGGCGATCAGCCGGCTGCCGAGCTGGGCGATCTTGCCGCCGACGTCGGCCTTGGCCGTGTAGGTGAGGATCGTGGCATCCGGGCCGTCCTCCTTCAGCACGACGTCGGCGCCGCCCTTGGCGAAGCCCGCGATGCCGCCCTTGCCCTCGCCCGACAGCGTGTAGGAATGCGGTGGCTTGAGGTTCTGCAGCTTCACTTCGCCGTTGAACTTCGCCTTGATCGGCCCGATTTTCAGCGAGACAACCGCGGCGAGGTCGGTATCCGACTTCTTGTCGAGGCTCTCGCAGCCCGGGATACAGGCCTTGAGCACCTCCGCGTCGTTCAGTGCTGCCCAAACCTTGGCGATCGGCGCCTCGATGCGCTCCTCGCCTGACATGTCGACGGCCATGGCTCAATCCTCCGCTCGGCTTTGGCCCGATTGAGGTAGCGCCACGCCGGGCGGAAGTCCATCAGCCGAAGGAACGGGATGTAGCTCACGCCGCGTTGCGCAGCCTGCCGGCCGCCTGCGCCAGCTCGCGTATGCCCGGCTCGATCTGCTGCAGGCCGATGGACGATATGCCAAGCCGCATGAAGCGCGAGCGGCCTTCCGGCCGGTCGAAGAACCGGTTGCCCGGCTCGATCAGCACGCCGCGTTCGGCCGCCGCCGACGCGATGCCGTGCGCGTCGGCGTTCACCGGCCCCCGGAGCCACAGCGACGTGCCGCCCGGCGCCTCAACCGGCCGCCATTCGGGCAGATGCGCGGCGAGCGCGGTGGCTACCCGGCGGCGGCGGTCGGAGAAGGCGGTCGACAGCCGGCGCACCAGCGCGTCGTGGTGGCCGAGCGACAGGAACAGCGCCACCGCGCGCTGGTTGTTGGCAGGCGGGTGACGCAGCATGAAGCGGCGCAGGGCACGCAATTCGGCGATCAGCGCCGCGTCGGCGACGATGTAGCCGATGCGCAGGCCCGGCGCGAGCGTCTTGGACATCGAGCCGACATAGATGACGCGGCCGGAGCGGTCGACGCTCTTCAGCGCCTGCTGTGGAGCGTCGTCGTTGAGCTGGCTGTCGTAACCGTCCTCGATGATGATGCGGTCGTGCCGCTCGGCGTCAGCCAGCAGCGCGCGGCGCCGTTCTTCGGACAACGCCACCATGGTCGGGCAGTGGTGGTTCGGCGTGACGAAGACGTAGCCGGCATCGTGCGGCACGGCGGAGGGGTCGATGCCGTCGGCGTCGACGGGCACCGGCACGACCTCGGCGCCCGACAGGCGGAAGATCGAGCGGGCGTCGGGATAGCCCGGCTCTTCCATCGCGACCTTGGCGCCCCGGCCCATCAGCAGGGTCGCGAGCATGTAGAGCGCGTTCTGCGCGCCGAGCGTGACGATGATCTCGTCGGGATTGGCGAAGATGCCGCGTCGCGGCAGCAGCCGCGCCTGGATCTGCTCGATCAGCAGCGGGTCGTCGCGGTCGACCACGTCGCCGGCCCAGTTGCGGATCTCAAGCACGGCGAGCGCCATGCGGTTGCACTCGCGCCATTCCGCCGTCGGAAACAGCGCCGGATCGAACTGGCCGTAGACGAAGGGATAGCTGGCCTTGATCCAGTTTTCGGTGGGACGCACGTCCGGCATCGCGCTCGCGGTCACGCGGCGGCGGCCGGTCCAGTCGACCTTGCGCAGCGCGGCGGCCGGCCGGTCGGCGGTCTTGACCTGCGTGGCGAGCACGTCCGGGTTCACGAAATGGCCGCGCCGCTCCCTTGCGATGAGAAAACCCTGGTCGACGAGCTGCTGGAAGGCCAGCACTACCGTGCCACGCGCCACGCCCAGCCGGTCGGCCAGCACGCGGCAGGACGGCAGCGGCAGCGACGCCGCGATCTGCCGGTCGAGGATGGCGGCGACGATCGCCTGCCTGATCTGGGCCTGCAGCGTCTGGCCCGATTCCGCCGAGATGCGGAACAGGCCGGACCAGATCGCCGAATCGCTGCGCGATGCCATGGCTTTCGCTCCGGTGTAAGGACAGGCGCCCCGCGCCGCCCGCAAGGTGAGCAAATGTGGACCTGTGCCAATGGTTTGCGCCAATGAATATTCCTGATGCTTTTCTTTTGCTCCAGTGATGGTTTGGCGATTGGGCCATCGCGCCGGCTTCCAGCCGTCGCCGTCCCGTTCTAGACAGGAGCATTCGGTCAGGAGCGGGGACGACGATGCGCAACGCGGCATTCGACAAGGCGCTGGCGGCATTGAAGGCGCATCGCAGTGCAAATGCGGGGATGCGGATGCGCGATGCGTTCGCGACCGACCCCGGGCGCTTCCAACGTTATTCCGTCCGGCTGGACGACCTCCTGCTCGACTGGTCGAAATGCGCGGTGACCGACGAGACAATGGCCCTGCTAGGGGACCTAGCCAAGGCGGCTGATGTCGAGGGCCGGCGTGACGCCATGCTCTCCGGCGAGCCGATCAACACCACCGAGGGCAGGGCGGTGCTGCACACGGCGCTGCGCAACCGCGGCGCGGGCCGGAAGGTGCTCGTCGACGGCAAGGACGTGATGCCGGAGGTCGACGCGGTGCTGGATGCGATGGGTGATTTCGCTGTTGGCATCCGCTCCGGCGCGACGAAGGGCGCGACGGGCAAGAGTTTCACCGACGTCGTGAACATCGGCATCGGCGGCTCGGACCTCGGCCCGGTGATGGCGACGCTGGCGCTGGCCCCCTACCATGACGGTCCCCGCGCCCACTACGTATCCAACATCGACGGCGCGCATCTTGCCGACACGCTGAAGCTGCTCGATCCGGCGACGACGCTGTTCATCATCGCGTCGAAGACTTTCACGACCATCGAGACGATGACCAATGCCGCCGGCGCCCGCCGATGGGTGGCGGAAGCACTGGGCGAGCAGGCGGTGGGCAGCCACTTCGCCGCCGTGTCGACCGCGCTCGACAAGGTCGCCGCCTTCGGCATCCCGGTCGATCGTGTCTTCGGCTTCTGGGACTGGGTCGGCGGCCGCTATTCCCTGTGGGGCGCCATCGGCCTGCCGATCATGCTGGCGGTCGGGCCGGAGGCCTTCGGCCGCTTCCTCGACGGCGCCTATGCTGTGGACCGCCACTTCGCGGAGGCGTCGCTGGAAAAGAACCTGCCGATGCTGCTCGGACTGGTCGGCTGGTGGCACCGCGTGGCCTGCGGCTACCCCACCCGCGCGGTCATCCCCTACGACCAGCGGCTGTCGCGGCTGCCGGCCTATCTGCAGCAGCTCGACATGGAATCGAACGGCAAGCGCGTCACGCTCGACGACGGCACGCCGCCGACCGTCACCGGCCCGGTGGTGTGGGGCGAGCCCGGCACCAACGGGCAGCACGCCTTTTTCCAGCTGCTGCACCAGGGTACGGACGTAATTCCGGTCGAGTTCCTGATCGCGGCGGAAGGCCATGAGCCGGAGTTGCGTCACCATCACGATCTGCTGATGGCCAATTGCCTCGCGCAGTCAGAGGCGCTGATGAAAGGCCGCACGCTGCAGGAGGCCAAGGCCCAGCTCGCGAAGAAGCTGCCGGCGGCGGAGGTGGAGAAGCTCGCGCCGCACAAGGCCTTCCCCGGTGACAGGCCCTCCATCACCATCGCCTATCGCAAGCTCGATCCCTATGCGCTCGGCCGGTTGATCGCGCTCTACGAGCACCGCGTCTTCGTGGAGGCGCAGCTCTTCGGGATCAATGCCTTCGACCAATGGGGCGTCGAACTCGGCAAGGAGCTGGCGACCGAATTGCTGCCCGTGGTCGAGGGCAAGGTGTCGGCGGCCGGGCGCGATGCCTCGACGGCGGGCCTCGTGAACTGGCTTTCAAGGCTCGCCGGCTGATGCCGATCAGGGGCATTTTGTTCGACAAGGACGGCACGCTGGTCGATTTCGAGGCGACCTGGGCGACGCTGGCGCGAAGCATGGCGCTGAAGGCGGCGGATGGCGACGCGGCGCGCGCCGATTTCCTGCTGGATCAGAGCGGCCTCGACCTCGCCACCAACCGCTTCAGGGCCGACTCGATCTTCGCGGCCGGAACCAATGCCGACGTCGTGGAGCTGTGGCACCCGCACCTCGAGGGCGAGGCTCTGGCCACCACCATCGCCCGCTTCGACGCCTGGACGGCGGTGGAAGCCTCGAAAAGTGCCGTAGCCCTGCCCGGTGCGGGCGCGGCGCTGATGCGGTTGCGCGAAGCGGGGCTGGTGCTCGGCGTGGCCACGAACGATTCGACCGAGGCCGGCCGCCTCACCGTCGAGGCGCTGGGCTGGGCGCCGCGCTTCAGGGCCGTCTATGGCTACGATTCCGTGCCGCGGCCGAAGCCGGCACCGGATGTCGTGTTCGCCTTTGCGAAGCTCACTGGCCTGTCGCCGGCCGAGATCGCCTTCGTCGGCGACAACCGCCACGACCTCGAGACCGGCCGCGCCGCCCATGCCGGGCTCGTCGTCGGTGTGCTGTCTGGCACCGGCACGCGCGCCGCACTCGCGCCGCTCGCCGATGTTATCCTCGCCTCGGTCGCGGACCTGCCGGAGTGGCTCGAAGACTGCTGATCAAGCTCTCGGGAGGGGCGGCGATGAACCAGTTCATCAACGGCAGGGACAGCGTCGTCACCGAAGCGATCGACGGTCTTCTGCGCGGCGCCGGCGGAAGGCTGGCGCGGCTCGACGGCTATCCGCACATCAAGGTTGTGGTTCGAGCCGACTGGGACCGCTCCAAGGTGGCGCTGGTGTCCGGCGGCGGCTCCGGCCACGAGCCGGCCCATGCCGGCTTCGTCGGGCAGGGCATGCTGACGGCTGCGGTATGCGGCGAGGTTTTCGCATCGCCTTCGGTCGACGCGGTGCTGGCGGGCATCCTTGCCGTCACCGGCCCGGCCGGCTGCCTGCTGATCGTCAAGAATTACACCGGCGACCGGCTGAATTTCGGCCTCGCTGCCGAGCGCGCGCGGGCCGCCGGGCTGAAAGTGGAGATGGTGATCGTCGACGACGACGTGGCGCTGCCCGATTTGCCGCAGGCGCGCGGCGTGGCGGGCACGCTGTTCGTGCACAAGATCGCTGGCGCGCTGGCCGAGGCAGGCGCCGATCTTGAGACGGTGGCCGCGGCCGCAAGGCGCGTCATTGATGGCGTCGTGTCGCTCGGCATGTCGCTCGGCACCTGCACCATCCCCGGCTCGGCGAAGGAGGAGCGGGTGAAGCCCGGCCACGCCGAGCTCGGGCTCGGCATCCACGGCGAGGCGGGCGTCGAGCAGGTCGCCTATGCCGGCGCGCGGCAGGCGATGGTGCAGGTGGTCGAGCGGCTGCAGCCGCATCTGAAGGCCGGTCCGCATGTCGCACTGCTCAACAATCTCGGCGGCTGCACCCAGCTTGAGATGTCCGTGCTGGCGGAAGCGCTGGCCCGGTCTCCAATCGCGGGGCGGATCAGCCATATCGTCGGTCCGGCGCCGATGATGACCTCGCTCGACATGCAGGGTTTTTCGCTGTCGCTGCTGCCGCTTGACGAGGATGCGGAGCAGGCGCTGCTCGCACCCGCCGGGCTGCGGGCATGGCCGGGAGTGGTGCCGCTCGGCGCGCCATCTGTGCTGCCCCTGCCGGAAGGGCTGAAACCGGTCCGGCCGGCTGCGTCGGCGCACCCGGCCCGGCGCGCCCTGATCGCGCGCTGCTGCGACATCCTGATCGCCGCCGAGGCAGACCTGAACGCGCTCGACGCCCGCGCCGGCGACGGCGACACCGGCAGCACGCTCGCGACGGCCGCGCGTGCGCTGGCCAAGGCGCTCGACCGCCTGCCGCTTGCCGAAATGCCGCAGCTCTACCGCGCCATCGGCACCGAGCTCGGCCAGACCATGGGCGGTTCGTCCGGTGTGCTGCTGGCGATCTTCTTCACCGCTGCGGGCGACGCCTCCGCTGGCGGCAGCGACTGGATCGAGGCGCTGCGGGCCGGTCTTGCGCGTATGAAGCAGGTGGGCGGCGCCGGGGTCGGCGACCGCACCATGATCGACGCGCTGGAGCCGGCGCTGGATGCTTTGCCCGCCGGCCTTGCCGCGGCCGCTCGCGCGGCCCGCGCCGGGGCCGACGCCACGGCCGGCATGAGACGCGCGAAGGCGGGTCGGGCTAGCTACCTCAGCCCGGACCGGCTGGCCGGCTTCAACGATCCCGGCGCGGAAGCCGTGGCCCGCATGTTCGGGCAACTGGCTGGATGACCGCGGACGGGCATCGGCTGATGCGATTTCCCTCGGCGGTCGAAAGAGACCCCGCGGTCGAACGCTGGATGAACGGGCATCTCGGCGACCTCGGCGTGATGGCGCAATACTGGTTTGAGGTCATGCGCGGCTGCGGCAACGATGTCCGCGAGGTGCTGAACGACGGTCACCCCGTGGCCTGCGTGGGCGACGCCGCCTTCGCCTATGTCGACGTCTTCACGGCCCATATGAATGTCGGCTTCTTCCACGGTGCCGCGCTCGCCGACCCGCATGGCCTGCTCGAAGGCGTCGGCAGGGTCATGCGGCATGTGAAGCTGAGGCCGGGCGTTCCCGTCGATGCTGTGGCGCTGGAGCGGCTGATCGCTGCTGCCTATGCGGACGTGAAGAAGCGGATCATCTCGGAATAACGCTGTTTTCCGCAACGACATGCGTTGCCGTACGGGTAACCATGTAGCTATTTGTATTGTTCCGTGACCTCGCATATGGTGCCGGCCCAATCGTGGGCGGAACCAACCGCCGGCACGGGAACGTCAAACCGAACAACGGGAAAACAAATGAAGAAGCTTTTGCTCGCTACGAGCGCTTTCGCGCTCGTCGCTGCCGCCTCGGCTGCGTCCGCTGAGACCCTTCGTTGGGCTCGCGCCTCCGATGCGCTGACGCTCGATCCGCATTCGCAGAATCAGGGTGTCACCCACACCTTCGCCCACCACATCTACGAGACGCTGGTCGACCGCGACGTCGAGGGCAACCTGATTCCGCGTCTGGCGACCGAATGGTCGGTCAAGGCAGACGACCCGACCGTCTGGGTGTTCAAGCTGCGCCAGGGCGTCAAGTTCCACGATGGCGCTGACTTCACCGCCGAGGACGTCGTCTTCTCGCTCGACCGCGCCCGCTCGGAGAAGTCCAACCTGAAGCAGCTGCACGCCGCCGTGCAGGGTGCGACGGCCGTTGACGACCACACCGTCGAGGTGAAGCTGGCCGGCCCGTCGCCGCTCTACCCGAACAACCTCACCAACACCTTCATCATGGACAAGGGTTGGACCGAGAAGAACAATGCCGTCACCGTCCAGCAGGCCGGCTCGACCGACGACAACTACTCGGTGCGCAACACCAACGGTACCGGACACTACGTCCTCGAGTCCCGCGACCCCGACGTCCGTTCGGTGCTGAAGGTCTTTGAGGGCCACTGGGACGCAAAGAAGCCGCAGATCACCGAGATCATCTACCTGCCGATCGCCGATGCCGCGACCCGCGTCGCTGCGCTGCTTTCGGGTGAGGTCGATCTCGTTCAGGACGTGCCGGTGCAGGACGTCGAGCGCCTGGCGGGCACCGACACGCTCACCGTCACGACCGGCCCCGAGAACCGCGTCATCTACTTCGGCTATAAGATGACCGACGCCCCACTTAAGAGCTCAAACGTGACCGACAAGAACCCGGTCGCGAACCCGAAGGTGCGCGAGGCCATGCACCTCGCCATCGATCGCAACGCGATCAAGCAGGTCGTGATGCGCGGCCAGTCGATCCCGACCGGCGTCGCCACGCCGCCCTTCGTCAACGGCTGGACGCCCGAACTGGACGCCTATCCGGAGAAGGCCGACGTCGCCAAGGCCAAGGCGTTGCTGGCCGAGGCCGGCTATCCAGACGGCTTCACCATCACGCTGGACACGCCGAACAACCGCTACGTCAATGACGAGGCGATCAGCCAGGCTGTGGTCGGCATGCTCGGCCAGATCGGCATCAAGGTGACGCTGGCCTCGCGCCCGATCACCCAGCACTCGCCGCTCATCCAGAACGCCGAGACCGACTTCTACCTGCTCGGCTGGGGCGTTCCGACCTTCGATTCGGCCTACATCTTCAACGATCTGATCCACACCAAGTCGGGCCACTACGGCGCCTACAACCCGGGCGGATATACCAACCCCGAGTTGGACAAGCAGATCGAGTCGCTGGCGACCGAGGTCGACGTCGAGAAGCGCAACGCCACCATCGCGGCGATCTGGGCGAAGGTGCAGGAGGACCGCGTCCTGCTGCCGATCCACAACCAGGTTCTCGCCTATGCGATGAAGAAGGGCATCAACCTGGCGGTTCACCCCGAGAACCAGCCGCGTATCTACGAAGTCACCGTCGGCCAGTAATCTTCGCCGAAACCAGCGGCCCGTCGCGCAAACCTTGCGCGGCGGGCTGCATTCTATAGCCTTGGCTTCAGGCATCTATCAGTGCATGGGCCGCTGCGTCACCCGTGGCGCGGCGGTTCCGGCTGCATGTGAAGGGTGCCGGCGAACCGCCGCAAGAGCGGGCGCGCGGCCGTGGCTGCCATACCGGGGACCAACACCATGCTGGCCTTCATTCTGAGACGACTGCTGCAATCCGTCGTGGTGATGCTCGTCGTCTGCCTGATTTCGTTCTCCCTGTTCCACTATGTCGGCGACCCCGTCGCCTCGCTGCTGGGGCAGGATTCGCGCCTGCAGGACTTCGAGGAACTGCGTGAGCGGCTCGGCCTGAACGACCCGTTCTACATGCAGTTCGCCAATTACATCGGCAATGCCCTGCGCGGCGAACTGGGCATCTCCTACCGGCTGCAAACGCCGGTGAGCGAGCTTATCGCCAGCCGCCTGCCCGCCACCATCGAGCTTGCGATGGCGTCCGCGTTGATCGCGCTGGTCTTCGGCGTCACGCTGGGCGTCATGTCGGCGCTGAAACCGCGCAGCTTCACGACCGGCGTGGTGATGACGCTGTCGCTGGTCGGCGTTTCGCTGCCGACCTTCCTGATCGGCATCGGCCTGATCTACGTCTTCGCGGTCGAGCTACAATGGCTGCCGTCCTTCGGCCGCGGTCAGGTGGTGGACCTCGGCTGGTGGAAAACCGGGCTGCTCACCGAATCCGGGCTGCGCTCGCTGATCCTGCCGGCGATCACGCTATCGCTGTTCCAGCTGACGCTCATCATGCGCCTCGTGCGCGCCGAGATGCTGGAGGTGCTGCGGCAGGACTACATCAAGTTTGCCCGCGCCCGCGGCCTTTCCAATCGCGCCATCAATTTCGGCCACGCGCTCAAGAACACGCTGGTGCCCGTCATCACCATCACCGGCCTGCAACTCGGCTCCGTCATCGCCTTCGCCATCATCACCGAGACCGTGTTCCAATGGCCGGGCGTCGGCTCGCTGTTCGTAAACTCGGTCCAGGTCGTCGACGTGCCGGTCATGGCCGCCTACCTGATGTTCGTGGCGCTGGTCTTCGTCGTCATCAACCTGATCGTCGACATTCTCTATTACGTGGTCGATCCCAGGCTTCGGATCGCCGGGAGGGCTGCCCGATGAGCGCCGACACGACCCGTCCCGCCGCTCCCGTGGCGGCCAAGGGAGCGCTCGCGCGCTTCCTCGACAGCGACATCTGGTTCTCGTTCAAGCGCTCGCCCGTGACGATCGTCGCCGCCACTGTGGCGGCGGTGCTGATCCTCTCTGCGTTGCTGGCGCCGCTGATCTCGCCATACGACCCGTTCAATCCGGCCACACTCAATTTGATGGACGGCTTCACCAAACCGTTTTCGGAATCGATGTTCGGAAACTATTTCGTCTTCGGCTCGGACAATCAGGGCCGGGACGTGCTGTCGACTATTCTGTACGGCAGCCGCATCTCGATCTTTGTTGGGCTGATGGCCACGCTGTTTGCAATGGTCATCGGCATCTCGCTGGGTCTGTCTGCCGGCTATGTCGGCGGCGTCTACGACAGCGTGGTGATGCGCATCGCCGACATTCAGCTGTCCTTCCCGGCGATCCTGATCGCCCTGCTCATCTTCGGTGTGGCGCGCGGCATCATCCCGCCCAGCCAGCACGAGAGCATGGCGGTATGGGTGCTCATCATCGCCATCGGGCTGGCCAACTGGGCGCAGTTCGCCCGCACGGTGCGCGGCGCCACCATGGTAGAGCGGCAGAAGGACTATGTGGCGGCCGCGCGCATAATGGGCGTCAACCCGCTGCGCATCCTGCTCGGGCATGTTCTACCGAACGTGATGGGCCCCGTGCTTGTCATCGCCACGATCAACCTGGCGCTCGCCATCATCGAGGAGGCGACGCTGTCCTACCTCGGCGTCGGCGTGCCGCCGACCCAGCCGTCGCTCGGTACCCTGATACGCATCGGGCAACAGTTCCTGTTCTCCGGCGAGTGGTGGATACTGTTCTTCCCGGCCGTCACGCTGGTGCTGCTGGCGCTGTCGGTGAACCTGCTGGGCGACTGGCTGCGCGACGCGCTGAACCCGAGGCTGCGCTAATGGTCGAGACGCTCGTGAAGCCCGCTGCCGAGGCAGCGGCGACGAAACGGCCGGTGGTCTCGGTCCGCAACCTCACGGTCGACTTCCCGCTGCGGCGCGGCAATTTCCGTGCAGTCGAGGATGTGTCGTTCGACATCATGCCGGGCGAGGTGCTCGGCGTGGTGGGCGAGTCCGGCGCGGGCAAGTCGATGACCGGCTCGGCGATTATCGGCCTGATCGAGCCGCCCGGGCGCATCACCGGGGGCGAGGTCCTGCTCGACGGCAGGCGCATCGACAATCTTCCGCCCGAGGAGATGCAGAAGCTGCGGGGCAAGCGCATCGGCATGGTCTTCCAGGACCCGCTGACCAGCCTGAACCCGCTCTACCGCATCGGCGACCAGATCGTGGAGACGATCCGCCGCCACCTGCCGGTGAGCGAGGCCGAGGCGCGCGAACGTGCGATCGGCCTGCTGCGCGAGGCGGGCATCCCGTCGCCGGAAGACCGCATCGATTCCTATCCGCACCAGTTCTCCGGCGGCATGCGCCAGCGCGTCGTCATCGCGTTGGCGCTGGCGGCGGAACCGGAGCTCATCATCGCCGACGAGCCGACTTCGGCGCTCGACGTGTCGGTCCAGGCGCAGATCATCAAGGTGCTGAAGCGGCTGTGCGAAAGCCGCGGCGCCGCCGTCATGCTGATCACCCACGACATGGGCGTGATCGCCGAGACGGCCGACCGCATGATCGTGATGAACAAGGGCCGCATCGTCGAGACGGGCAAGGTCGGCGACATCATCAAGCGGCCGAAGCAGGACTACACGATCCGTCTGATCAAGGCGATCCCTTCGATCACCGACCCCATCCGCGTGCATGCCGCGCCGGCCGAGCAGAAGGCGCTGGTTGAGGTGAAGCACCTCGTGCGCGACTTTGACCTCTCCGGCTCGCTTCTCGACCGCCTGTTCCGCCGCGGCGGCGGCAAGATCGTGCACGCGGTCGATGACGTGTCATTCTCGATCCGCAAGGGGTCCACTTATGGCCTCGTCGGCGAGTCCGGATCGGGCAAGTCGACTTGTGCGCGCATGATGGTCGGGCTCATCCCGCCGACCTCCGGCGAGGTGTTGCTCGACGGCAAGGACATCTGGCAGGCGGGTGCCGCCGAGCGCCGGCGCAAGGTGCAGATGATCTTCCAGGACCCCTATGCCAGCCTCAACCCGCGCTGGCGCGTCGGCGACATCATCGCCGAGCCGATCAAGGCGCTGGGGCTGGCGTCGGGGCGCTCGGAAATCGAGGGTCGCGTGGCGGACCTTCTGGAGCGCGTGCGCCTCGATGCGGCGGCGATGCGAAAATTCCCGCACGAATTCTCCGGCGGCCAGCGCCAACGCATCGCCATCGCCCGCGCGCTGTCGAGCCAGCCCGAGTTCATCGTGTGCGACGAGCCGACCTCTGCGCTCGACGTGTCAGTGCAGGCGCAGGTGCTGGATCTGATGAAGCGGCTGCAGGACGAGTTCGGCTTGACCTATCTGCTCATCAGCCACAACCTCGCGGTGGTGCGCACGATGGCGGACGATGTCGGGGTGCTGAACAAGGGAAGGCTGGTAGAGCAGGGGCCGGTCGACCAGGTGTTCGACGCGCCAAAGGACGAGTATACGCGTATGCTGCTTTCGTCCGTGCCCGACATTTCCAAGGTCGACTGACAGCTTCCGGGAGACAGGCTGCGAGGGAGGTGAAGATGGCATCATGGCAGGACGAGGTGCTGGACTTCTGGTTCGGCGAGTTGACGCACGAGGATCGGTTCGGCGGCGCTGCGGAGGTCGACCAGAAGATCCGCAACCGCTTCGAGCCGCTCTACAGGAAGCTCGCAGCCGCCATACCGCAGGAAGCGCTGAAGGACAGCCGCACGGCATTGGCAACGGCCATCGTCTACGACCAGTTCCCGCGCAACATGTACCGCCGCCGGGCGGAGGCGTTCGCGACCGACACGATGGCGACCCAGGTGGCCCGCAACGCGCTGGACAACGGTCTCGACGCCGGACTTGCGCCTGAGCAGAAGCCGTTCCTCTACATGCCGTTCATGCATTCCGAGGTGCTGGCCGACCAGGAGCGCTGCGTCGACCTGTTCAAGTCGACCGGCAACGAGGAGGCGATCAAATACGCCGTCGAGCACCGCGATATCATCGCCCGGTTCGGCCGCTTTCCCCATCGAAACAAGGCGCTGGGGCGAAAGTCGATCGCCGACGAGGTGGAGTTCCTGAAAGGTCATTCCGGCTACGGCCAGAAGTCGGACGAACCGGAAGAGGCGTGAGCGCTTGCGCCGGCGCATGGGCCGGGCCTAGATAAACCATGAGCAAGCGCCGGCGGAGGCGCGGTTCCAGGGGAGGACGAATTGGCGAAGACGACGACGAAGGCGCCGGCCGATAAGGCGAAGGCCGCCGCCCCGGCGGCAGCGGAAAAGAAGGCCGCCGCGGCCAAGGCCAAGCCGGCGTCCAGGGCAAAGGCTGCCGTGGTCGCGCCGCCGCCGCCCGCCGCCAAGGTGAAGAGGGCCGCTGCCAAGGCAAAGCCGGCTGCGGCGACCAAGCCTGTCGCCGCCGCCGCGACGGCAGCTCCCAAGGCGCCGAAGACGTCCGCCTCGACCGCCGCCAAAGCGTCGGCCAAGTCGGCTGTGAAGGCAAACGCGACCTCAGCCGCCAGCCTGGCCGGGAAACCGGCAAAAACTTCCGCCGCCGAGCCGGTTCCGGCAGCGAAGGAAGCACCGAAGGCGGCAGCCAAGGGCGACGCCAAGCCGTGGTTTGCCAGCTACCCGCCCGGCATCGCAACGTCCATCGGCGAGATCACCGACAAGTCCATCGGCGACCTGCTGGTGGCGTCGTGCCGCAAATACGCCGACCGCACCGCCTTCACCTCCATGGGCAAGGGCATGACCTTCCGCGAGCTCGAGGAGAAGTCGCGCGCGCTTGCCGGTTATCTGCAGTCGCGGGGCTTGAAGAAAGGCGCGCGCGTCGCGCTGATGATGCCCAACGTGCTGCAGTACCCGGTGGCGCTGATGGCCGTGCTGCGCGCCGGCTACACGGTGGTCAACGTCAACCCTCTCTATACCCCGCGCGAACTGGAGCACCAGCTCAAGGATTCCGGCGCCGAGGCTATCGTCATCCTCGAGAATTTCGCCAGCACCCTCCAGCAGGTGGTGGCGCGCACAAGCGTCAAGACCGTGATCGTCGCCGCGATGGGCGACCTGCTCGGTCTCAAGGGCTTCGTCGTCAATCTCGTCGTGCGCCGAGTGAAGAAGATGGTGCCGGCATGGTCGCTGCCCGGGCACGTCTCGTTCAACCATGCACTGTCCGAAGGCGCGGGCAAGACCTTCCGGCCGGGCGACGTCGGCCATGACGACATCGCCTTCCTGCAATATACCGGCGGCACGACGGGCGTGGCCAAGGGCGCCATGCTGACGCATCGCAACGTGCTCGCCAACGTGGCGCAGAACGCGATCTGGGTGGAAGGCGCATTCATCGGCAGGAAGCGGCCGGAGCGGCTCACCTATGTCTGCGCGCTGCCGCTCTATCACATCTATGCGCTGACCGTGAACGCGATCATGGGCATGCAGCAGGGCGCGAACAACATCCTGATCGCCAACCCGCGCGACATCCCGGCCTTCGTCGGCGAGTTGAAGAAGCACGAGGTCCACATTTTCCCGGGTCTCAACACGCTGTTCAACGCGTTGCTCAACAATGCCGAGTTCCAGAAGCTCGACTTCAAGAATCTCTTCCTGACCTTCGGCGGCGGCATGGCAGTGCAGAGCGCGGTGGCCGAGCGTTGGAAGAAGCTCACCGGCAATGTCATCGCCGAGGGCTACGGCCTGTCGGAGACGTCGCCGGTGGCGACCGCCAACCGCTTCGACGGCAAGGAGTTCACCGGCACCATCGGCCTGCCGATGCCTTCGACCGAGATCGAGATCCGCGACGACGACGGCAAGGCGGTCAAGCAGGGCGAGGTCGGCGAAATCTGCATCCGCGGGCCTCAGGTCATGGCCGGCTACTGGAACCGTCCCGACGAGACGGCCAAGGTGATGACCAGGGACGGTTTCTTCAAGTCCGGCGACATGGGCTTCATGGACAAGAACGGCTATGTGAAAATCGTCGACCGCAAGAAGGACATGATCCTCGTCTCCGGCTTCAACGTCTATCCGAACGAGATCGAGGACGTCGTGGCGCAGCACCCGAAGGTGCTGGAGGTCGCGGCGATTGGCGTGCCGGACGAAAAGTCGGGTGAGGTGCCGAAGCTCTTCATCGTCAAGCGCGATCCGAGCCTGACGGCGGAGGAAGTGATCGACTTCACCAGGGACAAGCTGACCGCCTACAAGCGGCCCAAGCATATCGAGTTCCGGACCGAACTGCCGAAGACCAATGTCGGCAAGATCCTGCGCCGCGAACTGAGATAGCGGCTTCGATTTTCATCGGTCGCTAGCGGCTTCCAGGCAAGTGAACGCGGGCCTCCATCGGAGGCCCGCATCGTTTGATGCGACTTGTATGCTCAAGGCCTGACGAGTGCGTGGTCATCGTGTGTCCGTCATGGACGGCGCGGCCAAGCAACGGTCGCGCGTGGACGGATCGGGTGGGTCTCCACTCGCGGTGCGTCGCTTCCTTGAAGCTCTGGCGCGCTCCTTGTTGAGAGCGATCTGTCGTCGGTGACTGCCATCCGTGCTTTTCAAATGAGCCCATTGCGGTGCGGATCCCGCACCGACACGTTCGCAATCCGGATCCCGCCTATTCCCCTCTTCGGACAGCCATGCGGCAGCCCAAGACTTACCGCACTTGACTGAATTAACCAGATAGTTCAAATGAACGGTAGGTGGACGTTTCGACGTTCACGCGCGGGAGGAACGGCGACGCAGATCGCGAAGCCGGCGCGGAGGGGAATTGGACGCTCTGGCTGCGAAGGCGGTTCGAACGGACGGCGACGCCGCTGGCAGGCGCGCGGTGCTGGTCGGTCTCATCGGCCAAGGCATCCGGCTTTCGCGTACACCGTTGATGCATGAAAGCGAGGGGCGGGCGCAGGGACTTCCCTATATCTACCGCCTGCTCGACACCGACTGCATGGGCGATCCGCCGCCGTCGCTGGATGAACTTGTCCGCTCCGCCGAGCGGTTTGGCTTCTGTGGCTTCAACGTCACCTTCCCGTACAAGCAGGAAATCCTGCCGCTTCTCGACGAGCTTTCGCCGACAGCCCGCGACCTCGGTTCGGTCAACACAGTGGTTCTGAGGGACGGGCGCCGGGTCGGCCACAACACCGACATGTGGGGCTTTCGCGAGAGCTTCCGAACCGGCATGTCGGGCGCTGCGCGCGACAGCGTGCTGCTGCTCGGAGCCGGCGGAGCGGGGGTCGCAGTCGCCTTTGCACTGCTGGAAATCGGCGCCGGGCGACTGCTGGTGCATGACGTCGACAAGGTCCGTGCCGATGCGCTTGTGGCGCGCTTGACGGCGCGGTTCGGAGGTGGCCGGGCCGAACTTGCAGGCGACGTCGCACGCGCTGTGCGACGGGCCGACGGCATCGTCAACGCCACGCCCGTGGGTATGTCCAAATCGCCCGGCATTCCGCTTCCGGCGACGCTGTTGCGTGCCACGCACTGGGTTGCAGACATCGTCTACGTCCCGCTCGAAACGGAATTGCTGAGCCGGGCGCGCGAGGTGGGCTGCCGCACGCTCTCGGGCGAGGGGATGGCGGTCCATCAGGCGGTCCGCGCATTCGAGCACTTCACCGGCATCGCGCCGGACGCAGATCGTATGAAGGCGACCTTCGCGGCCTTCGACGGGAGACCGGCGCACGCCGGGGGCGGCAGCTAGTCGGCCGTATCAATTTTCGAGCGCAGGAACCTAGGGAGGAAACCAAATGCGTTCACTGGCAAGGCAACTGATGATGGGGGCAGCCGCTGTCGCGGTGACGTGCTCGGCAGCGCTCGCTCAGAGCAAGGTCGAGATCGTCTATTCGGACACGGTCCCCGAAACCGACATCCGCACCACGATTCTGCGCAAGGAGTTCGGCGAGTGCCTGGGCGGCGAGTTCGATTTCAAGTCGTACCACGGCGCGACCCTCTTCAAGCAGGGCACGGAACTGACCGCGATGCAGCGCGGCAACCTCGATATGGCCAACCTCGCCGTGTTCGACTTCTACAACCAGGTGCCGCAGACCGCGATACTGGGAACCGCCTACCTGTACCGCAACTATGAGCACATGCGCGCCGTCACCGGCTCGCCGATCATGGAAGACATGTGGAGGCAGATCGAGGAGAAGGCGGGCGTCAAGGTGCTCTCCAACCCCTATATCGGCACCCGCCATCTCAACCTGAAGGGCGACAAGAAGATCATGGTGCCGGCCGACCTCGCCGGCGTGAAGCTGCGCATGCCGGGTGGCGAAGGCTGGCAGTTCGTCGGCGAAGCGCTTGGCGCCAATCCGACGCCGATGGCTTTCACCGAGGTCTATACCGGCCTGCAGACCGGCGCGATCGACGCGCAGGACAATCCGCTGCCAGCCGACAAGGCGATGAAGTTCTACGAGGTGACTGACCAGATCGTCCTCACCGGTCACCTGATCGCCAACAACCAGCACGCCATCTCGATGACGAAGTGGAACAGCCTCACGCCTGCGCAGCAGACCAAGGTCCAGGAATGCGCCCTGAACTTCCAGGCGAAGCTCGACGAGGAGATCATTCGCCAGGAGGCGGAACTGGTCGAGTTCTTTAAGGGCGAAGGCCTCGACGTCTATGAGCCCAACAAGGAGGCGTTCCGAACCCACGTGCTCGAGAAGTACAAGGCCTCGAAATTCTCGGCCGACTGGCCGGAAGGCCTGCTCGACAAGATCAACGCGCTCTGAGCTGAACGCCTGAGCCCCCGGCGGGGTGACCGCCGGGGGCCCGGGCGCGCGGGGACCACAATGAAATTCTTGCCGGTCATTGGCGCCTGGCTGCGGCGCCGCGCTGAAGATGTCATCGTTCTGCTACTCGGCAGCATGTTCGCGACGTTCCTCATTCAGATCGTGTTTCGCTACGTGCTCAACCTGCCGCTCGGCTGGACGATCGAGTACGTCACCGTCGCGTGGCTGTGGGGTATCCTGTTCGGTTATGCCTTCGTACTCAGGCGTGAAGACATCATCGTCTTCGACCTGCTCTACAATGCAGTGCCGGACGGCATGCGCCGGGCGATGGCGGTGGCCGCCAACATGCTCTGCATCGTCATCATGGCCTGGTCGCTGCCCAAGGCCTACGACTACGTGACCTTCATGAAGGTCGAACGCACGGCCTTCCTGCAGATGCGTTTCGACCTGCTCTTCGCCATCTATATCCCCTTCGTGCTCTCGATCATCGTTCGCTCGGCGCTCGACATCTGGCGAGCCCTCACGGGCCGCGAACTCGTGCACGACATGTTCGCCCAGCCGGAAGCCGCGGGGACCGACAAGCATGCTTGATCCGATGACGCTTTCCATCGTGGTCATCGTGTTGATGACACTGTTCGGCCTCTCGATCGGCATAGCCATGCTGGCCGGCACCGTCGTCTATCTGGGCATGAAGGGCTTCGACACCTCGATCGCCGCCGAGACGATGCTGCAGGGCCTGTTCAACTCCTATTCCCTGCTGGCCATACCGCTTTTCATCCTCGCCGCCGACATAATGAACACCGGCTCGCTGGCAGAACGGTTGCTGCGCTTCTCGCATGCGCTGGTCGGTCGCTTCAAAGGCGGGCTGGGCTACGTCAACATCGTGTCGTCGATCATCTTCTCGGGCATGTCGGGTTCGGCGGTGGCCGACGCGGTGGGCATGGGCCGCGTCGAAATCCACATGATGACCAAGGACGGCCACTATCCGAAGAGCTACGCCGGAGCGCTCACTGCGGCGTCGGCAACCATCGGCCCAATCATCCCGCCGTCGATCCCGCTTGTACTCTACGCGCTCGTCTCCGACGCTTCAGTCGGCTACCTCTTCGCCGCGGGCATTTTGCCCGGCCTGCTGATGGGGGTGATGCTGCTCGTAATGAACGGTATCGCCGCGCGACGCCGCAATTTCCCGGTCGATAACACTGTGCCGGTTTCCGAACTGCCGCGTGCCTTCGTCCAGGCCATACCAGCGCTGATGTTGCCGGTTATCCTGCTTGGCGGCATCTACGGCGGCGTGATGACGCCCACCGAAGCAGCGGCGGTCGCCGCCGGCTATGCCCTGCTGATCTCGGTGGTGCTCTACCGCTCGGTCAGCTTCCGTCAGTTCTACAACACGCTGCTCACCAGCGCGCGCTCGACCGCTGCAGTCGGCATTCTTGTCGCCGGCTCCCTGGCCTTCAACTATGTCATCACGCGCGAGAACGTGCCCGACATGCTCGCCGCCTGGATGGCCCAATTCGAGCTGTCGGCAACGGGTTTCCTGATCGCGATCAACATCCTGTTCCTCATCCTCGGATGCTTCCTCGAGGCCGGGGCCGTCCTGCTGATCGTGGTGCCTATCTTCATCCCAACCGTGCATGCGCTGGGCATCGACACGGTCCATTTCGGCATCGTCGTGGTGATCAACTCGATGATCGGCCTGCTCACGCCGCCATACGGCCTGCTGCTCTTCATCGTCGCCAACATCACGCGCGAGCCGCTTGGCGTGCTCGTCAAGGACATCATGCCGTTCATTATCGGCCTGCTGATCGCCCTGGCGATCGTGACGTTCTGGCCCGACTTCGTGCTCTATGTGCCACGGCTCCTAGGATACCGCGGCTGAGGAAGGAAAATACATGCTCGATCCCGAACTCGAAGGTTTCCTCAAGGTCTGGAACGCCGGATGGAGTGTCCTGCCGGCCGATGCCACGCCGCGCGAACGTCGCGTCCTGTTTGAGTACATCGCCGCCGATATGGCATTGCCCAGGCCATCTGGCGTACGGACGTCGGCGCGGTTCGTGCCCTGCGAAGGCCGGCTCGTGACGGTGCGGGTGGATCGCTTCGAGGACGACGGCGCGCAGCCCTGCCTGATCTACATGCATGGCGGCGCCTGGATGCAGGGCAGCCCGATGACGCATGCCGACATCACCATGCGGATTGCCGCGGCCAATCGGCAGACCGTCATCAGCGTCGACTACGCCCTTTCGCCCGAATGGCCTTTTCCGCAGGCGGTGAACGAGTGCCGCGATGTGGCGAAATGGGTGCGTGCCAATGCAGCCGCGCTCGATGTGGACACGAGTCGCATCGCGATCGGCGGCGACAGCGCCGGCGCCAATCTGGCCGCGGCCGCCTGCCTTGCGTTGCGCGGTACGGCGGACCTGCCGATGGCGCAGCTTCTCATCTACCCGTGCGTGCACTTTGAGATGTCGTTTCCCGCTTACAGGGAAAACGCCGATGCGCCGTTGCTGCAGACCAAGGGCATGCCGGGGGTGAACGCCATGTACGTGCCGAAGGAGACGGACCGGAAGAACCCGCTGGCTGCACCGCTGCATGCCGAAAGCCATGCCGGCCTGCCGCCTGCCTTTGTCGCCGTCGCGCAATACGATCCATTGCGCGACGACGGCTATGCCTATGCGGACCAGCTGCGTGCGGCGGGTGTGGCGGTGGAGGTCGATGACGGCAAGGGCCTCATCCACGGCTATCTGCGGGCGATGGAATATTGCCGCGCTTCGCGCGACAGCCTGGGGCGCATGTGCGCCTGGTTGGCGAAGCGATACGCAGGCTGACGGGCGTGGCGTCGATGCCTGTCGTTCCGGCGCGGCCGGGGCTGGATTTCGTGTTCAGAATTCGGGCCTCTATCGCGCCGGCGCGAAGCGGCGGACCGGGCCGCAACGGCGAGCGCCTGCATATCGCAATCACCGGTGGGACGGTCGACGGGCCGCGGCTCACCGGCACGATCGCTGCGGGCGGATCCGACTGGCCGCTGGTCAGGCCCGACGGCAGCTCGGCCATCAGCGCGCGCTACACCATCGTCGCCGCCGACGGCACGCCCGTCTATGTCCGCAATGACGGGCTGCGGGTCTCGAACCCCGAGGTGACCGCGCGTCTGCGCGCAGGAGATCCCGTCGATCCCTCCGAATTCTACTTCCGCTCTGCACCCGTCTTCGAGGCGCCGGAGGGCGCGCATGCCTGGCTGAACGAGGCGATATTCGTCGCCAGTCTTTGCCGCGACGCCGATCAGGTGGTCGTTGACGTGTTCCGCGTCACCTAGACGGAAACCGCGTTCATTCTCCCGTGAAACTGGGCTTCCGTCTGGCCATGAAGGCGGCAACGCCTTCGGCAGCATCGGCAGAGATGGCGAGCCGCGATTGCTCCACCGCCTCGCGCGAAAACGCCTCATCGAAGGAGAGCCTGTCCATCTGACGCAGCAGGCGCTTGGCGGCGGCGGCGGCGAGTGGTGCGCCGGACGCAAGACGCTTGGCCAGCGCCGTCGTCTCGGCGTCGAGCGTGCCGTCCGCGGCGGCCAGATTGGCGAGACCGTGATCAACAGCCTCGGCAGCGGTGATCTTGCGGCCCTCCAGGATGGTCTGCAGCGCATGACGGTAGCCCAGCGCGCGCAGGAGCTGCCAGCAGGCGCCGCCGTCCGGCACAAGCCCGATTGCCGCGAACGCCATGTAGATTGTCGCGTCGGCGTCCATCGTCATCAGGTCGCAGGCCATGGCGATGGCCCCGCCGATGCCTGCCGCCGACCCGTGCACCTGCGCAATCCAGATCTTCGAGCTGGCGGCGATGCCGGTGAAGATCGGCCGGTATTCCGCGTCAAGAATGAGGTGGACAGGTGCATCGGGCTGCTCGGTCACATCCGCCCCGGCGCAGAAGCCGCGCCCCGCTCCCGAGAGTATCACGACCCGCGCTGCGTCGCGCCCTTCGACATCGGCCACGGCATCGCGCAGGGCTCGCCGCATCTCTGCGTTCAGAGCGTTGAACGCCGCGGGCCTGTTGAGGATGATGCGGGCGATGGCGCCGTCCTGCTCGACATTGACCAGTTTCGACATGCTGGCGTTCCGCCCGGGTTAGTTGAGGATGCCCTGTTCCCGCAGGGACGCGATCGTTGCAGCGTCGAAGCCTGCGCCGGCAAGTATCTCGTCTGCGTCCTCCCCCGGAGCACGCGGCGCCGCGGGCCGCGCCGGCTGGCTGCGGCTGAAGCGCGGGGCAGGCGACGCCTGGCTCACGCCGTCGCGTTCGAAGAACGTCTCGCGCGCCGCAAGATGCGGGTGTCGCGGCGCTTCCGACCAGTCGAGAACCGGCGTGGCGCAGGCGTCGCTGCCCTCGAACAATGAGGCCCATTCGTCGCGCGTCTTCGTGCGGAAAAGGTCGCCCATGGCGGTGTGGTGCCCGCGCCAGTTGGCGACGTCATACTGCGCCGCGGCGACTTCCGCGGGAAGGCCGGCGCGCTTGCACAGCTCGGCAAAGAACTGCGGCTCCAGCGGACCCACCGCGATGAAGCGGCCATCCGCGCATTCGTAGGTGCGGTAGAACGGCGCGCCGCCATCAAGCAGGTTCGATCCGCGCCTGTCGGTCCATTTGCCAGTCGCTCGAAACCCGTGGACGAGTGCCATCAGCGCGGGCACGCCATCGACCATCGCCGCATCGACAATCTGTCCGCGTCCCGACGTCTGCCGCTCCCAGAGGGCCGCCATGATGCCGAACAGCAGGAACATTGTGCCGCCGCCATAGTCGGCGACCGCGTTCAGCGGCGGCGGCGGCGGTTCGCTGGGTCTGCCGATGGCGTGGAGAACCCCCGTCAGCCCGAGATAGTTGATGTCGTGCCCGGCCATTGCGGCCATCGGACCGGTCTGGCCCCAGCCCGTCATGCGCGCGTAAACAAGTCCCGGGTTCCGGCCGCAGCAGGGTTCCGGCCCGAGACCGAGCCGCTCCATCACGCCCGGACGGAAGCCTTCGATGAGGACGTCGGCGCTAGCGACCAGTTCGAGCGCGACCGCGACCGCCTGCGGCTTCTTCAGGTCGAGCGCGATGGAGCGTTTGCCGCGGCTGTTGATGTCGGCGGGATTCGCCTTGCCGGAACGGCGCGCAATCACCGTCACCCCGGCGCCGAGATCGGCAAGCAACTGCCCGGCAAGCGGAGACGGGCCGATCCCGGCCATCTCCACGACCTTCAGCCCGGCGAGCGGCCCGCTCATGCGGCCATACCCCGCTTTTGCGGCCGCTGAAGGGCAAGGACCACAGCGTCCTCGTGCCGTGCCGCGTCGGCAGTCGCCGTGGGTGCCTTGTCGTCGAAATCGGGCAGCATATCTTCGTCCATGGACCTGCCGAACACGCGCGGGTGACGAAGTGCGGCTGACGTTCACGATTGCGGAGATATAGCCGATCCGGTTCACGCAGTCACAGGCCTTCGGCAGCATGCCTGTGCTCACCGCTGCCGCCGGCCCGGATGACGGCTATTCGGTCATCGTCTCGAGGTCGGCCACGGTCCACATGAAGCCGTGCGGCGAACGCGCCACCCGCTCCAGCCGGTCAAATACGGAAGCCGAGGGCAGCTTGTCGCCCTGCAGTTCCGGCGGCACCTTCCAGCCGGGGTCGACGCCGTCCATGTTGGGCAGTTCGTGGGCGATGCCCTTGTGGCAGTCGATGCAGGTCGCCTGTCCCGACAGCAGGAAGCGCGTGTGAATCTCCGCCGCGCGCGGCGCCTGCCGCGACAGGTCCATGGCCACCGACGAGTGACAGTTGCGGCATTCGAGGCTGTCATTGGCCTTCAGCCGCGCCCATTCGTGCTGTGCGAGCTCCAGCCGCTTCTCCAGGAATTTCTGGCGCGTGTTGATGGTGCCGAAGATCTTGCCCCACACCTCCTTGGAGGCCTGCATCTTGCGTGCGATCTTGTCAGTCCATTCATGCGGCACGTGGCAGTCGGGGCACGACGCCCGCACGCCCGAGCGGTTGGAGAAGTGGATGGTGCGCGACAGCTCCTCGTAGACGTTGTTCTCCATCTCGTGGCACGACGTGCAGAAGGCCTCGGTGTTGGTGACCTCCAGCGCCGTGTTGAACGCGCCCCAGAAGATGACGCCGCCGAGGAAGCCGCCCAGCGTCAGGAAGCCGAGGCCAAGCGTGGCCGAAGGCGTCGCCACGATGCCCCAGGCCCACAGCACCACCGCCTTGACGAACCGCCACATCTATTCGTCCCCGGCGTGGCCGACGCCGAGCTCGCTCATGTCGACGAAACTGTTGCCGACAAGCGGCGGCGTATCGGCCTGCGGTACATGGCACGCCGTGCAGAAATAGCGGCGCGGCGTCACGTCGGCGAGCATCTGGCCCTGTCGGTCCATGTAGTGGGTGACGCTGATCATCGGCGCGCCCGACCCTTCGGTGAACTCGCGCTTGTGGCAGGACATGCAGCGGTTGGTGTTGACCGACAGCTGGTAGCCCTCGATCGAGTGCGGGATCACCGGCGGCTGCTCGGGATAGGCGCGCATGCGGCGCACGTCGTCGACGATCCAGCGCGGGATCGGCGGCGCGGGTATCGTCTCCATCGGGTCGTCCGCGCCGGTCAGCGGCGGCACGATCGCGGCCGTCATCTGCGCAAGCGCTGCGGTGCCCAAGGCTGCGAGCAGCCCGGCGGCGAGGAGGACGCGCGCGCGGCGCGTCAGGCGAGAACGACCTTGACCGCGCATTTCTTGAAATCCGTCTGCTTGGAGATGGGGTCGGTGGCGTCGAGAGTGACCTTGTTGATGAGCCGGCTGGCGTCGAACCACGGCACGAACACCACGCCGCGCGGCATGCGGTTGCGCCCGCGTGTCTCGACCCGCACGCGGATCTCGCCGCGTCGCGACACCACGCGCACCTCCGCGCCCTGGTTGATGCCGCGCCGCCGCGCATCGTCGGCGTTCATGAAGCACACCGCGCCGGGAAACGCCTTGTACAGCTCCGGCACGCGCATGGTCATCGAGCCGGAATGCCAGTGCTCCAGCACGCGGCCGGTCACCAGCCACACGTCGTATTCCTCGTCGGGGCTTTCAGCCGGCGGCTCGTAGGGCACGGCGAGGATGACGGCGCGGCCGTCCGGCCTGCCGTAGAATTTCACCCCTTCGCCGGGCTTCACATAGGGGTCCAGCCCCTCGCGGTAGCGCCACTTGGTCTCCTGCCCGTTTACCACCGGCCAGCGCAGGCCGCGCACTTCGTGGTAGGTGTCGTAGGGTGCCAGGTCGTGGCCGTGGCCGCGCCCGAACTCGGCATATTCCTCGAACAGGCCCTTCTGCAGGTAGAAGCCGTACTCCTTCGATTCGCGGTTCTCGTATTCGGGGTTAAGTTCGGAAACCGGGAAGGCATCGACCTTGCCGTTCCTGAACAGCACGTCGAACAGCGACTTGCCCTTGTAATCCGGGTTGGCGGCCAGAAGCTCGGCCGGCCACACCTCGTCGGTGGTGAAGCGCTTCGAGAATTCGGCGAGCTGCCACAGATCCGAGCGCGCCTCGCCCGGCGCGTTCACCAGCTGGTGCCACACATGGGTGCGCCGCTCGGCATTGCCGTAGGCGCCTTCCTTCTCCACCCACATGGCGGCCGGCAGGATCACGTCGGCCGACAGCGCCGTCACGGTCGGATAGGCGTCCGATACCACGACGAAATTGTCCGGGTTGCGGTAGCCGGGATACGTCTCGTTGGAGTTGTTGGGCGCGGCCTGCATGTTGTTGTTGACCTGCACCCAGTAGAAGTTGAGCAGGCCGTCATGCAGCATCCGGTCCTGCTGCACCGCGTGGAAGCCTGGCTTCTCCGGCAGCAGGCCATGCGGCAGCTTCCAGATTTCCTCCGCGTGCGCGCGGTGCTCCGGATTGGTCACCACCATGTCGGCCGGCAGCCGGTGGGCGAAGGTGCCGACCTCGCGCGCAGTGCCGCACGCCGACGGCTGGCCGGTCAGCGAGAACGGGCTGTTGCCCGGCTCCGATATCTTCCCGGTCAGAAGGTGGATGTTGTAGACCATCTGGTTGGCCCACACGCCGCGCACGTGCTGGTTGAAGCCCATGGTCCACAGCGACATCACCTTCACGTCGGGCCGCGCGTAGAGTTCAGCCAGTTCCTCGAGGAAGCCCGGCTCGACGCCGGACAGCTCCGACACCTTCTCCAGCGTGTAGTCGGCCACCAGCGCCCTGAACGCCGCGAAGTCGATCGGCTCCATCTTGCCGGCTTCGGCGGCGCCGGTGGCGGCCATCTCCAGCGGGTTGTCGGGCCGCAGCCCGTAGCCGATGTCGGTCTGGCCCCGCATGAACACGGCATGGTCGCGCACGAACGCCTCGTTGACGCGGCCGGTTTCGATAATGTGGCGGGCGATGTAGTTGAGGATGGCGAGATCCGTGCCCGGCTTGAACACGATCGGGATGTCGGCCAGGTCCATCGAGCGGTGCGTGAAGGTCGACAGCACCGCGCATTTCACATGCGGATGGCCGAGCCGCCGGTCCGCCACCCGCGTCCACAGGATCGGGTGCATCTCCGCCATGTTCGAGCCCCACAGCACGAAGGCGTCGGCATGCTCGAAATCGTCGTAGCAGCCCATCGGCTCGTCCATGCCGAAGCTGCGCATGAAGGCGTAGGCGGCCGAGGCCATGCAGTGGCGGGCGTTGGGGTCGAGGTTGTTGGAGCGGAAGCCGGCGCGCAGCAGCTTGGTCGCGGCATAGCCCTCGAAGATGGTCCACTGGCCGGAGCCGAACATGCCGACCGCTTCCGGACCCTTCTCGCGCAGCACCCGCTTGCATTGCTGCGCCATCACGTCGAAGGCCTCGTCCCACGAAACCGGCTCGAACTCGCCGTCCTTGTCGTAGACGCCGCCCGCCTTGCGCATCAGCGGCGTAGTCAGCCGGTCCTGCCCGTACATGATCTTGGACAGGAAATAGCCCTTAACGCAGTTGAGGCCGCGGTTGACCTCGGCCTGCATGTCGCCATGCGTGGCCACCACATGGCCGTCCTTGACGCCGACCATGACGCCGCAGCCGGTGCCGCAGAAGCGGCAGGGCGCCTTCGACCACTTGATCTCCAGCGCGTCGACGCCGCCGGGAACCGGCTGCGCCGCCGCCGGCAACGCGATGCCCGCCGATGCGGCGGCGAGCGCCGCCGCATGGGCCTTCAGCAGGTCGCGCCGGTTGATCGCCGCCGTCATGGGCGCAGCTCCTCTTCCTTCTCGATGTGCTCGAACACCATGTTGGCCGAGATCACGCCCTCAATGAGCGACATGCGCGTCAGCGTCTCGCCGAGGAAGCCGCTGGTCGGCCCCTCGATGGTGACGACGATGCGGCTCGCCTCGGAGGCATGAATCTCGACACCGGGCATCGCGGCGAGCTCGCGGCCGACCGCCTCGCGCCGCGCCGGCAGCGCGGCGACCACTGCGCTCGATATGTGATGCCGGCCTGGCGCCGAACCCGTCAGCAAAGCGCGGCGGGTCAAGGTCGATTTCGCGGACATGATGTCAGCCTCCCGGAGGCCCGGGCGGGCCGTAGACGATCTGGTACATCCACACGATGAAGCCGTAGCCGCCGACCACGCCCACGGCGACGACTGGCCAGATGCCGAAGGCGAGCACGAGAAAGGCGAGCAGTTCCCTGCGCCTGGCCTTCCTGAAACCGGCGGGTGCCGCGTCCGCCTGTGGGCTGTCCTGGGTCATGACCTCCTCATGGGCCTTGGACAGAACGCTTCACGCTCCCGGGAAGCTCATACGGAGCCTACAGGCCTAAGTGGAATTTTCAATGCCTGATTTATGCGTCGGCACGCCGGCCCCACAGGATCGGTGCATAGCGAACGGCGAACAGCAGGAACGCCCCGCTCCACAGCGCGCCGCCGGCCGCCAGCGTGGCGAGATACCACTCACCGGCGAAGGGTGCGGCCACGCGCAGCGACGCGCCCAGCGTCACCAGCACGTAGACGGCCACCACCGCGCGGTCGGCCACGATGGCATGGCCGGTGTGACCGAAGCTGGCGCGCGTCATCACGGCCAGCGTCATGGTTCCAACGGCGCCGGCGGTCAGTGCATGGATGGCCCCGGAGGCTGGAATGCCGGGCAGCAGCGTCGACAGGCCGAGCAGGAGGAGCGCGACGCACAGCCAGCCATAGCCGGCATGCAGCACGACCACGATCGGCTCGGACACTGTTGCCAGTCCGCGCCAGCGCCCGAGCCGCAGCGCGAGCAGCACACCTGCCGCAAGAAGCGCGAAACCCGCGACCGGCGTTTCGGGGACTGTCAGCCATGCCAGCATCGCGCCCGCTGTCATGGCCAGCGCTGCCCTATCGAGTCGGTCGAAGGACGCCGGCAGCCCCGCCGCGCCGGTCCGCACCAGCCAGTTGCGCGTGAAGCTCGGCACGATGCGGCCGCCGATCAAGGCGATCAGCATGGCAACGGTCGCCAGCGCCAGCCGCTGTCCCAGATCGTGCGGCAGCCAGCCGCCATTGGCGAGATGGTCGGCCGCGTTGGCGATCCCGAACAGCGTTATCATCGCCGCCACCGGGGCGTTGCGCCAGTTGCGGCCGGCGACAACCTCGCGCCAGATGGCAAACGCGAGCGTGGTGGGAAAAGCGAGGTCGAGCACCATCGCCGCCCACGGAACAGGCAACAGCAGGCACGCCGCACGCCCGGCGAGCCAGAGCCCGACAAGCACCGCCAGTGGCCAGCCGCTGAGCGGCAGACGCCCCGTCCAGTTTGGCACCGCGGTCAGGACGAAGCCGGCGACCACCGCCGCAAGATAGCCGAACAGCATCTCGTGCGCGTGCCAGTGCATGCCGCCGAACGGGCCGCCGATCTCAATGCCGCCGGCATAGGCCCACAGCCAAAGCGGTATGGCGAGGCCGGCATGCAGCGCGGCCAGGAAGAAGAATGGCCGGAAGCCGTAGTGCAGGATCGGCGGCATTGCGGCGATGCGGCCGCGGCCGTCGCGCTCGATATTGCCGGTCTTGCGCAGGTTGCGCAGCACCGAGCGGTCGATCGTAGCGGGAGCGGGCCTGCCGGGATGCGTCTCCATGGTCAGTGGCCTTGTCCAGCGCCGCGCCGCGCCGCCTCGGCGCCGAAATCCGCGAACTCGCCGAGATCGGCAAACAGCGACGCGATTTCACGGAACGCCGAGCGGTCCGGTTCGTCGGGCGTGAGCGTGTCGAGTTCGCCCAGCAGCACCAGCACGAGCACGATGGCGTCGCGCATCTTGCGTGCGTCGGCAAGGCCCCCGGCGCGCCGCGCCAGCTCCGCCTCCGCGCCGACACGGTCGAGCACTGCGTCGGCCCTCGCCTGGCAGCGGCAGTCGAGCCCCGCGTCCGCGATGCCCTTTCGCAGCCGGTCGACGACGCTGTCTCCGGTCTCAGCGGGGAACGCGGGGAGGGCATTCATGGCGGCGTGGCGCGGTCTCATGGCTGGCTCTTCATTTCTCTGCGTTGGGAAGCGGCACGGATCGGGACGTTCCATCTCGTCGCCGCCTGCGCTTGCCATTGTGAGCGGCCCGGAGGTTTTCCGGGCCGCGTTTGCCCCGTGCTGGTTTCGGGGGCGTCAGTTTGTGGGGATTGGGCCTGGGGCCTCGACCTGCTTCATCAGGTCGTCGTTCCAGTCGCCCTCGACCAGGAAGTGCGCGGTGGCGCCCAGTTCCACCGCCTCGATGAGGTTGTGGTTGACGTAGGCATAGACGCCCGGCTGGCGGAACGTGTAGAGCGCCGCCCCCGCCGAGCCGCCGCGGATGAACCAGGTCTCCAGGTCCTTGGCGGGCGGGTTGGCGAACTTGCCCTCTTCCCAGACATGGTCGCCATGGCCGCCGATCAGGTGGGGCCGCGTGTCGCGGTTGGCCTGGCTGTGGACGATCAGCACCGTCTCGCCGACCTTGGCCTTCATGGCGTTGTCGCCGGTCAGCGAACCCCTGGCGCCGTTGAACACCACATGGGTCGGCACCAGTCCCTTCATCACCGCGAGCGTGTCGGCATAGCTGTCGCCGTGGCTCTCGTAGGTCTTGAAGTTGCCGTCCTCGTCGCGCGGGATGTAGAAGTCGTTCTCGCCGACATAGTAGACGCGGTCATAGGCGAGCGCCTTGCCCTTGCCGTCCTTCAGCCCGTCGCGCGGCAGCACCATGATGGTGCCGTGCATGCCCGACACCACATGCCAGGGGATCATCGGCCCCTCCGGCGCGCAGTGGTAGACGAAGGTGCCGGTGCGGGTCGCCTTGAAGCGCAGCTTCACCTGCTCGCCGGGGTTGATGAGGGTGAGTGCGCCGCCGCCCAGCGCGCCCGTGGCCGCGTGGAAGTCGATGTTGTGCGGCATCGAGTTGGCCTGCGGGTTGACCAGCGTCAGCTCGACATAGTCGCCCTCGTGCACGACCATCATCGGGCCGGGGATCGAGCCGTTGAAGGTCATGCCCTGCAGCACCGTGCCCTCGTCGTCGATGACGACCGGCTTCTCCTCGATCGGCATGGTGAACTCGACCACCTTCGGCCCGCCCTTGGCGACCTGCTCGTGCGCATGCACGTGCGGCGGCGCCACCAGCGTCACCTTCTCGCGCGGCAGCGCGGCGATCTCCGCCTCGCTCACCTGCGCGGCGGCCGCGGCCGCCACCTGCGGCAGGGTCGCGGCCACCGCACCGGCAGCCACCGCACCCAGAAGTGCCTCGCGACGCGTCAACATCACCCGTCTCCTTCTTCCATCGTTGATATGGAGAAGGACTACGACACCACCCCAAGGCCGTCTTTGTTCCGCAGCAAACTCCCGCAGGTTTCCCGACGCGAAACGCTGGCCGCGCCGGTGACGCCGCGTGGTCGCAACTCCGCATCGCAGTCATGTGCCTCGATATGCGCACGCATGCGGCAAAAAGCCGGCTCGCGAAGAGCCCGTACCGCCGCCGGTTCATGTCCGGCGCCGCTGCGGTTTCCAGCAGCAAACAGCGCTCGTGGTCCGCGAGCGTCTCCTTTTGCCGCGCAATCACCTGCCGGAGGAAATCTTCGCGCAAGCCGGCCCGACACCCGCCGATATGCGGTTTCGGGCGCGGGTTGAGCATTGCCGACGATCGCGTCGATGCAGCGATCCGGAACGTCGGGGGGCACCAGCCCCTCGCAAGCGGGCGGCAGCGGCGTGCGACGTCACCATTATCCGCTGCGACCGCGGCGGCTACGTCGAAGTCTCGAAATTCTGAACGCAGGCGCGGGCCGGGCCGTTCGGCCCGCGCATCTTCTCTCGTGTCATGCGACCGGGTTGGACCAGCGGCGCCGGGCAATCTCGCGGGGATAGTTGGTCAAGCGTACAATCAGGCGAGGCGCGGGAAGCGACTGGATACGGTCGCCCTGATTTCGGTCTGCTCGTGCCGGGAGAGCATCGGCTTGCTGGCGCCGCCGTCTGGCTCGCCCCACACGATCGTCACCTCGTTGCCTTCCTCGGCCACCGCCTCGTCGAGCAGGCCCATCGACATCCACGAGCGGGCATTGACCGAATAGAACGCATAGAGCGACAGTCCGGCATCGCGGCCGCCTACATGTGCCCGGTCGTAGGGGCACGAGCCGTAGTCCATGTATGGCCACTCCAGCACCTTGAACATCGGACCGCCGGTCAGCATCGCACCCATGATGCGCTGCACGTCCCGCGGGTCCCACTTGAGCCAGACCTTGCGTTTGTGCGGCGCATCCAGCTTCGCAAGAAGGGCCTCGCGGCCGATGAAGTCGTGCTCCCAGTGGATGAGCCGGTGATAACCGAGCGCCCAGGGATCGAGATAATAGTCCTCGATCGCCGGCGCGTCGTAGCTGCCGCCGATCGACATGTTCGCCTCGAAGCTCGAGGCAGGCAGCCATTCGCGATAGCCGGCCATCTGCGGCGTCGAGAAGATCGCCGGCAGCAGCGCGCCGACCCAGCCGGACTCCTTGCTGGCGGTGAGGTACGACTTGCGCCCGCCCTGCAGCAGGCCGTGATTGGCGCCGATGCGCTTCAGCGTCTCGAACACCGCGTCGCGGTGCTTGAAATCGCCCCAGAACTCCATGCCAGGCGCGCCGGCCATGCCATGGCGCAGACCGGTGACCGGCACTTCGCCGATCTTGAAGTGGCACATACCGAACCGCTTCGTCTCCGGCAGCGGGCCGCCATTGGCCTCCTCCAGAATCCTCGGCGCGCTCGGTCCCTGAAGCTGGATGCGGAAGGTCTTGCGCTTGCCGTTGCCGTCGAGCAGCCGTAGGTCCTCCGCGAACTCGACGTCGTAGCCGCCGGCTTCGGCGTTGTAGCGCAGCCAGTTGGCCGCTGGCGGCTTGCCGACGATGTTGGCGGAACCGTCCGGCAGGCAGAAGCCGATCGAATCGGCGATCAGATTGCCGTCATGGCCGGTCGCGGCATACTGGAAAGCCTTCATCGGCCGCCAGTCCTCGTAGTTGTTGATCGAGGTCTCGGCGAGCAGACGTCTGGTATCCGGGCCGGTGATGTAGAGGTCGGTCATGTGGAAGGACTGGTCGAACAGGATCGCCGTCGTCCACCAAGCCTGCTGCTCGTCGATCCAGTTGGTGTGCGCCTCCGGCACCGGGTGCTGGTAGGTTCCGGTCGGGGCCTTTTTCAACGCATCGAGGACCGACGGTGTGTCGCGGAACTTGTCCGCCAGAGACTTCGGCTTTTGGGCCGCGGACTTGTCCAGCATTGTTTCCTCCCGGGTTCGCATGCCGGTTGCGTCACACTTGAAACGCGGCTTCCAGCATTTGATTGCAGAGGCTAGCGAGTGGCGTAAGAGTGTATGTCACCCCAAGGGATGACGTGCCGGCGCGCGACGCCCGGAAGCGGAGGATGCCGATGGCCGTTAGCGGAACGCCGCCGCGCGCGCCCGATGCGAGAGCGGACGAACTGCTTGCCGAACTGGCCGCGCTTGCCAGGGCGGTCGACGGTCCCGACTTCGGCCGGCTCGCGCTGCGCTGCGTTTCCAGGACCTGCGTGCTGCGCAATTTCAGCGTCTATGTGGTGCCGGATATCCGCCACCCGGCGCCTGTGATGACAATGTTCGACGGGGATCTCGGCGAATACCGCATCCGCCGCAACTCAAGCGAATCCGTGAAGCTCCCGGGCTATCCCGGCCGCATCGGCGAGCTGATCCGCATGGCGGGCGAGCGCGAGGTGCACATGCTGCGCCAGACGCCTGACGCCGACGATCCGCGCTGGCCGATCTACAGGCGCTCGGGCCTGATCGAGCGCGTCACGTCGATGCGGATCGACCGGCTGGTCGCCTACAACGTCAATTATTACCGCAGCGAAAGCGACGGACCGATTTCGGACGAGGAGGAGGGGCGGCTGCGGCCGCTGCTCCCTCTGGTCAATGCGCTGGTGGTGCTGCGCCACAAGATACTCGGCCTGACGCAGCTGACCGCCATGCCCGCTAGGCATCAGGTGACGCAATTGCGCGGCGCCGGAATGCCGCTCTTCGATGCGCTGACGGCGCGCGAAAGCGAGGTGTGCGACGGCATCGTCGCCGGGTTTACCGCCGGCGCCATCGCGCTGGAGCTCGGCATTTCGGAAAACACCGTGCGCACCATGCGCATGCGCGCCTATCGCAAGCTCGGAATCCAGAGTTCGAGCCAGCTCTTCGCTTTGCTCTTCTCCGCCCGCGACACGCTTTCGCGCTGACGAGCACGTAGTAGCGGTCATGAGCGACCGAGCTGGTCGCTAGGGTTGGCTAGAACCTGACGGAGAACAGGCCGTTGACACCGTTGCTCATGGCGCCAGCGCCGAATTGGCCTCGGTAGGAGATGCCGAGCGTCGTCGCCTTCGTCACCTTGAAGTCCATGCCCAGTTCAACAATTGCGGCGTCCTGCGAGATCGGCAGGCCGGTGACGCTGAACGGCGCCGCGCCGACGAACGCGACGCTGTCGGCCGGCAGCAAATTGCCGAAGGCGTGGCGCCAGCCGACCATGCCGCGCAGCGTCAGATGCGATGCGTCGCTTAGATCGAAGTTGACGGCAGCGCGCAGGCCGACCGTGGTCAGGCCGATGCTGTCGTTGGCGCCGGCGACAGAGAGCGCCGCCGCGCCGCCGCGTTCGGTGAAGCCGGCGGTGGAGAGATTGACCCACGCAGCGCCGACGAACGGTTCAATGGCAAAGCGGCCGAACTGCGCCTCGTAGCCCACGTCGCCGAACACCTGCGTCGTTCCGGCTGAATAGGCGGCGGCCAGCATGTCGCTGAAGGCGGGGAAGATGACGGCACGGTCGACGCTGATGCTGTGCCACGTATGGGCCGCGCCGCCGGTGAGGTTCCAGCGGCCGAAGCTGCCGCCAGCATAGAGGCCGAGCGTGTAGTTGTCGCTGCGGCCGCTCGAGTTGCGGTTCGGGATGGAGAAGGAAGAGCGGCTGTAGCCGCCGAGCGCGCCGAGCGCGAAGCTGTTGCCGAGGATCACGTCGCCGCCGACAAACAGGCCGGCGATCGAACCGTCGAGCGCAGCGGCGTAGTCGGTTGAGGCGCGGTTCGTCCATGAACCGAAGCCGTGCGTCCACACCGATCCCCTGCCGGCGACGCGCTCCTCGGGAACCGCTTCGCCGGATGCAGGGGACCGCCCGGCGAACGCGGTGCGGATGCGGTCGTCAACCGCGTCGCGCACGAAGACGCTGTCGTCAATGAACGAGGAACGAAGCGAGGCGTATGTCTGGCCGGACAGCTGGTCAAGCGCTGCCGTGATGGCGCCGATCGTCGGCTGGACGCTTACCGCGCCGAGGACCGGGCTGTTGGGGCCGAGCGCCTGCACCGCCGTCGCGGTCGATAGCTGCGTGCCCGATGGCTGCGTCGCCTGGCCGGGCTGCGGCTGGCTGATGACCGTCGTTACGGTCGAGCCATTCGGCGTGACGTTGAAGTAGACGTTGTTGGGGTCGTATGAGAGGGACAGGTCGACCAGTGGCAGGCGCTGCACCGGATTGTCGAACGCGCCGTTCACGCCGCCGCTTGCTGTCAGGATCGTATACCGGGAGCCGCCCGCAAAGACCGGGTGCGGTGTCACGATGTTGACGCCGCTGCCGCTGAGATTCGCGGCGCCGTTGACGTTGATGAGATCGCTGACGCCGGACGGGCCGATGTCGAGCTGGTAAATGCTGCCCGCGCGCATGTTCAGGTCGCCCTGGACCGTCAGCGTTCCGATGCCGCCGACGCCGGGAGAGACGAAGCCGTCGACGTTTGTCTGCGGTAAGATTCCGACCCCGCTGAGGGTCGCTCCGGCGGCGACATTTGCGAGAAGCGAGGCCCTGATGTCGCCGTCGACTTGCAGCGTTCCGCCGTTGACATTCGTAGTCCCAGCAAAGGTCGTCGTCCCGGGCAACACGAGCGTGCCCGGGCCCACCTGCGTGAGACCGCCGACGCCGGTGACGGGACCGACAATCGTTAACGCCGTGCCTGCAGACTGAGAAAACCTCGCGCCACCGAAGCGGATTTCGATAGGGCGGGACAGTGAGAAACTTGCGGTAGAATTCAGCATTCCGCCGAAAATTCTGACGCTGGAGAATCCCAAGTTCTCGTCGCGTGAGACACTGACGGTTCCATTGGGGCCGATGCCGGTCAAGCCGCCGTAGGTATTATCACCTGTAAGCACCAGCGTGCCGCCAAAGACACTGAGGGTTCCGGGTCTGGCCTGACCCCATAAGGTGATCCGGTTTCAGTCTTAATGCATGGCCGGCTTTTCGGCCATCGCCTGTGCCGACGATGGAACCGATCCGGGTGGTTGTCCGGGCCAGATGATGGCCTCCGGCGACGGCGGCTTGTAGCCGAGCGATGAGTGCGGCCGCTCTGTATTGTAGTAGCGTCGCCATGCCTCGATGATGACCTTTGCCTCGGCGAGGCTATAGAAGATCTCCCCGTTGAGCAGTTCATCGCGCAGCTTCGAGTTGAAGCTCTCGCAATAACCGTTCTCCCAAGGGCTTCCCGGCTCGATGAACGCGGTCTTTGCACCGACGGCCACGATCCAATCCCGAACGGCCTTGGCGATGAACTCCGGGCCGTTGTCGGAACGAACATGACCTGGCACGCCGCGCAGAATGAACAGGTCGGACAGGAGGTCGATGACGTCGGTCGAGCTCAGCTTGCGATCGATGCGGATCGCCAAGCATTCCCGGGTAAACTCGTCGATGATGTTGAGCATGCGGAACTTCCGTCCGTTGTGTGTCCGGCCTTCGACGAAGTCATAGGACCAGACATGGTTTGGATGCTCGGGCCGAAGCCGGATGCACGATCCGTCATTCAGCCAGAGACGGCCTCTCTTCGGTTGTTTCTGGGGAACCTTCAGCCCCTCCCGCCGCCAGATACGCTCGACGCGCTTGGCATTCACCGTCCATCCCTCGGACCGCAGCATCGCCGTGATCCGGCGATAGCCATAGCGGCCATACCGGGAAGCCAGACGGATGATGTCGGCGATCAACGCATCTTCATCAGGCCGACCTCTGGGCTTCTTGCGCTGGGTCGAACGATGCTGGCCGAGAACCTTGCAGGCAAACCGCTCCGAGACGGAGAACTTCGCCACGACATGGTCGACGCAGCTACGGCGACGGGCGGGGCTCAGAAGTTTCCCGAGGCAGCCTCTTTCAGGATCAGCTTCTCGAGCGTCAGGTCCGACACAGCCTTGCGCAGCCGGTCGTTCTCTTTCTCAAGCTCCTTCAGCCGCTTCACCTGGTCACCCTTCAGGCCGCCGAACTCCTTGCGCCAACGGTAATACGTGAACTGCGTCACGCCGATCGTGCGAACCGCCTCGCCAACCGATTTTCCTTGCGACAGCAAAACATCGACCTGGCGCAGCTTAGCGACGATCTCTTCGGGCTTATGCTTCTTCTGGGGCATTCAAACGTCCTCTCTCAGGCTCAATAGCCTACTTCAGGGAGGACCACTTTTCAGGGGGCAGACCACCGTGAGTGAATAGTTCACCGCGGTAGATTCAAATCGCAGCTGCGAAGGCGCGATAATCTGGCCGATATTGATCGACGAACTGCCGGAACCCGAGAAATCGCCTGTCTCGCCCGGCTGGCCGGGAAATTGGATGCCGCCGGCCCAGTTGGTGGTAAGTGTGTAGTCGGGCGTGGATGTCGTTGCGCCCTGACCACCCCATTCGATGTCCTGCGCAAGCGCAGGCGTTGCGAGCGCAGTCCCGGCCAGCACTGCTGCGCGGGCCAAGGGGTACTTCCGATGCAGCGACTTTAGCAACGCTTACTCCGATTGTCGGTTGACGGCAGTTCCCGGCAATTGTGAGTGTAGCGGATCGCAATCGGGCCTTGCGGCAGCAAACTGCGAACGTAGTGAAAGAATAGGAAATTGGGGGTTTCGATCTGTTCGAGCCACCCGGTAGCGGCCGATCGGTTGCGGCGCCAAAATATAAGTTAACGAGTAGGGCGGTAGCCGAGCGTGTCGCTGAGCCGCTGTGCCTGTCGACGCACGACGTCGCCATATCTTGCCTCATCCGCAGGATCGAAGCGGATCATGGGTATGGTGCAGCCGAGGCATCCGAGCGGCTGGCCACGATAGTCGAACACCGCCGAGGCGAAGCCGACCGCATCCTGGATCGTGTGGCCGGTGGAGATCGCGTAGCCGCGCGCGCGGATGGCCTTTAGCTCGGCCGCCAGTTCTTCTTTCGGCTCGATCTGCCTGCCGGTCGGCGACACCGGTTCTGCGGTCATGGCGTGATCGACATGCTGGTCGCTGAGATGCGCCAGCACGGAGCGGCCGACGCAGCCCCATGCCAGGCCGCGCGGCATGAAGCCGATCGAGCGGAAGTCGAGGCGATGGCTTGAACTCACCGCCGGACCCGGCATCATCAGGCGCGAGCCGTCGAAATACAGCCACAGCATCGTCGTCGCGTTGATCTCGTCGACGATGGCGCGCACGAAGGGCGGGGCGGCCGCCGCGACGTCGGTCTTGCCGATGACCCCGTAGGCGATCTTGGTCAGCCACGGCCCGGGCTTGTAGCGGTGCTCGTCCTCGGCGCGGTCGACCTCGGCCAGCCCGATCGAGCACATCATGCGCAACAGGCGGTGCGTCGTGCTCGCAGGCACGCCCACGGCGGCCGCGATCTCCCGGTGCGTCAGCGGGCGCGACGCCTCCGAGATAACGCTGACGATCTTGAACGCCCGCACGATGGGGCCGGGCAGTTCGGCGGCTTCAGTCATGTCACGTCCTGTTGTGGCGGTGCCGACGGGTATTCGCGGCGGCGGTGCCTGTCAAAGCGCGGATAACACCGGCTGCGAGCTTAGATCATCTCACTGAATAAGATGCAATCTCTACTAGTGACATGAGAAACTTCACGTGTTAAATACACGCTGCGATCGCCGGGAGGGCGAAGGAGGATGGCTTCCGCAAGCGGCATCCATCGCCGGGCGGCAGGTGCCGCCGGCTCGCGGTCGCCATCGCCGGTTCGGGCAAACGGGAGGTAATCGATGTCGTACAAGCATTTCAGTCGCGCAGCCCTTGCGGGTGTCGCGGCCTGTCTGGTTTCGTCGCAGATGGCTGTCGCGCAGGACACGCCGAAACGCGGCGGCATGTTCCGGCACGCGGTAGAGCAGGAATCGAACACCTACGACTGTCACGCAACGGCGACGTCATTCTCGTTGCAGGTTCTGGCGCCACACTACAACACGCTGCTGCGTTTCGACCCGCTGAACTACCCGACCGTGGTCGGCGATCTCGCCGAGAGCTGGGAGCAGTCGGCCGACGGACTGACCTACACCTTCAAGCTCAAGCAGGGCGTCAAGTTCCACGACGGTTCCGACTTCGATTCGAAGGATATCCAGGCGACCTTCGACCGCATCCGCAAGCCGCCGGAGGGCATCGTCTCCTCGCGTCAGGGCCAATGGGCCAACATCGACAAGATCGAGACGCCGGACGCCGGCACGGTCGTGTTCACGCTGAAGAACCCGAACCCGGCGCAGGAGCTGCTCTTCGCCAATCCGTGGAATTGCGTCTATTCCGCCGAGAAGCTCGCCGAGAATCCTAACTACCCGGCGACCGAGGTGATGGGGACCGGACCGTTCGTCTTCGTCGAGAACGTCAAGGGTTCGCACTGGACGGCCAAGCGCAACGAAAACTACTTCGACCCCGGCAAGCCTTATCTCGACGGCATCACCGCCAACTTCATCAACGGCCCCGGCATCATCAATGCGCTCGCCGGCAATCAGATCGACGCGGCGCTGTTCATCGTCGCCCCGCCGGATCAGGAGAAGCTGAAGGCGCTCAATCCGGACATCGTGTTCCAGAACGGCCCGTTCAACATCACGCAGTTCCTGACGTTCAACCTGACGAAGGCGCCATTCGACAATCCTAAAGTGCGGCAGGCGCTGAACCTCGCCATCAGCCGCGTCGAGGGCGAGCAGGTGCTGCGCCGTGTGTCGGTGCTCAAGGACCGCGGCCTCTACTTCCCGCCCGGCTCCATCGCCGCCATCTCGCCCGAAGAACTGGAAAAGCTCCCCGGCATGAGCAACGACGTCGAGGCGCAGCGCGCCGCCGCCAAGGCGTTGCTCAAGGAAGCCGGCGCGGAAGGGCTGAAGCTGACGCTGCTCAACCGCAACCTGCGCCAACCGTGGGAGCCGCTCGGCCTGTTCGTGCTCGACCAGTGGCGCAAGGTCGGTATCGAGGCCGACCAGATCGCCGCCGAGACGCCGCAATACTTCGCCGCGCTCACCAGCAAGAACTACGACGTCGCCATCGACTTCAACAACACCGTGTCCGTCGACCCGAACGAAGTGCTGGTGAAGTTCATGCCGGGCAGCCCCAACAACTATTCGGGTCTGCAGGACCCGAAGCTGACCGAGCTGTTCGACGCACAGGTCAAGGCGACCGGCGAGGAGCGGGCGAAGATCGTCAAGCAGATCGAAGCGCATATGCTCGAGCAGGCCTATTTCATCCCTGGCTTCACCTCGACGCGCAATGTCGGCCACCACAAGGACGTCAAGGGCTGGAAGCTGCCGCCGACGACGGTGCTGAACCTCCAGCTCGACACCGTGTGGCTCGATCGCTGATCGGCAAGGCGCCGCGCGGGGTGCATCACGGCACCCCGCGCGGCGCCAGCCACTGCCCTGCGCACTCCGACCATGTCACCCGTTAGCTCTGTCACGCCGCGCCGCCGCAGGCCGCGACCCGCTGCGAGCGAGGTATCGGATTTCTACGGACTGATTCAGGCGGGCCGCGAGGGAGTCCTGGACCAGTTTCGCGGCATGCTCGCCGCCTGGGCGCTGACCGAACAGCAATGGCGGACCCTGAAGGCCATCGAAGTCGCAGGCGCGATCCACATGGCGGAGCTGCAGCGTGCCACCCACCAGACCGAGCCGGCTTTGTCGCGCATGCTGAGGCAGCTCGAAGCCAAGGAACTCGTGCAGCGTCGCCGCGTGCGTGACGGCCTCGGCCGCTTCGTGGTGGAACTCGCGCCGGCAGGTCAGACCGTCATGGCGCTCGCCAATCCGCATTGCGAGACGGCCTATAGGCGCATCGTCGACGCCTACGGGCGAGACCGGCTGAAGCAACTCGACGGCCTGCTGCGGCAGTTCGACAGTGCGCTGAGGCAGGCCTCCCGCTGACCGGTGCGCCAAACCATCGATTCCCAACCCGATTTCCGGAACGCAAAGAATGACCTACTCGCCTTCCCCTTTCCGCATCGCCGCCCCGACCCCGTATTATCCCGGAAACGGCCTGTTTTTGCTGCGTGCCTCGGCCGCGGTTGGCTGGGAATTCAACGGCTGGAAGCGCGAGAGCCTGTCGTGGAAACGCTCCTGCTATATCCATGGCGGGCTGTCGGGACCCGGCAGCCAGATCCGCTACGAAGGCCCGGACGCGGAAAAGTTCCTCGCCTCGATCTGCGTCAACAACTTCAGCAAGTTCAAGGTCGGCGCAGCCAAGCACGCGATCATGTGCACCGAAGACGGACTGGTGGCGGCGCATGGCGTCCTGCAGCGCATGGCGCCCGATGCTTTCCGCCTGTTCGCCAGCGGCCCGTGGGCGGCCTACCAGCATAGCAAGACCAAGCTCGACGTTACCCAGACGATCGAGGACCGCTATCTGTTCCAGGTCGCGGGTCCGAAGTCGCTGGATGTGCTGGAGGCCGCGACCGGCGAGAGCCTGCGCGACATCGGTTTCCTGCGCTACCGCGACGCCACCATCGCCGGAAAGACCGTGCAGGTCATGCGCATCGGCATGGCGGGCACGCTTGCCTATGAACTGCACGGTCCCACGGCCGAGGGACCGGAGATATACGACGCGGTGTTCCGCGCCGGCGAGCCGTTTGGCATAGAGCGGCTGGGCTGGCAGACCTACACGGTGAACCATATCGAGGGCGGGTTCCCGCAAGCCAACTGGACGTTCCTCGGCGCCGCTCACGAGGATCAGGGTTTCCTGGAGTTCGTGAACAAGGGCTACGTGCGCTGGATGCCCCCGGACTTCACCGGCAGCGTCGACCCGGCGAACCACCGTGCGCGCTACCGCACGCCGACAGAGGTCGGCTGGGAGGCGTCCGTCCGCTTCGACCACGACTTCCTCGGCCGCGAGGCGCTGGAGCGCGAGGCGGCCGACCCGAAGCGCACCGTCGTGACGCTGGAATGGAACAAGGAAGACGTCATAGACGTCTATGCCTCGCTTTTCGAGGAGGGCGAAGAGTACCAGTATTTCGAGATGCCGACGTCGCCGCACTTCCGCAGGACGGTGGCGCATGCCGACCGCGTGCTGCTCAGCGGCCGTGAGGTCGGCATCGCGTCAGGCACCGCCTACAGCTACCACTTCCGCAAGATGCTCTCGCTCTGCACGATCGACCGCGACCGGGCGGTCATCGGCAACGAAGTCGTTGCCGAGTGGGGCAACCACGGCGGGCGCATCAAGCCGATCCGCGCCCGCGTCGCACGGTTTCCCTACCTTTCGGAAGGCCGCAATCAAGAGGTCCATCTTCCGATCGAGCATATATCGGCCGGACCGGTTGGATAGGAGACGCGCGCACGCAGGGCGCGACGTTGGGCGCCCCACCGGGTGAAATTGTTCGGGATTGCGCATGCGGATCGATCACGGCGAAGTCGCAAGCATGCGACACTTTCCGGTGATGGGCGCAGCTACGATGAAGTCGCCATCGAACGCCTCGGACAGGCCATTGCGCCGACGGCCACACCACCCACGAAGCGCAGTTCGCCTCGCACGAGGCGCCGCTCATGAGTGACGACAAGAAGCCCAGCAACGAACATCGCAAGAAGCTGGACGATGACGCGGTGGAGCGTGTGAAGGCAACTGTTCTCGGCGGCGTCGGCTACGGACGGCCACCCCAGAACACCCGCTTCCAGAAGAGGCGGTCCGGCAATCCGGGCGGTGGACCGCGGAGGCCCAAGAGTGATGGGTTGCGCCAGATCAGCCGCTACTCCGGGCGGTTTACGAACAGGCCCGCAAGACGGTGCGCATGAGGGACGGGGGCAAGGTCTCCGAAATCAGCATCCGCGAAGCTTTGCCCAAGTCGCTCTTTCTCGCGGCAATGAACGGCAACGCGCGCTCCCAAGGCGTCGCGTTTGATTGGTTCCAAGCGGCGGAGATCCAATACGCGCGCGACCGCGTCGAACGGCAGCAGTTCGCCAGAACATGGCAGCAGCTTCAGCAGGCGGAACTTGAAACCGCGGCGACTGAGGGAGCCGACACGCGCCTAGTCCTTCCGCACCCAGATGACATCGTCATTGATGATGACTTCGGCTACCACCTCGTCGGGCCGTTTGATTAGATCAGCCTGCGCAAGGTCGAGGGGTCGATCCGTTGTCGCGACGTTCCGGTAAACGCGGGATGCGGTTCGCGGATATTGGACCGTCCCGGCGCACGCTCGGGTTCATGTTCGACCTCCACCACGCTTGAGCGAAAAAAGCGTCGACATCGACACGTTCGTCCGCGGCGAGTTCAGAGACGATGCCCTCGACCTTGCCGCCAAACATGGACTGGAAGCGAGTTGACCGCGGCCTGCACCCGTCCGCGGACGCAATGACGACGCAATGTCACTGGTCATGCCGGCGGTGGCAGGATCGAGTCCGAGGGGCAAATGCCCATGAAGCGATCGTCGCAGTTCAAGCAGGGTCGTCGCAAAGGTATCAAGTGGGCCGTCACATGGTTGCATCGCCGTGCGGCCGAGATGAACGATCCGCATGCTAGACTAGTGCTCAACTCCGCTGCCTTCGGCATTGGATGGCAAGCCAAGAGGTTGCCGCCCGTGAAGCCGAGGCAGAAGCCGGCTGAGCGATAGGACTTCGCGGAACCGCTTATTCGCCGTGGTGAATGGCAGTCGAGAAGGAAACAGCATGGACGCGGAACGGAGAAAACTCGTCGAGCGGTTGAAAGAGCTCTGTCCGCACAGGAAGGCACTCGCGATCCTGCTGCGGAAGGACATCGCAGGGCTCAGGCGCTCAATCGTAGGTCTCGAAGAAGTGCGCGACGAAGTACGAAAGTATGGACACGTCCATGCGACGGGCATCGGGCCGCGAGTTGTCGACTTTTCTCCACGATAGAACGCTAGCTGGTTGGGCGGCAGGAGGCACCTCTTGCCCTGCCACAGTTGGGCGCGTCCTGCCACACGCGTCGGCGAGGAACGTGCGCCATATCCTTACGTATCCTGGGCTACGATGCGGTTCCGCAAGAATCCAATCCGCTCGACTTCAAGTTCCACTCGGTCGTCATGGGCCAAGAAACGACCCTGTTCCAGGCCACTGCCGCCTGCGATGGTGCCGGACCCGAACACTTCGCCCGGATGCAGCGTCTCGTCGCGGGAGACAGCGGCAATCATCTCCTCGAAGCTGTGCAGCATGCCGGCGGAACTGCCACGCGAAAGCACTGTCCCGTTTACCCGCGCCTCCATGGCAAGGTTGTAGGGATCGCCGATCTCGTCCGCGGTCACGATCCATGGGCCAAGTACATTCCCGGTGTCGAAATCCTTGCCTTTTGCCGGACCCATCTTTGCCCTCGACTCGGCGAGTTGGGCATCGCGCGCGGAGAAGTCGTTGAAGATCGTGTAGCCGAAGATGAAGTCGCCAGCAGCCTTTGCCTTAATGTCCTTGCCGCGGCGCCCGATGATCGCTGCGAGCTCGAGCTCGTAGTCGAGATAGCTGCTGTAACGCGGGCGAATGACAGCGTGGTCGTGCCCAACCACGCTGAACCGGTTGCATTTGTAGTAGATCGGCTGATCGCGAAAAATCTGCGGCACAACAGCGTCGCCATTGGAAGCCGGCGGGCGTCCGGCGAGCTCGCCCGCAAACCGTTGCATGGCGGCATAGGCACCTGCGATGTGACCCGGGAAGACCGAAAAATCACGCATCTGCCGCGGCTCCGGAATCGGCGCCAGGAGAACGAGACTTGAGAGCGGAACCCGGAGGTCTTCCTCCGTGCCGCGACCTCTCAGCAAAGTCCTTGCTGCTTCCAGCCCGCCTTCACCTGCGTCGATCAGCGCCAGCATCGAAGCAAAGGTTCCGGACTCGATACCTTCGCGGTCGGCCGCACCTCGGAGGTCGAAAACGGTACTGGCAGCGTCGTCGACGACGCCAATCCGTGCAGCGCCATTGTGCAGATATGTCGCAAGTTTCATGCGTTTGCTTTCGTCGGGGGCCTGATCAGCGAGGAAATTCCAGGAGGCCGGCGCAGCCGACGCCGCCAGCAACGCACATGGTCACGACCCCGTAGCGTGCCCCGCGCCGCTGGCCTTCAAGAGCAAGGTGGCCCACCAGCCGCGCGCCCGTCATCCCGAAGGGATGTCCGATCGCGATGGCTCCACCGTTGACGTTGAGCTTTTCGGGCGGAATGCCGATCCGATCGCGGCAATAGAGCGCCTGGCTGGCAAATGCCTCGTTCAACTCCCATAGATCGATGTCGTCGACGGACAGGCCAAAGCGCGAGAGGAGCCGCGGGACCGCAAATACCGGGCCGATGCCCATTTCGTCGGGTTCGCAACCCGCCGACGCCATGCCACGGAAGATCGCGAGTGGCTTCAGGCCGCGCTGGCGGGCTTCATCCAGTGACATGATTATGGAGAGTGAGGCGCCGTCCGAGAGTTGGCTGGCATTGCCGGCGGTCACGAACTCACCTTCGCGAACCGGCTTCAGCTTGGCGAGTGCCTCCAGCGTTGTACCCGGCCTGTTGCCCTCGTCCGCGGACAGGCTTGCGGCAACTTGAATCTTGCCAGCCCCATCGCCGTCAACCAGCTTCGTTGTGGAGGTGGGCAAGATCTCGTCGTCGAAGAGGCTTGCCTGCTGCGCCGCAGCTGTACGCCTCTGGCTTTCGACAGCGAATTCGTCCTGTCGTTCGCGCGAGATCGCGTAGCGCCGCGCGACCACATCCGCCGTTTCGATCATCGGCATGTAGATTGCCGGCATGTTCGCCTCGAGCCAGTCGTCACGCAACCGATGGCGATTGGCGTTCGGCGATACCAGGCTGATCGATTCGATCCCGCCGGCTACCGCGATCGTCACCTCATCGAGCATGATCCGTCGCGCGGCGAAGGCGATCGCCTCCAGGCCAGAAGCGCAGAAGCGGCTGATGGTGATTCCTGTCGACTGGACGGGAAGTCCCGCCCTGAGCGAGACGTGGCGGGCGATATTGCCGCCCGTTGCGCCCTCGGGATTGCCGCATCCCATGACGACTTCGTCGATCTCGGTCGCTTCAATGCCGCTTCGATCGATTAGTGCGGAAAGCAGAGGCGCGGCCATAGCGACGCCCGACGTGTCGTTGAAGAGACCTCGGAACGCCTTTCCGATCGGCGTGCGCAACGTGGAGACGATGGCGACATCTTTCATGTGGTTGCTTCTCCTGGGCCATAGCGGGATCGACCGACGGCCGCTGCTGCGGTGATCGTTTGGTAGAAACTCGAAACTGGAACGTAGTTTGGTGCTCGTTGGTCAGGCGCCGGCGGCAGCCAGCGCGGGCGCCGTAACTGCGTCTGACCGTCCAAGGTTCGCGGCCAGCAGGCCAAGCGTCGCGGGCCAAACGTCTGACAGTTCGGTTGCCGCTTTCTTGAGGATTGCAGCGATTTCGCCGAACCGCGCCGGCGTCAGACGTGTCGACGGTGCGGCCAGAATTACCGACCCGACGGCGTGTCCGAAGCGAGATTCGCCGACCGCTACGCCCACGGCCGAAACGCCGGGAATGGTCTCCTCGATGGAGGCCGCATAGCCTCGCTCGCGGATCAGGTTCAACTCGATCAGCAGATCTTCGAGCTTCGTTGCCGGCCGCGAAACCGGGCTCTGCAATCCCTGGTTCAATACCAGCCGGATGGCGTTTTCCGTTGAGAGCGTTGCCAGCCAGGCTTTGCCGGCGGCGGTCGAATGGAGAATTACGTCCCCGCCCCGACGCGGTCTGATCGAAAGCGAGTGCGGGCTTTCCAGGCTCGACACGAAGGTAAACCGGTCGCCGTCGACGGCAGCCATCTGAACCAGCTCTTGCGTCTCGTCGCGCAAGGCAGCGAGGATTGGCAGACAGACCCCTGGAAAACCGGTCTGCTGTTCGTGGCGATGTGCAAGCTTCAGCAGCTTCAGCGACAGCAGGTAGCGGTCGGAGTGGGGGTCGCGCACCACGTAGCCGTCCATATGGAGACTGGAGAGCAGGCGCGACGCAATGCTCTTTTCCGTGCCAAGCGCATCGGCGACCTCGAACACGGTCATGCCGTTGCTCGTTTCCGCAAGCAGCTCGATCACCTTCATCGTTCGCGTGACCGCCTGAATGGAACCTTCGTTCGTCGGCGTCCGTGCCATCAATGGATCTCCTCTGCACTTTCGACGGCGAAATCGCCCGACCGAGCGGCCGGTACGAGCCTCTTCCACTCATAGCCCATGCCTCCCGCCTGCCGCATCAGCTTTTCGGTTGCGCGCCGCAACGAACATGAATATACACAAGGTTGCCGGCAGCAACAAGATTGCTTCTCATGTTTGGGCGGTTGCCGGCTCGCAGCGGATGGCGTGGAATGGATGATGCGGAGCAACAAGCTGGACGGCTCGCCGGGCACGGCTTCGTGCGCGGTCGCGCAACCAGCCTGACAAGCGAAGGCAGCGCCGTGCCGGCTTTCGAAGGAGAGTCGGTAGCTGCCAGTCTTCTGGCATCCGGCCAGCGCGAACTGCGACGAACTGCAAAGCGCGGGGAGCCTCGCGGTATCTATTGCGGCATCGGTCTGTGCCACGATTGTGCGGTCGAGGTGGATGGCCGGCCAGGTGTCCGCACCTGCATGACCGCTGTCGCCGATGGCGATTTCACGGTCGCAGGCGGCCTGCTCCATCGTGCGCACGCGCTTCGGCCGGTCGAGAAAATTCCGCCTTCGCGGCGTGAGCTCAAGCGCGACGTCGTCATAATAGGGGGTGGCCCGGCTGGCATGGCCGCCGCGGCTGAGCTCGGGCGGGCGGGTCTTGCGGTTTCGCTCATCGATGAGCGCCCGCTCCTGGGCGGGCAGGTCTATCGCCGTCCACCTTCAGAGTTTTCGATCGCTGACCCAAGCCGGCAAGGCAAACATTTCCACGACGGCGCACGCCTTATCGCGGAAGCGCAGACGTCCGGGGCGCAACTGCTGAGCGGCCACACAGCGTGGGGGATCTGGCGTCAGGACGACGGATTCAGGGTGGCCGCTTCCGGATCGGACGGTGGCGGCGTTTCGCTCGTCGCGCCGCAGCTGATCGTCGCTGCCGGTGGTTACGACCGGCCGTATCCGTTTCCGGGATGGACGTTGCCCGGAGTGATGACGGCCGGCGGTGCGCAGCAGCTGGCAAAGGCCCAACGCATCGCGCCGGGGCAGCGCGTCGTCATTGCCGGAAGCGGCCCGTTGATCCCCTTCTTCGCGGTTGAATTGCACAAACTGGGCGTCAATGTCGTTGCTGTCGCCGAAGCGTCGAGACGCCCAGGGCCTGTGGCAGCAGCTCGGTTTGCCTGGGGTGGACTCACGGGTGGTGCTCATAGGCTCGTTTTGGAAGGCGCGGGCTATCTCGCCTATCTGCGCCGTCACGGCATCCCGATGATGTGGGGCACGGCTATCGCGGAAGCGCGCGGTGAGGACTGCGTTCGCGAGGTCGTTCTGCGCAAGGTCGACGGCGACTGGAATGCCATCGCGGGCACGGAACAGTCGATCGAGGCCGACTGTGTCTGTGTCAACTACGGCTTCAAGCCATCGGTCGAGGCGGCCGCCCTTCTCGAATGCGATTTCGAGATGAACAATCAGCTCGGCGGAATGATCCCCGTCCGAACTTCGGAGACGGAAACAACGGTGCCCGGGCTGTTCTGTCCCGGCGACGGCGCCGGAATCGGGGGCTCCGTGCTCGCGCAGCTCGAAGGTCGCATTGCCGGACTGGCCGCGGCAATGCGCGCAGGCGCGGGCGACAAGTCGCGTCTCGCTGCGGCGCAGAAGAGCTTCCAGAAGAAGGCACGTCGCTTCCGGCGCTTCAAACGTGCGCTCGACAATCTGTATCGCGTTGGCCCCGGCATTCGCCAATGGTGGACGCCTGAGACCATCCTGTGCCGTTGCGAGGAAGTGACGTTTCGGGAAGTTGGCGAAGCGGCCCGAGAGGTGCGCGACGTCAATCTCGTCAAAGTGACGACGCGAGCCGGGATGGGGCGTTGTCAGGGCCGCTACTGTCACGAGAGTCTGTCCGGCGTGGCTGCAGCAGCAGGCGCATGCGAAACGTCCCGACTCACGCCGCGCCTCCCGATAAAGCCCGTCTCTCTTGGCACTATTGCCGATGAGGCAGCTCCGGCAAGACGCAACGTTCCGCATGGGAAGCCGGCGGTGCTTTCGTGAGCGACATCCAGACCGACGTGCTCATCATCGGTGGCGGCCTCGTCGGTTGCGCGGTCTCCTATTTTCTTGCGGTTCGGGGGATCGAGTCGCTCGTCGTCGATCGCGGTCAGTTCAACCGCGAGGCATCCGGCCGCAACGCCGGAAGCCTGCACATGCAGATGCGGCCTGACGAGCTCCAATGGGAGCCCGCGGCGCAGCGCGAACTCGTCGCTCACAAGAAGGCCGCGATGGAATTGTGGGAGACGCTTGAAAGCGAGCTGGATCTCGATTTCGGAGTCAAGCTCGGTGGCGGCTACCTCTATGCGGAGACCGATGCCGACTTCGAGACGGCTGCCCGCTTGGTCGAGGTGCAGAATGCACTGGGCGTCGAGGCGGAGTTGCTGCGCGTCAACGAAGCGCGGGAACGCTGCCCTGCGCTCTCGTCACGCCTGAAAGGCGTCGCCTACAGCTCCGTCGACGGCATGGCCGACACGCTCGCCATGGGGCCGGCCTTCATGAAGAAGGCGGTGGAAAAGGGCGCCCGAACAAAGCCGTGTACCTCGATAGCGGCCTTGGAGCGGGCCGCCTCCGGCGGCTTCATTGCGACCGATCAGCATGGCGAGCGCATCGTCTGCCGGCGCCTGGTAAACGCCGCCGGCCCCTGGGCACCAGACGTCGCGTCGCTGCTCGGACACCGCATTGTCATGTCTTCTGCGCTGATTCAGGCCGCGGTCACCGAACGTCGGCCGCGTATCGTGGGCGAGTTGCTGCAGAATATCGGCGGCGGCCTGACGATGAAGCAGATGGCCAACGGCACCTTCCTGATCGGGGGGGGCTGGCCTGGGACGCGTCTGGAGGGCGCCACCACCACAGTGACTCTCGAGAGCCTTGAGGGAAACCTCGGTCTCGCAATCCGCGTGATCCCGCAGCTTGCGGACTCGAACCTCGTCAGATGCTGGACCGGCGTTATTCCGCACGCCCTCAACCGCTACGGCCAACGCACACAAATCTTCGGCGAGCTGGCTGACGAGCCAGGCTTTTTCATCCTGACGGGCGGCGCGCTGGTCACCCTTGGACCGCTGTTCGCACAACTCATGGCCGAACTCATCGCCACCGGCAGCACCTCGCTACCGCTCACCTATCAACGGCCGGAACTGTTCATATGACCGACAAGAAGCCCACCTTGCTTTCGTGGAAACCCTCGGACATGGTCCAGCGCATGGCGGCGCAATATGTGCGGCCGACCTATGCGGCAGGCCCGGACACGATCGATATCGGCCTAGGCGATCCTGATTTCGCCACGCCCTCATACATCTCGGAGGCACACCGGGAAGCCGTGCTGGCCGGCTATACGCACTATGCCGACGGTGCTGGAGACAAGGACCTTCGTGCGGCAATCGCCCAGCGCCTG
>JAHBYZ010000015.1 GCA_019635695.1 Rhizobiaceae bacterium
CGCTTGACCGACGATTCGAACAGGTCGCCCGCCTGCGAGACGATCGAGAGCGCCAGCGCCAGCAGCGCCATCGCGGCGAGGCTCCACGGCGAACCGAATCCGGCGGCGACCGCGGCGCCGGCAACGAGCCCGGCGGCGGCCCCGCCGATCGCCCCGCTGACGGTCTTGCCCGGCGAAATCGATGGCGCCAGCTTGCGTCCGCCGACGGCACGTCCGACGAAATAGGCGAAGATGTCGGTGGCCCACACGACGGCGAACAGGAACAGGATCGCCACCACCCCGGCCTTGTCCGCCCCGCGCAGAAACGCCAGCGCGGCGGCGGGCGCGGTCGCATAGACCAGCGCAACCCACAACCCGCCGGCCTGCGACAGCATGATCGCAACGCCGGCGGTCAGCACCGCGCCGGCCGCGATCGCGCCGAACACGACTTCCGGCGAAGCCCCGTAGAGAACCAGCCCGAGCGGAATGGCGGCCAGCACGCCAGTGCCGATACGATGCCGCAGCGACGTACGGTCGGCCGCCATCGCCGCCCATTCCCAGAACATCGCGCCGCCGATCGCCACCGCGAGCAGCCGGAACCAGAATCCGCCCGCCCACGTCGCCGCCAGAGCGACGGCGATCAGCACGACGGCGGAGATGACCCGCAATTGCAGATTGCTGCGCCCGCCGGGGGACTTCGGCCCAGGGGATTTCACCGGTGCCGCCGCCTCGCTCACGACGCGTCCCGCGCGACGACGCCGCCGAAGCGGCGCTGGCGGCTGCCGAACTGCGCCAGCGCGGCATCGAGCTCGGCCTCGCCGAAGTCCGGCCAGCGGCAGTCGAGAAAGACCAGCTCGGCATAGGCTGCCTGCCACAGCAGGAAATTGGAAAGCCGCTGGTCGCCGCCGGTGCGGATGACGAGATCCGGATCGGGCGCGTCGGCGGTGTCGAGCATGCTGGCGAAGACCGCTTCGTCCAGCCGGTCGAACTCCCCTGCCTGCGCCGCCGCGATGGCCTTGCGCGCCGCGCGCACGATCTCGTCACGCGCGCCGTAATTGAAGGCGATCTGCAGGTTCATGCGCGTGTTGGCGCGCGTCAGCGCCTCGGCTTCGCGCAACAGCGCACCGATATCCTTCTGAAGCCCCTCGCGCTCGCCCAGGATGCGCACGCGAACGCCGTTGCGGTGCAACTCGGCCAGATCGCGCCGGATGAAGAACTTGAGCAGCCCCATCAGGTCCGAAACCTCGGACTTCGGACGCGACCAGTTTTCCGACGAGAAGGCATAGAGCGTGAGCCACGGGATGCCGCGGTCGCCGACGGCGCGCACGGCCCGCTGCAGCGCCTCGACGCCGGCCTTGTGACCGGCCGAGCGCGGCAGGCCGCGGGCTGTCGCCCAGCGGCCGTTGCCGTCCATGATGATCGCTACGTGCTCGGGCTTCACCCAGACGTCCTGTCCCGGCATGGCCGGCGTGCTCCAGCGGCCCCGGCCGCTAGACCTGCATGATCTCCGCTTCCTTCTCGACCAGGGCCGAGTCGATGTCGCGGATCGTGTCGTCGGTCATCTTCTGGACGCGGTCGGACAGTTTGCGCACCTCATCGGTGCCGATGTCCTTCTCCGCCTTCTTCAGCGCGTCCATGCCGTCGCGGCGCACATGGCGGGCCGCCACGCGCGCGTTCTCGGCGTAGTTGTGGGCGATCTTGACCAGTTCCTTGCGGCGCTGCTCGTTGAGTTCCGGCAGCGGGATGCGCAGCGTCGTACCGTCGACAATCGGGTTGAAGCCCAGATTGCTCTCGCGGATGGCGCGATCGACGGCGCCGACCAGCGACTTGTCCCACACCGACACCGCGATCATGCGCGGCTCGGGCACGCTGACCGTGCCGACCTGGTTGATCGGCATGGGCGAACCGTAGGCGTTGACCTGGATCGGATCGAGCACGTTCGCCGACGCGCGGCCGGTGCGCAGCGAAGCGAGATCGTGCTTGAAGGCGGATACCGCGCCGGCCATGCGCCGCTGCAGGTCGCTGAGGTTCGTGGGGTCGCTCATCTGGTTTCCTCCCGCCCGAATGGGGCAGCCTTGCGGCTTAGCTGTCCGAAACGGTCGTGCTGCGGCCGCCGCCGCGCAGGATCGCTCCAAAACCGCCCTTCTCGTGAATCGAGTAGACGATTATCGGTATGCGGTTCTCGCGCGCAAGCGCAATCGCCGCCGTGTCCATGATCGCCAGCCCCTGCGCCAGCACGTCGTCGTGCGTCAGGCGCTCGTAGCGTTTGGCGTCGGGCACCTTCTTGGGGTCGGCGGTGTAGACGCCGTCCACCTGCGTGCCCTTGAACAGCGCGTCGGCGCCGATCTCGGCCGCGCGCAGCGCGGCGGCAGTGTCCGTCGTGAAGAACGGGTTGCCGGTGCCCCCGGCGAAGATCACCACCTTGCCCTGGTCCATGTAGGCGGTCGCCTGGCGCTGCGAAAAACTCTCGCAAATCTCGGGCATGGCGATGGCCGACAGCACGACCGCGTCGACGCCGAGCTTGTTGAGCGAGGTGCGCAGCGCCAGCGAGTTGATGACGGTCGCCAGCATGCCCATGTGGTCGCCGGTGACCCGGTCGCCGCCCTTGGACGCCACCGCCACGCCGCGGAAAATGTTGCCGCCGCCGATGACGACCGCAACCTCCACGCCCATCGAACGCGCCTCGGCGACGTCGGCGGCGATCTGGTCGACGACGGACACGTCGATGCCGAACTTCTGCTCGCCCATCAGCGCCTCGCCGGAAGCCTTGAGCAGGACGCGGCGATAGGCTGGCTTGGTGGTCATGGGAACTCCGGCTGGAAATGCCGGGCTGCGATACACGAAGGGCGCCGCGATGTCACGCGGCGCCCTTCGCAATCCCCGTGTCGAAGCGCTCGGTCAGCCCTTGGCCGCCGCGGCGACTTCCGCAGCAAAATCCGACACTTCCTTCTCGATGCCCTCGCCGAGCGCAAAGCGCACGAACGCGGTGATCTTCGCCGGAGCTCCGATCTCCTTCTCGGCTTCCTTGAGCGCCTTCTCGACGGTCAGGTCCGGGTTCAGCACAAAGGCCTGCTTGAGCAGCACGACCTCCTCGTAGAACTTGCGGATGCGGCCCTCGACCATCTTCTCGATGATGTTGTCAGGCTTGCCCGAAGCGCGCGCCTGGTCGGAGAAGATCGCCTTCTCGCGCTCCACAACCGCCGGGTCGACCTCTTCCGGGGTCAGCGACAGCGGGTTGGTCGCGGCGACGTGCATGGCAACCTGGCGGGCGAAGGCGCGGGCCTTCTCCGAGTTGCCGTCGGTCTCGATCGCCACCAGCACGCCCATCTTGCCGAGATTGTCGGCAACCGCGTTGTGGATGTAGGTCGCGACCGCGCCCTTGGCGACGGTGAGCTTCTTGGAGCGGCGGAACGAAAGGTTCTCGCCGATCGTGCCGACCGCGTCCTTGATGGTGTCGGCCACCGACTTGTCGCTGCCCGGATATTTGTGGTTGGCGACCGCCTCGGTCTCGCCGCCATAGGCGAGCGCGACCTTGGCGACGTTGGTGACGATCTCCTGGAAAGCCGCGTTGCGGGCGACGAAGTCGGTCTCGGAGTTGACCTCGACGACGGCGGCCTCGTTCAGCGCCGAATCGACGCCGATCAGGCCTTCGGCCGCGGTGCGGCCGGCCTTCTTGTCGGCCTTCGAAATGCCCTTCTTGCGCAGCCAGTCGATGGCCGCTTCCATGTCGCCGCCGGTCTCGTTGAGCGCAGCCTTGCAGTCCATCATGCCCGCGCCCGTCAGGTCGCGGAGCTCTTTCACCTGTGCCGCCGTAATCGTCATCTCAGCCTCTCGTTCGTTCTGTCTCAAACGGCGCGGCGCACCCCGTTCGGGATGCGCCGGCGCTTTGGTCTTATTTCAGCCGGCAGCGCCGGCTGCCGGTCAGTTCTTGGCTTCGCCGTCGAGCGCCGGCTCGACCGGGGCTTCCGCGAGCGCGCCGACGTCGACGCCGAGCGCGCCCTGCTGGCGGGCGATGCCGTCGATGGCGGCCTTCGAGATCAGCTCGCAATAGAGCGAGATGGCGCGCGCCGCGTCGTCATTGCCCGGGATCGGGAAGTCGACGGTATCCGGGTCGCAGTTCGAATCGATGATCGCGACCACCGGGATGCCGAGGCGCTTGGCCTCCTGGATGGCGATCGCCTCCTTGTTGGTGTCGATCACGAACATCAGGTCGGGCGTGGAGCCCATGTCCTTGATGCCGCCGAGCGCCTTGTTGAGCTTCTCGCGCTCGCGGTCGAGGTTGAGGCGCTCCTTCTTGGTGAGGCCCTGGGCCTCGCCGGCCAGCATCTCGTCGAGCTTGCGCAGGCGCGAGATCGAGTTCGAGATGGTCTTCCAGTTGGTCAGCATGCCGCCGAGCCAGCGGGCGTTGACGTAATACTGGGCCGAGCGCTTGGCGGCGTCGGCGACGATGTCGGAGGCCTGGCGCTTGGTGCCGACGAACAGCACGCGGCCGCCCTTGGCCACGGTGTCGGACACCTGCTTGAGCGCCTGGTGCAGCAGCGGCACGGTCTGCGACAGGTCGATGATGTGGATGTTGTTGCGGGCGCCGAAGATGTAGGGCGCCATCTTCGGGTTCCAGCGGTGGGTCTGGTGTCCGAAGTGAATGCCAGCTTCGAGAAGCTGACGCATGGTGAAGTCAGGCAGGGCCATCTCAAGATTTCCTTTCCGGTTGGCCTCCACGGACACGACGCTTCAGCCGCGAAGGCCTTGCGCCACCGGCGGTCGCCGCAGGATTTCTCCCTGCCGGAAACCAAGTCCGTGTGTGGAATGCGGCGGCATATAGAGGCGCGGCGCGAAATTTGCAACCCGGCAGCGCCCGCTATGCCTGACGCCTTGCGAAGAACAGGATCATTGAGCAAATTGCCGTAAGGGCAATCGGATCGGGAGGAAAGCCGTGCGCGCTGGGTGGTATGGTCTGGCCGGAGCGGCCTTCTCGGCGCTGTTCATGTCAGCGGCACCGGTCGCGGCGCAGCAGGGCGGCGACAACGTGCTGGAAGCCGCTGCGGCCTGCGATGCGACAACGATCGCCATCGGCGCTCTGCCCCGGGTTGCCTGCCATGTCACCATCACGAAGTGGCGGACCGACACCACCGACCCGGTCGAACTCAAGCTGACAAAGACGCTCGATGCCGCCGGCAACCTGCGCAACGGTCTGCAGGTTTCCGGCGCGGGTACCATCGATCCAAGCGGCCTGGCTTTGCCCTACCGTTGGGATCTATCGGTCTTCGCCTGCCCCGGCACCGACACCGGCGGCGCAGCGTGCGGAACCCGGCCAGTCTATCCGGAGAAGAACTTCATCGAGCTCGAACTCAGCCAGGCGGGCGCCAAGCCGCTCAAATTCATGACCTGGCTGACGGCGACCGGACCGGCCTATGCCGGACCGGGTCTGGCCGGACGGGAATTGCGCATAGGCAGCGCCAGCAACGCCGCACGTTTCCTGCGTCTCGGTATGGACAAGAAGAGGGTAGAACTGGACTACATCACCACCACCTACAGCCTGGCGATCTGGGAGATAGAAGCGGTCGAGGGCACGACCTACGTGCGCCTCCGCAACAGCAAGGAGCGTGACCGCTATCTGCATATGGCGAAAGAAACACTGGAGATCGGCTATGCCGACCCCAACGCCGAAACCACGCATTGGGAGGTCCTGCACAGGCCGCAAACCTACTTCTACACGCTGACCAACAGGGCCAGGCCTGGCAGCTATCTGCGGGTCGACGCCGGCAAGGCCACGGCCGGCCCGGCGGACCCGTCGACCCTGGATGCGCAATGGTGGGTGCTGCAATAGCGCGTCGGCCAGTTGGCGGAAGCGTTGAGCACCTCCACGGCGAATCCATTGTGGACGCTTCGCCGCCGCTGGTAGGTTCGTGCCGCAATGCGATGTCGGCCTTGGGAGGGGCGGGTCAATGAGCGTCGATGCTGAGCAACTGATACGATGGGCGGGCCTCGCGGCGATTGCCGCGGGCGTCATCTTCTGCGCCATCCAGCCGGTGCATCCGGCCGACGTCGCGGCGTCCGTGACCAGCGGCGCATGGTCGACCGTCATGGCTTTCAAGCTGGCGATGTGCCTGCTCTTTCTCGTCGGCCTGTCCGGTATCTACGCGCGGCAGGCCGGTCGGGCGGGCTGGCTCGGCCTCGCAGGTTTCGTCTTCCTCCTCCTGTCGTGGTGGCTGCAGACCGGCTTCGTCTTCGCCGAGGCGTTCATCCTGCCGGTGACCGTTGCTTCCGCACCCGGCTTCGTGGAGAGCTTCCTCGGCATGTTCAACGGCTCGCCCGGCGAAACCCCGATCGGCGGCCTGCCCACCGTCTACGCTGCGGTCGGCCTGCTCTACATGGCCGGCGGCATCCTGTTCGGGATCGCCACGGTCCGCGCCGGCGTGCTGCCGCGCGCCCCGGCGATCCTGCTGGCGGTCGCCGCGCTGGTGACGCCGGCAGCGGCGCTGCTTCCCCACGAGTTGCAGCGCTACGTGGCGGTGCCGGTGGGCATCGCCGTCGCATGGCTCGGCTATGCGCTGTGGTCGGAAAGGCGGGCGGCCTGACGCCTAGCGCGTCGGGCAGTTCGCCGGCGCGTCGAGCATCTCAAGCTTGACCAGCGTGCCGGTCATGGCGAAATCGCCGTAGTCCATGAAGAGATCGCGGGTAAAGCCGTTCTCGTGCAGCTTGAAGGAGATGCGGTAGCTCGGCACCTCCTCGCCGTCGACCAGGTCGAAATAGGCCATGTCGACCGGCCAGTACTGGTCGGCCGCCAGCGGACCCAGGGCCGCAAGCTCGGGGTCCGAATGCTCGGCGGCCGCCTTCTTGCCGACCACGACGGTGGTCGTCATCAGCCGGTCGGCATCCTCGGATCCGTCGAACAGCGTCGTCTCGTAGAAATGCTCGCCGGAGATCGCCTTCTCGATCAGTTCCTTGAGGTGCTGAGTCGGAAAGCGGCTCGGCTCCAGCGTGACGTTCTGCGCCTTGGGCTTCTCGACATTGACCTGGGTGGCGGAGGCATCGAGCGTCGCGCGGCCGCGAATCTCCTTGTCCATCACCTCGTCGACATAGGATTTGGTCGAGAAATCGAAAGTCGAGCCGTCGCCGTCCTCGTAGGTCGTCGTCTGCATGTCAGAAAGCCGTGACGTTTCCGGCGTATCGATGCGCGTGACGAAACGGAAATTGACGGTATAGCCGTCGCAGGCGGAGCCATCGAATTCATAGACCATACGGCCGGTGAGCCCGGTTATGCCGGAGCGATCGCTGGCATCGGCCAGCGCCAGGTCGTAGACGGCTCGGTGGGGCGCCAGCGCCAGACTTGCCGCTGCGGCAGGGAAGGCGGCGCCGGCCAGAAGAAAGACGCAAAGGGCCGTCGACCCGATTGCCCGCATGTGAAATCTCCGCATCGGCCGCTTGGGCGCGGACGCCCATGCGTGTATCCCATACGCGCAATCGGTGGCGGAAGCGAGGCGGAATCCATTGCCTGCACAGCCTGCCAGAGGGAGAAAAACAATGATGTCGACAATCGCCGAAAACCTCGCCCGCATGAAGGTTTCGCTGCCGAAGCCGGCGGCTCCCGCCGCCGCCTATCTGCCCTTCGTGCAGTCCGGCAAGCAGCTGTTCGTCTCGGGCCAGCTGCCCTTCGTTGAAGGCCGGCTGTCGGCCGTCGGCCTCGTGGGACGCGACGTCGAACTGGAGGCGGCCAAGGCTGCGGCGCGTCACTGCGCCATCAACATCCTGGCTCAGGTACAGGCTGCCGCCGGCGATCTCGAGAAGATCGCGCGCGTGGTGAAGCTCTCCGTCTTCGTCGCCTCGGCGCCGGGCTTCGCCGAGCAGCACCTGGTCGCCAACGGCGCCTCGGAATTCATCGCCGAGGCGGTCGGCGAACGCGGCAAGCATGCCCGCGCGGCGGTCGGCGTCGCCTCCCTGCCGCTCAACGCGGCCGTCGAGGTCGAAGCGGTCATCGAGCTCGCCTGACCCATGAGCAAGCACGACCTTTCCTGGCTAACCGCGCGGCCGATCGCGCATCGCGGCTATCACGACCTGAACCGCTCCCGCTGGGAGAACACGCTGTCGGCCTTCGAGGCGGCGATGGCCGGCGACTTCGCCATCGAGTGCGACGTGCACCTGTCGGCCGACGGCGTGCCGGTCGTCTTCCATGACGGCGTGCTCAACCGGCTGACCGGACGCGACGGCAACATCTACGACCTGACCGCGGCCGAGCTGGTGCAGCTGCGCATCGGCGGCACCGAGGACCGCGTGCCGACGCTGGCCGAGATGCTGGCGCGGGTGGCGGGCGAGGTGCCGCTGGTGATCGAGCTCAAGGGCATCGAGGGCAAGGACGACGGTCTCGTCGCCAAGGTCGGCGCCCTGCTCGCCGACTACCCCGGCAAGGCCGCGATCATGTCGTTCGACCACTGGCTGATCAGGCGATTCGCCGCCGACGCGCCCGGCATTCCGGCCGGGCTAACCGCCTGGAAGAAGCAGCCGGCGGAACTGGAGGCGCATTTCTCCATGCTGGCGCACGGGCTCGCCTTCACCTCGTTCAACTGGGCCGATTTGCCGAACCCTTTCGTCACCACGCTGCGCGACAAGCTCGGCCTGCCGGCGATCACCTGGACGGTGCGCGACGAAAAGGGCCGCGAGGCGACGCGCAGATACGCGGACCAGATGACCTTCGAGGGGTTCGATCCGGACAAGGTGTGATGCTGCGATCTTGCATCGCACAACGGCAAGGCTAACTATGCGGGGGTGACCACCTCACCCTCTCCGGCGCAATCCAAGGGCGGCGACTACGCGATCCGCGTGGTCCAGTCGATGGCGGATTTTTCGAACGCCGAATGGTCGACGCTGGCGGGCGCTTCGCGCGACGGGGCGGCCTACAACCCTTTCATTTCCCACGCCTTTCTTTCGGCACTGGAGGACAGCGGCTGCGCGGTGCGCAAGACCGGCTGGCTCGGCCAGCACCTGCGGCTGGAGGCGCCGGACGGCGCGCTGATCGGCGCCCTGCCCTGCTATCTCAAGTCCCACAGCCAGGGCGAATATGTCTTCGATCACGGCTGGGCCGACGCCTTCGAGCGCGCCGGCGGCCGCTACTATCCCAAGCTGCAGGCGACCGTGCCGTTCACACCTGCGACCGGCCCGCGCCTGCTGGTGCGCGACGGCTACGAACCGGCGGGTGTGCGCGCGGCGCTGTCCGCCGGCCTGAAGGCCGTCACCGAGAAGCTGGGGGCCTCCTCCGCCCACGTCACCTTCGCGACGCAGGCCGATGCCGATGCGCTCTCGGATGCGGGCTTCCTGCGCCGCACCGACCAGCAGTTTCATTTCTTCAACGACGGCTACGGCAGCTATGACGACTTCCTCGCCACGCTCGCCTCGCGCAAGCGCAAGGCGCTGAAGAAGGAGCGGCGCGAGGCGCTCGCCGGCGGCATCGAGATCGACCGTCTCACCGGCGCCGACATCACCGAGCGCCACTGGGACGATTTCTTTGCGTTCTACATGGACACCGGCGGCCGCAAATGGGGCCGGCCCTATCTCAACCGCGCATTCTACTCGCTGGTGGGCGAGCGCATGGCGCAGGACGTTCTTCTCGTGATGGCCCGCCGCGACGGACGCTACATCGCCGGCGCCATCAACTTCATCGGCTCCGACACGCTCTATGGCCGCCACTGGGGCTGCATCGAGGACCATCCCTACCTGCATTTCGAGGTCTGCTACCATCAGGCAATCGACTTCGCGATCGAGCGCGGATTGAGAGTCGTCGAGGCCGGCGCGCAGGGCGAGCACAAACTGGCGCGCGGCTACATGCCGGTGACCACGCATTCGGCCCACTGGATCAGCCATCCCGGCCTGCGCAACGCGGTCGCCGACTACCTCCAGCGCGAACGCCGCGAAGTGGAGCATATCGGCGAGGTGCTGGCCGAGCACGGACCGTTCAGGAAGGGGCAGTAGGCAATCGGCAGTCAGCAGTCGGTTTGGCCGCTTGCCTTCGCGAAACCGACTGCCTACTGCCTGATATCGACGCGTCCTTCGCTGGAGACACTCGATGCCCGCTGCCTACGACCCCTCCAACGTCTTCGGAAAGATCCTGCGCGGCGAACTGCCGGCGCACAAACTCTATGAAGACGCCGACACCCTCGCCTTCATGGACATCATGCCGCGCGGCGACGGCCACTGCCTCGTGATCCCCAAGAAGCCGTCGCGCAACATCCTCGACGTCGACGCCGAGAGCCTTGCCGCCGTGGCACGCACGACGCAGAAGCTGGCGAAGGCGGTGGTGAAGGCGTTCGGGGCCGACGGCGTCACCGTCCAGCAGTTCAACGAACCGGCGGGCGGGCAGGTCGTGTTCCACCTGCACGTCCACATCATCCCGCGCTTCGAGGGCGTCGCCATGAAGCCACACACCGGCCAGATGGAGGACCAGAAGGTGCTGGCCGCCAACGCCGAGAAGATCCGCGCCGCTCTCGCTTGAATCTGTTTCTCAAGCAGCGGAATCGAAATCGCCGCGGAATGTCCTATGCAGCTGATTCGATAGGGAAAAGCAGCATCCAGCCGACGAGGATGACCTCGCAGGCGACGACGCCGACCAGCACGCGCTTGCCGGCCGCCAGATAGGCGACGAAGCCGCCGGCCGCGCTGCCGATGCGCACCGCCAGCGGCGTCGCGGCCAGCGCGCCGGCCGGCGAGACGATCAGCCCCGCAATGACCGCCGCAACCAGCGCGGTGGCGACGCAGCGCACAAACACCATTGCATCCGATTCTTCCGAGACCTTGCCCCCCAGCCACACGCCGAGGAAGCGCCACGAATCGGTCGTTACCGCTCCCGCGATCAGGATGAACAGGTAAGGCCACCACCAGGTGTCGAGCGCGTCGAAGCTCATGCGCGCCTCCCGCGGGTCCGGTGCCACAGGAACGCTGCCGAGCCGCCGACGAGGCCCGAAAGCATCAGGCTGAACTGCGGCGACAGCCACGCGAAGAACGGCCCGAGCAGCAACCCCGCCGCCATCGCGACATGGGTGGCGCGTTCACGCGCCGAGCCCCACAGCGAGGTGAGGAAATACATGGGCGTCAGCATGAAAAGCGCCGCCGAGACGGCGGCCGGCATGTGCGGCGCGATCTGGTAGACGACTGCCACCACCACGGCGTTGGCCACCGTCAGCGTGCCGCCGACGCCAAGGTACCAGGCGGTGCGCATGTCGCGCGGAACCTCGCGCACATGCGCCATGGCGATGACCCATGAGGTGACCGCGACGAAGTGGGAAAGGGCGTAGAGCACCCAGCGCCGGCCGCCGGCAGTCCGCAGTTCCGGCACGAGTGCGACAACCATCGGCGTTAATCGGATAGACGACAGCGCCACGGCGAAACCCGCGCCGAACAGCCCGCTGCCGGCAAGGATGGCGCCGACCAGCACGACCTTGGCCGGCAGCGCCCAGATCACCAGCGTCATAAACACCGCCTGCGCCTGCGTGATCCCCGCCTCCATGGCAAGCGCGGCGAAGCCCACGAAGCTGGTCGACAGGATCAGCGCCGGCACGGAGAACAGGTTCGTCGCCCCGCGCAGGAACCAGCGCAGGGCGGAGTCGGGCTGATTGGGGCTGGATGGTCTGGCCGTCGACATCGACCGCCCCTAACACGGCAAGCGGCGCTCCGCGACCCGTGCGACGCCGGGCGACCATGCTCCCAGCGCAAACCTGCCAGCACAACCTGCAGCTCAGAACCGCCAGCGCAGGCCGAACACCTGCGCATTGTTGCCGCCGCGCATGTTGCCGAGCGTGTGCCAGCCGCCCGAGCGATGGTGCAGCCGATAGACATATTCGAGATCGGGACGGGCCGCCGAGCGCAACGCGACCTCGGGTCCGAGATAGTAGAGCAGTGTCGGGTCGCCCTTGCCGGCGGCATATTCCTGATTGCGGAAATTCTCCATCGCCGACGGACCCGTCACCACGCTGAAACCCGCCACGAGCTGCGCCGAGACGACCACCGGGCCGAGCTTGACGCCGCGATGGCCGAGACTGATGCCCATCCACATCTCGGCCGACGACAGCGGGCCGAAGCGGCCGGCGATTCCGATCTCGCTGCCAAGCCGGAAACCGCGCGGCGTCTCGTGCAGATGACGCTGGTAGGCGACGCCGCCGACGGCGGTGCCCTCGATCCCGGCGGTGAACGGAACGATGGACTCGCCCATGTAGCCGGTCGTGAACAGTCCACCGAACACGAACACGGAGTTGGCCTTCGTACCGGGCACGCCGGTCGGCGCGGCGGACAGATCGTCTGCGACCGCGCTTGCGCAGGCAGGCAACAAGCCCAGGACTGAGAGAATGAGCCGACGCAACGCACGTACTCCACCCGCCCGCGGACGTCCTTCGCCGTCAGGCCGGCGCAGACTGCCCTTCCCTGAGGGCTCGCGTCAATCCGGCGGACAATGCTGCCCGCTCGACGCAAAAAGGGCGCGGCGCGGATTGCCCGCGCCGCGCCCTTCATCGTTTTGTCGGCCCGGTCAGCCCTTGCGGGGCAGCTGCGGCACCAGGCTGCGCTTGGCGTCGCCGGCAGGCTTGGCCGCCGCCTTCGCTTTCGCCGGAGCCTTCTTCGAGGTCGTCTTCTTGGGCTTGGCCCGCGCCTCGGCCTCCGGATCTTCTTTCTTCGGCTTCACCGGCACGTCGCCAGCTATGGCCTCCAGCTTCAGGCCGGTGTCGCCGCTTTCCTTCACCTCGGTGGTGACGCGAACAGTGCCGCCCTTCCTGAGCTTGCCGAACAGCACCTCGTCGGCCAGCGGCTTCTTGATGTGCTCCTGGATGACGCGGCCGAGCGGCCGCGCGCCCATGCGCTCGTCGTAGCCCTTGTCGGCCAGCCAGGCGATCGCCTCCGGCGCCAGGTCGAAGGTGACGCCGCGTTCGGACAACTGGGCCTCAAGCTGCATGACGAACTTCTGCACGACCTGATGCACGACCGGAACCGGCAGCGCGCCGAACGGGATGATCGCGTCCAAGCGGTTGCGGAACTCAGGCGTGAACAGCCGGTTGATCGCCTCGACGTCGTCGCCCTCGCGCTTGGTCGAGCCGAAGCCGATCGCCGCGCGCTGCGCGTCCGACGCGCCCGCATTCGTGGTCATGATGAGGATCACGTTGCGGAAGTCGATCTGCTTGCCGTTGTGGTCGGTCAGCTTGCCGTGGTCCATCACCTGCAACAGGATGTTGAACAGGTCCGGATGCGCCTTCTCGATCTCGTCGAGCAGCAGCACGCAATGCGGATGCTGGTCGACGCCGTCGGTGAGCAGACCGCCCTGGTCGAAGCCGACATAGCCGGGAGGCGCGCCGATCAGCCGGCTGACCGTATGGCGCTCCATGTATTCCGACATGTCGAAACGCAGCAGTTCCACGCCCAGCGATGCGGCGAGCTGCTTGGCGACCTCGGTCTTGCCGACGCCGGTCGGACCCGAGAACAGGTAGGAGCCGATCGGCTTCTCCGGCTCGCGCAGGCCGGCCCGCGCCAGCTTGATCGCCGAGGACAGCGCGGTGATGGCCGTGTCCTGACCGTAGACGACGCGCTTCAGCTCCGTCTCGAGGCTGCCGAGCACCTTCTCGTCGTCGGCCGAGACCGACTTCGGCGGGATGCGCGCCATCGTGGCGATGGTCGCCTCGATCTCCTTCACGGAGATGGTCTTCTTGCGCTTGTTCTCCGGCAGCAGCATCTGCGAGGCGCCGGTCTCGTCAATCACGTCGATCGCCTTGTCCGGCAGCTTGCGGTCGTTGATGTAGCGGGCCGACAGCTCCACCGCCGCCTTGATGGCGTCGTTGGTGTACTTCACCTTGTGGAAGTCCTCGAAGTACGGCTTCAGCCCCTTCATGATGGCGATGGCGTCGTCCACCGTCGGCTCGTTCACGTCGATCTTCTGGAAGCGGCGCACCAGCGCGCGGTCCTTCTCGAAGAACTGGCGGAACTCCTTGTAGGTGGTGGAGCCGATGCAGCGGATGGCGCCCGACGACAGCGCCGGCTTGAGCAGGTTCGACGCGTCCATCGCGCCGCCCGACGTGGCGCCGGCGCCGATCACCGTGTGGATCTCGTCGATGAACAGCACAGCGCCCGGATACTCTTCCAGCTCCTTGACGACCTGCTTCAGCCGCTCCTCGAAGTCGCCGCGATAGCGCGTGCCGGCCAAGAGCGTGCCCATGTCGAGCGCGAAGATGGTGGCGTCGAGCAGCACCTCGGGCACATCGCCCTCGACGATGCGCTTTGCCAGCCCTTCCGCGATGGCCGTCTTGCCGACGCCGGGATCGCCCACGTAGAGCGGGTTGTTCTTCGAGCGGCGGCACAGCACCTGGATGGTGCGGTTGATCTCGTTCTCGCGGCCGATCAGCGGGTCGATCTTGCCGGCCCGCGCCTTCTTGTTGAGGTTGACGCAATAGGCCGTCAGCGCGTCCTGCTGCTTCTTCTTGCCGCCTTCCTCGCTCTGCTGCTCGCCGTTCGGCGCGTTCTGGCCTTCCTCGTCGGCGCCGCGCGGCGCCCGGTTTTCAGACGAGCCCGGCCGCTTGGCGATGCCGTGGCTGATGTAGTTGACCGCGTCGTAGCGGGTCATCTGCTGTTCCTGCAGGAAGTAGGCAGCGTGGCTCTCGCGCTCGGCGAAGATGGCGACGAGCACGTTGGCGCCCGAGACTTCCTCGCGGCCCGAGGACTGCACGTGGATCACCGCGCGCTGGATGACGCGCTGGAAGCCGGCGGTCGGCTTGGAATCCTCGTCGTAGCCGGTGACCAGGTTGTCCAGTTCGGCGTCGATGTAGTTGGTCAGCGTCTTGCGCAGATCGTCGAGGTCGACGTTGCACGCCTTCATCACCGCCGACGCATCGCTGTCGTCGAGCAGCGCCAGCAGCAGATGCTCCAGCGTCGCATATTCATGATGGCGTTCGTTGGCGAAAGTCAGCGCCTGGTGCAGCGCCCTTTCCAGCCCTTGGGAGAAAGCCGGCATTCAGTTACCTCGCTTCACTTCTTTTCCATCACGCATTGCAGCGGATGCTGATTCTGGCGGGCGAAATCCATGACCTGCGAAACCTTGGTCTCGGCCACCTCGAACGTGTAGATGCCGCACTCGCCCACGCCGTGATTGTGAACGTGCAGCATGATGCGCGTCGCCGCCTCGCGATCCTTTTGAAAGAACCGCTCCAGCACGTGCACGACGAATTCCATCGGGGTGTAGTCGTCGTTGAGCAGCAGCACGCGGTAGAGGCTGGGCTTCTTGGTCTTGGCCCGCGTGCGCGTGATGACGGCCGTTCCGCGGCCGCCGCCGCCCTGCCCGCCATCCTCGTCGCGCTCGCTCATCCTTGCCTTGCCTGTTGCCGGGTCATGCACGTTGCCAGCCGAGAGCCAACCCGGCCCTGTCACCGATCTTCCTTCGATGTCCCGCTGGTCGCACCCCGAGAGAGACGACATGTAGGGACGCGAAGCAGGATTGTAAGCCCTTATCCTGCGCTGACAATATGGCGCGAAGCTGGACGCCGGGGAAGCCGAGCGGCCGCTGGGGATTTGGGCATCCCGCCCGCCGAAACGGCAGAGCCCGCCCGTGCGATCGGCACGGACGGGCTCGATGGGGCATGGCTGCCGGCAGAACCGGCAGGCAAATCACTTCGCCTTGGCGACGGCCTGCTCGAACGGCTTGTAGGCGTCCTTGGCGAGCTGGGTGAACAGTTCGCCCATCTTCGTCGACTGGGCGACGAAGCCCTCGTAGCTCTGCTTGAGGAAGTCGGTCTGGATCTCGATAGCCTTTTCGGCCGACTTGGCGGCGAACAGCTTCTCGAAGGCGGCAGCACCCGTCTCCATCGACTTCTTGGAATACTCGCCGGCCTCGACCGCGATGGCCTGCACGCTCTTCTGCACGGTGGCGAAGCTCTTCATGCCGTTGTCCATCATTTCCTTGCCGAATTTGGCGGTGTCTTCATAGTTCTGGAACATGGGGCGTTTCCTGACCGGTTGGTTTCTGCGGGGACATTCGCGGAGCGCCATGGCGCATCCATTGTGCGATGCACCAGATTTAGTGTGCAGTGCACAAAATGTCAAGCGAACTGCCCCACGGTCAGCGCGACGGACCGCCGCACCGGGCCATCAATTGCCCGGAATTCGCCTCAAAACGGCCGGGAAAGGTGAAGGTTACGGTTACCATAAACGGAATGGTAACGCCGCTCGCCTAGGTTGTCCGCAATGGTGGCGGGCCGCGCTGCGTTCCGCAGAGACAGAGCAGGTGTTGCAGTGCGTCAAACGTTCATCCGGGCCGTTCGGCGGTCCCTCCTGCGTCCGCTCGTGAGCGCCGTCATCGCCGGCGCGGTCGTGCTGGGCGCCTCCGCCGGGGCTTCGGCCAATGCGAAATATGCGGCGATCGTCGTCGACGCCAACACGGGCAAGACGCTGTTCTCCAGCGCTGCCGATTCGGCGCGCTATCCCGCCTCCCTGACCAAGATGATGACCATCTACATGCTGTTCGACGCGATGGCGGCGGGCAAGGTCAACAAGTCGACGCGCATTCCCATTTCGGCCAAGGCCTCCGCTGAGCCGCCGACCAAGATGGGGCTGAAGCCGGGCGCCTCGATCAGCGTCGACGACGCGATCAAGGCGCTGGTCACCAAGTCGGCGAACGACGTAGCCACGGCAGTGGGAGAATTCCTCGGCGGGTCGGAGCAGCGCTTCGCCCAGATGATGACCAATCGCGCCCGCTCGCTCGGCATGAGGAACACCACGTTCCGCAATGCCCACGGTCTGCCCAATCCCGGCCAGAAGACGACGGCGCGCGACATGGCCACGCTCGGCCTCGCCCTGCGCGAGCATCATCCGCGCTATTATGGCTATTTCGCCACCCGTTCCTTCACCTACGGCAAGCAGCGCATCGGCACCCACAACCGCGTGATGACGCGGGTGAAGGGCGTCGACGGCATCAAGACCGGCTACATCCGCGCCTCCGGCTTCAACGTCGTCACCTCCATGCAGGACGGCAAGCGCTCGATCGTCGCCGTCGTCATGGGGGGCAAGTCGGCCCGCTCGCGCGATGACCACATGGTCGCGCTTCTCAGCGAATATATGGGCAAGGGGTCCACTCGCGACCGCGGCCCGCAGGTCGCCCGCGGCGAGATCCAGCCGATGGCGCCGGTCGCGGCGAATGTCGCTTCGACCGCCGCAGCGGCAATCGCGCTGCCCAAGGTCGACGTTCCCATGCCCGACCGTCGCCCGACCGATTCGATCGCCGTCGCCGCTCTGGCCGCGCCGGCTCCGGCCGCCTCGCCGTTCCCCGCGCCCGCGCCGCGTGCCGAACAGCAGGCAGCCCTGGAGGAAACCGGCGAAGGCGACATCGACCTGACCCCGACCTCTTCCATCGCCGGCTGGGTGGTGCAGGTGGCGTCGGCAGGCAGCGAGGCCGAGGCGCGCAACGTGCTCGCCAAGGTCGGATCGCAGGCCGGTCCCGTTCTCGCCGGCGCGATGCCCTTCACAGAAACCTTCGACAAGGGCGGCACCCGCTTCTACCGCGCCCGCTTCGGCGGCTTCGCGTCGAAGACGGCGGCGCGCGACGCCTGCGCGGCGCTGAAGAAGAAGAGCGTCGACTGCTACGCAGTCCAGCAGTGAAACACCGGCGCCCCCTTGGGTTCTTGGGGGCGCCGCGGCAAGCCAGTCTCCTCGTCTTGTATCGTGTAACGGGAGCTATCTGTGTCGGGAAAGCAGGACGTCCTTGGCCTCGTTGATGCGGGCCGCAAGAAAGGTCGAGCCGCCGAGATCGGGGTGCAGGCGCTGCATCAGGCGGCGGTGCGCCTGGCGGATTTCCGCCGTGGACGCGCCCGGCTCAAGACCAAGGACCTTGTAGGCTTCCTCCTTGGTCATGGGGCCAGAAGCTGGCGCGGCACCTTTGCGCCCGTCAGCATCCGCCTTCACGTGGTCGCGCCAGACGGGAAAGCGGCCGTCAAGATAGGCTTCCAGAAGCTGTAGGCTCTCGCCGTCGCCGCCAAGGTCGGCGTGCAGCGCCACGAGTTGCGCCTCATCGAGGTCGGCCAGCGCCTTGCCCTCGAAGCGGCCGGCCAGAACCATGCCTTCGAGCCTCCCAGTGTCGTGGTCGAGCAGCATCTCCAGCGCCGCCGTCCGCACCGACGAGGTCAGACCCGGCGTGGGCGTTGCGGCGCGACGCGCCCTGCCCCGCATGTACCAGCCGAGCGCGGCGGGCAGCAGTATTCCCGCGAACGCGGCCCGGCCCGTGAACAGGAGCGCGATGCCTGCCAGCCCGAGCACCACGGGCCCGGCAAGCCGCAAGCCGTCGGCCAGCCTCCCGGCATCGGCGCGGCTGAAAGCGGCAAGGCCCATGATGAGGACCAGCGCCACCGCGGTTGCATAGAACATGAAGGTCATCGGCCGCCTTTCACGAACCCTTGCCCTTCAGGTGCTCGATCATCATGCGATCCTCCGGCCGACCGCGCGCCTCCAGTGCCTTCAGGCCGCCGGTGGCGAACACGGCAATCGCCGACAGCAGCTTTGCCAGCATCGCCGGCGCGTCGCGGTCGAAGCGGAACCACGCCCCTTTGGTCAGCCTGGCGATTTCCTTGAAGGCGCGTTCGGCGCCGGGGTCCTGGCCCTCCTGGAACAGGAAGGCCGGCACGCCGTGCAGTCCCAGCCGTCCGGCCTTGTCGGCAAGGTCGTCGATCTCCTCCTCCATGGCGTCGCCGATATAGACCAGCGCGCCGATCTTCTCGTTCTGCGTCTCCCTGAGCGCGTGCGACAGCACCTTGCCGATCTGCGTGTGACCGCCGCGGCAGTCGATCTTGGTCATCAGCGTCTTCAGCTCGGCCGTGTCGGCTACGAATCGCGAGGCGCGGCATTCGCCGAAGCCGCGGAAATAGACCAGCTGGACCTTGAGGCCGCCCTTCTTGCCCACCGCATCGAACATCTCGCCCTGCAGCTTGCAGGCAAGATCCCAGGTCGGCTGCCGGCTCATCGTCGCGTCGAGCGCCAGCACCAGCCTGCCGTTGCCGCCTGAAGACGCGACGGCGCGGGCATGGCGCAGGAACGCATCAACTTCGGCGCCGGAAGAGCGCTTCGCTTGCGGAACGGTCTCCCCGGCCTTCACCGGTGGCTTGGTATCGCTCATGCCGCAAAGATGTGGCGCTACGGCGCGCGACGCAAGGCTTGCGAAAGTCAGCTCACGAAGATGTCGGGCATGGCGATCGGCCGGCTGATCGCCTCGGCGTAGCGCTGCCGCATCATCGCCCGCTTGCGCCCCACCTCGTCGGTGGGCAGGCGCAGCGCCGTCAGCAGCTGCCTGATCTCCTGCCGGGCGGCGAGGTGCGACAGCGTCGGCTTGGAGCCCAGCACATGCTCCTCGAAATCGTCGAGCGCGGTCAGCCCGATCGGGAAGAACTCGCGGAAGACGACGCGCTCGGAGATGCCGTCGGCCAGCCGGAAGCCAAGCTGGATCGACAGGTTGCGCAGGCAGGTGTCGATCTTCTGCTCGTTGCGCGAGGAGATGTTGGCCATGCGGTTGCGCACGACGATCCAGTCGACGATGCGGTTGTCGGTCTGGCGCCGCTGCCTGCGCGCGTCGCGCACGGCGGTGGCGTATTGCGACAGTTCGAGGATCTCGTGGCTGACCGGGTCGATGCGCGCCAGCACGTCGAAATCGACGAAGCTGTCGTTCATCGGCGTCACCAGCGTGTCGGCGATGCGGTGCGCCATGCGGTTGAGGAAGGTGTCGGAACCCGGCGTGTCGATGACCACGAAATCGTGGCTGTCCTCGATCTCGCCAAGCCCCTCGGTGAGCTGGCGGAATTCCTCGCTCTCGGTATCGGCGACGGTGTCGCGATGCGCCGGCGGCACATGGAAATGACGCGGCAGGTCCAGCGGAATGCGCGCCGATTTCGACCAGCGCTTGCGGTTCTCGACATAGCGGGTGAGCGAGAGCTGGCGGCCGTCGAGGTCGATCGTCGCCACGTTGTAACCGGCCTTGAGAAGCGCCACCGCGATGTGCATCGCCGTGGTCGACTTGCCCGAGCCGCCTTTCTCGTTGCCGCACACGATCACATGTGCAGAGCGTCGCGGCTTGCTCTCTGCATGCCCGTTAACGCCGGAGAGGTACATACCCACACTCCATACCCGCTTGAAATAAAGCGCGTTTCGCCCCGGCGATCAAATCAATTTACGATTTGTAAAGCATTTCGGAGCGGCGTGGTTAAGCCGCTTGGTTACCGTAGGCAGGCTGCTCTCCGGCATTCACAAAGCCGGCAAACGCTAGAGCAGCCCCAACTCCGCCAGTTCGCCGCGCAGCTTTGCCGGCAGGCTCCCAAGGTCGGAGCCGGCCGGCATGTCGCGCGGCGCGTCCTTGGCCTGCAGATAGCGCCAGCCCTGGAAGGCACGGCGCGGCTGCCAGTCGGTGCGCACGAGCTGCGGGTCGAGCACAAGGTGGCAGCGGCCGATCCCCTCGGGGTCGGTGAACGGCCTGATCTCCGTGATGCGCTGGCGGCACTGCACCTGGCCCTTGATGACCCAGTAGAGCGAGCCGCCGCTCGTCACCTCATCGACCCGCTTCGGCACCATGCGCGTGGTGTGCGTCTGCACGGCTTCCTCGCCGGCGCGCTGCTTCTCATCGAGGCGGAAGGCGATCCATTCTTCGAGATCTTCGACGGAGTCGCAGCCGACGCACAGCTTGATGAGGTTGAGGGCCATGCCCATGAGCTAGGCCCGGCAGGCTGAGTGGTCAACGCGGGTGGACGTTGTCCACAGGCGGTTGCGTAGGCCGTGCGCGGCATCTATGGGGTGCGAACCATGATGATGTCCTTCGCAATCGCTTCGGCCTTCTTCCTCGCCTGACCGCTTCGGCCCCTTCGGGCGGCAAGTGGGACGACCGGGAAACCAGCGTCCGAAAAATGACTGGCCGGCTTCGCGTAGCGACCGGCCGAACAGCGATGGACAATCCATGCCTACCAACGACAACACGCGTGCGCTGAGCGCCGCGGAGATTTCTTCCTTCATCGAAACCGGCTTCGTCAGGATCGACGAGGCATTTCCGACGACGCTCGCCGACGCGGCGCGCGACATCCTTTGGCGCGACCTTCGGCTCGACCCGGACGATCCGGCGAGCTGGACCCGGCCTGTCGTACGACTGAGCATGTATTCCCAGCCGCCCTTCATCGAGGCGGCCGCCACGCTGCGGCTGGAGGCGGCTTACGACCAGCTTGCCGGCCCCGGCCGCTGGCTGCCCGTCGGTGCGATGGGCACCTTCCCGGTGCGCTTCCCCTCGCCCGACGATCCCGGCGACGCCGGCTGGCATGTCGATGCCAGCTTCGGTATGGGCAACGAGGCGAGCTTCCTCAACTGGCGCGCCAACGTGCGCTCGCGGGGGCGCTGGCTGCTGATGCTGTTCCTGTTCTCCGATGTCGGCGAAGACGACGCGCCCACCCGCATCCGCGTTGGCTCGCACATCGACATGGCGCGGCTGCTGGCTCCGGCTGGCGAGGAGGGCATGACGCTCGGCGAGATGGTTGCCGCCGACTTCGGCGGCTCGGCGAACCGGCCCGAGACACTGGCTACCGGTCCGGCCGGCACGGTCTACCTGTGCCATCCCTTCCTCGTCCACGCGGCCCAGCCGCATCGCGGCAAGCGTCCGCGCTTCATGGCCCAGCCGCCGCTGCGGCCGCGGGTGGAGCCGTCCCTGGAAAGGGCGGACGCGGATTATTCGGTCGTGGAGATGGCGACGCGGACGGCACTGGGCTTCTAGCGCAAATGGCCCGGCGGCTTGCCGCCCGGCCCATACCTCAGCACTCCACCACGTTCACCGCCAGCCCGCCGAGGCTGGTTTCTTTGTAGCGCTCGTTCATGTCGAGCCCCGTTTGGCGCATGGTCTCGACCGCCGCGTCGAGCGGCACGAAATGCGTGCCGTCGCCCTTGATGGCAAGCGACGCGGCGGTCACGGCCTTGACCGCGCCGAGCGCGTTGCGCTCGATGCACGGCACTTGCACAAGGCCGGCGACGGGGTCGCAGGTCATGCCGAGATGGTGCTCCAGCGCGATCTCGGCGGCATTCTCCACCTGCTCCGGCGTGCCGCCCATGACGGCGCACAGGCCTGCGGCGGCCATCGCCGAGGCCGAGCCGACCTCGCCCTGGCAGCCTACCTCGGCGCCCGAGATCGAGGCGTTGTGTTTTATCAGCCCGCCGACGGCTGCCGCCGTCAGCAGGAAGTCGCGCACGCTGCCTTCGTCGGCTTCCGGATAGAAATGCAGCCAGTAGCGCAGCACCGCCGGCACCACGCCGGCCGCGCCGTTGGTCGGCGCCGTGACGACCCTGCCCCCAGCGGCGTTCTCCTCGTTGACCGCCATCGCGTAGATCGACAGCCAGTCGTTGGCCAGAAGCGGGTTCGGCCGGTTGCGGCTCCACTCGTCCGACAGCTTCTGGTGCAGCGACTTCGCCCGCCGCTTCACCTTGAGCCCGCCGGGCATGATGCCCTCCTGCGAAAGACCGCGGTCTATGCAGGATTTCATCGCGCCCCAGACGCGGTCGAGGCCTGCTTCGAGTTCGGCACGGGACGTCTTCGACTCCTCGTTGGCGCGCTTCATCTCGGCGATCGAAAGCCCGCTCTTGCGCGCCATCGCCAGCATCTGCTTCGCGGTGGCGAACGGGTACGGCACGCCGCTTCCGGCGTCGGGAGCCTTGGCGCCCTTCACACGCTGCAGCTCTTCCTCCGACACGACGAAGCCGCCGCCGACCGAGTAGTAGACGCGCTTCAGAAGCAGCCGGCCGGACGCGTCGAAGGCGGAAAATGTCATGCCGTTGGCGTGGCCCGGCAGCGGGTTCTTCTTGTCCAGCACGAGGTCGGCAGCCGGATCGAAGGCATAGGGCGGGTGGCCGGGCGGCGACACGCACTTCTCGTTCGAGACGCGCGCGATAATCGTATCCGAGGCATCGGGGTCGACAGTCAGCGGCGTCTCGCCGGTCAGGCCGAGGATCACCGCGCGGTCGCTGCCGTGGCCGATACCGGTGAAGGCAAGCGAGCCGTGCAGGCTGGCCGTGAGCGCGGAGACCCTGGCGTTGGCCGGGCGCGGCCAGTCGCCGGTGAGAATCTCGTCGAGGAAGCGCGCGGCCGCGCTCATCGGCCCCATCGTGTGGGAGGAAGATGGGCCGATGCCGATCTTGAAGAGGTCGAAGACGGAAAGGAACATGGCACGGATCCGCTGGTCCGCCACAGATAACCGCTTCGCCCCGCGCTTCAAGCGCACTGCCCGACACCGTCTGTTCGTCCAGCGACAGGCCGGAACAAAAAAGGCCCGGACGAGCCGGGCCTTGAATTCCTTGTGCTGGCCTTGTCAGCCGGCCGCAGCGAGCATCGCGCCGCTTTCGCCGCCGCCGATCAGCCAAACCGCGGCGATCACCACCGCAAACCCGATCACTGCCTTGAGCGTGACGCCCCAACAGGATTTCTGCGCGCTGTCGTCCATCATGTTCCTTGTAATGCCCCGCGCGAAATGCGGTTCCGCAAGTCGCAAGCGCCTCGACGCACTTACCAAGAGGCTTTCGCGGTGCCTTAGGCGTTCGGCAGCGCTTTCGCAACGCAAAAAGTGACGGAAATGTGGCATGGCTTTCCAAGCTGCGCCTGCGAAGGGCGAATAGATGTTCAGATTCAAAGCGATAGTTAGGTCAGCAGAATTTACCTTTCGTCAACGATTGTTAATCAGCGAACGGGCAGCTCCGGCCCCGGCAGCAGCGCGTCCGTGCGCCCGGTGACGCGATAGGCGATCAGCCCGGTCCACTCGCGGATGGCGATCGTCGTGTTTTGCAGGGAATCCGTGAAATTGTCCTGCGTCAGGCCGACGGTCTCGTTGCCGGCGGTGCGGTAGTCGGTCGGCCACGCGACCACATCGAAACCCGCCTTGCGAAAAAGGCCCATCGACCGCGGCATGTGGAACGCCGAAGTGACAAGCAGCCATGTTTCCGCCGGCTTGGGGTTCAGCATCTCCTTCGTGAACAACGCGTTCTCGTAGGTATTGCGTGACTTGTTTTCCAGCACGAGGCGTTCCGCCTCAACCCCCAGCCCGATCAACAGCCGGGGTGCGGTGTCGCCGTCGGCCTCGCCCTCCAGCGCCAGCGCTCCGGACCCGCCGGTGACGACGACCCGCGCGGCCGGATAGCGCCGCGCCAGCACCGCTGCCTCCACGAACCGGTCGCCGGAAGCGTTAAGCTCGTAACCGCCGCGCGCGAGGTTGACCGCTCCCTCGAACCCGCCGCCGAGCACGATGATGCCGGCGACCTGCTCCGGCGGCGGATTGGGGCGCGCGAAGCGGTCTTCGAGCGGGTGCAGCATGAGCGCGCCCAGCGACGTCCAGGTCGACAACGCAACCACGAGGAGGCCGCCGGCGAGGCTGAAGGTCGTGAACCGGCGCCGGCCGAGAAGCAGGGCGACAAGCGCTGCGGCCACCAGGATGCCAATCAGGTTGATCGGCTGGATGACCAGCGAGAAGATCTTCGAAAGATAGAAAAACACGGTTCAGCCGGCCTTTGCAGCGGCGCTGTCGAGAACCGCGCCCGGCAGATGCCGGGCAATTGCGGCAAGAACGAAACGCACCTCGTCGTCGGTCAGGCTCGACCCGAAGGTACGCATGGCGCCGCCGGCCTCGTAGGCGATGCCCCGGCCGGACACGAGGCGGCCTTTTCTCATGGTGGCCTCGCCCTTGCGGAACTTGGTCGCCTCGCCCGGTCCCCAGACCTTCTTGAAACGGAACGGACCGAAGCCCCAGTCGGAAACAACCGCGCCCGCGGTGATGAACAGCCGTTCGCTGCCGAACAGCTGCCACAGCACCCCGAACGCGGCGCCCATGCCGCCGATGGTCCAGATCGTGACCCAGAAGATCAGGAAGGCGGAACTGATGCTGAAGCCGTTGCGATAGATCTCGTACAGCGCGAACCATTCGCCGGCCGCCCAGCCGCCGAGCCACAAAAGGATGAACACGATCGCGAAAATCTGCTTCACGGAAGGGACGTGAACGCCAAGACCGTCCGCCGTCTCGCGAATGGTGATGCGCAGCGGCTCGGTCGACTTGGGAAAGGTGCCGGCCAGCGTCGGGCGGTAGTCTGAACCCTCCGCCGGCCAGCTCGTCGGCTGGCCGACCGTCGCACTCGTGCCGGCAAGCGCGTCGCGCGACAGCGCCGCCTGCCGCGCCTTGAGCTGCCCCAGTATCTTCTTGCGTTCGTCGCGCCCCGCCATCAGGCGATGGTAGCCGATTCGGCGACTACCACCACTTTGACGGTTCGAACCGGCCGGCAGCCTTCTCGATGACCGCGCCGGTGCGGAACAGCATCTCCTCGTCGAACGGGCGGCCGATGAGCTGGAGGCCGAGCGGCAGGCCGCTGGCGTCGAGACCGGCGGGAACGGCGATTCCCGGCAGGCCGGCCATGTTCACCGTCACCGTGAAGATGTCGTTCAGATACATCTTCACCGGATCGGCGGCCATGTCCTGATCGGCCAGACCGAAAGCGGCGGACGGCGTGGCCGGCGTCAGGATGGCGTCCACGCCTGCCGCGAATGCGTCCTCGAAGTCCTTCTTGATGAGAGTGCGGACCTTCTGCGCCTTGACGTAGTAGGCGTCGTAATAGCCGGCCGACAGCACATAGGTGCCGATCATAATGCGCCGCTTGACCTCGCGACCGAAGCCGGCGGCGCGGGAATTCTCGTACATCTCGACGATGTCCTTGCCCGGCACACGCAGGCCGTAGCGCACGCCGTCGTACCGGGCGAGGTTGGACGACGCCTCGGCGGGCGCCACGATGTAATAGGCCGGCAGCGCGTATTTCGTATGCGGCAGCGAGATGTCGACGATCTCGGCGCCGGCGTCCTTCATCCACGCTATGCCCTTCTGCCACAGCGCCTCGATCTCGGCCGGCATGCCATCGACGCGGTACTCGCGGGGAATGCCGATCTTCAGGCCCTTGAGCGACTTGCCGAGCGAAGCCTCGTAATCCGGCACCGGCAGGTCGACGGAGGTCGTGTCCTTGTCGTCGACCGAGGCCATCGAACGCAGCATGATCGCGGCGTCGCGCACGTCGCGGGCGATCGGCCCCGCCTGGTCGAGCGACGAGGCGAAAGCGACCACGCCCCAGCGCGACACGCGGCCGTAGGTCGGCTTGATGCCGACGGTAGCGGTGAAGGCCGCCGGCTGGCGGATCGACCCGCCGGTGTCGGTGGCGGTCGCGCCAGCCGCGAGCCAGCCGGCGACGGCCGAGGCCGAGCCGCCGGACGAGCCGCCCGGCACGAGATCGCGGTTGGAGCCGCGCGCGCGCCACGGGTTCTTCACCGGGCCGTAATAGGAGGTCTCGTTGGACGAGCCCATGGCGAACTCGTCCATGTTGAGCTTGCCCAGCATGACCGCGCCGTCGCGCCAAAGGTTGGCGGTGACGGTGGACTCGTAGCGCGGCTTGAAGGCGTCGAGCACATGGCTCGCCGCCTGCGTGTGCACGCCCTCGGTGGCGAACAGGTCCTTTATCCCGAGCGGAATGCCTTCCAGCGCGCCCGCCTCGCCCTTGGCGAAACGCGCGTCGGACGCCTTGGCCATGGCGCGCGCCTTGTCGTGGGTGACCGCGACATAAGCGTTGAAGGTGGGGTTGGCGGCGTCGATGGCCGAGAGGTAGCTCTCGGTCAGCTCGGTCGCGGAAAATTCCTTCGCCGCGAGCTTGGCGCGCGCCTCAGCGATCGTAAACTTCGTCAGGTCGCTCATGCCGCCTACTCCACGACCTTCGGGACGAGGAAGAAGGCTTCCTCGGTCGCGGGCGCGTTGGCGACGATGTCGCCGGCCTTGCCGCCGTCGGTCACCACGTCCTGCCGCTTCTTCATCGCCATCGGCGTCACCGAGGTCATCGGTTCGACGCCGGACACGTCGACCTCGTCAAGCTGCGCGACGAAGCCAAGTATGGCGTTGAGCTCGCCGGTCATGCGTTGCGCGTCGGCCTCGTCGACGGCGATGCGGGCGAGCCGCGCGACGCGCTTCACTGTGGCGATGTCGACCGACATGCGGGGATGCTCCGGAACCGATACGAAACGTATCGGCGGCCTATAGCGGCGCCCGCGCTGCGGCGCAACAACGGCGCGGCAGCGCGGGCGACAGGGCTACGGCATCTTCACGCCTTCGCACAGATAATAGACCCCGGCATTGCCGGGATTATCCGATGCCGCCGAGGTCAGCGGCGACGACACCTCGATCTCGCCTTCGGCGCGCGGCATGAAGGCATAGACCTCGGGGTAAGCGTAGCCCGGCTCTTCGCAAAGCATCGTCGCCACCGCACCGATGGATCGTGTCGCCTTCTTCCAGTCGACGAACTCGCAATTGTACTCGATGCCTTCAATGCCGCGCGCTGTCAGCACGGTCTCGCCATTGCCGATGAAGCCATCGAAATCCTTCTTCGCCTCGGCGCACTGTTCTGGCGAACGGGCGTAGACGCCCTTGATCATGTCCTGCTGCGCCACTGCCGGAGCCGCGGGAATCAAAATCGCAGCCGCAACAACCAAGCCATTGATTCTCATAGCGTCACCACCTCTCCCGGTTTCGGAGTCAGAACCCTGGTGTCGCCGCCCTGCATGCCCTCGACGAACTTCTCCGCGCTCTGGTCCAGCATCGGGAAAGAGGCATAATGGCAGGGCAGCACCGTCTCGAAATTGAAGTAGCGGCGGCAGGCCAGCGCGGCCACCGCGCCGCCCATGGTGAAGCGGTCGCCGATGGGCACGATGCCGACCTTCGGCTGGTGCAGCTCGTTGATGAGCGCCATGTCGGAGAAGATGTCGGTGTCGCCCATGTGGTAGACGCTTTCGCCGTCCGGGAAATGCAGAACGAGACCGAGCGGATTGCCAAGATAGACGTTCTTGCCGTCGCCCGTGTTGAACGAGGACGAGTGGTCGGCGCGCACGAAGGTCGTGGTGAAGCCGCCGCAGTCGACCGTGCCGCCGGTGTTGCCGGGGTTGATGCGGCTGCCGTCGTGTCCCTGCCCGACCAGCCACATGCAGATCTCGAAATTGGCGACGAGTTGCGCGCCGGTCTTCTTCAGGATCTTCAGCGCGTCGCCGACATGGTCGTTGTGGCCGTGGGTCAGCAGCACGTGGGTCACACCCTGCGCCGGCTTTTCCCAGCCGCCGGTCCACCACGGCACATCCGACAGGAACGGATCGATGAGGATGACGGCCTTGCCGTGTTCGATGCGGAAGGCCGACTGGCCGTACCATGTGATCTTCATGCGCCGCGCCTCCTCGCTTTCGGTCGGATCGCAGGATAGGACGGCGCATGATGAAGTCAAAGCGGATGCGTGCGTGACCACGCTGTCACTTGATGACCTGCCGGCGCTGCTTGCCCCCGGCACGACGCTGGCCGGCCTCGACCTCGGCACCAAGACCATCGGGCTTGCCGTATCCGACCGCTCGCTGGCCTTCGCCCACCCGCGCCCGGTGATCGCGAGGAAAAAATTCGGCAAGGACGCCGAGGCGCTGCTGAAGGCTTTTGCCGCCGATCAGGTGGCGGCCGTGGTCATCGGCCTGCCGGTCAACATGGACGGCTCCGAGGGGCCGCGCGCGCAGGCTTCGCGCGCCTTCGTGCGCAACATGGCACAGCTCACTGCCCTGCCCTTCGCTTTCTGGGACGAGCGGCTGTCGACCGTGGCCGCGGAGCGCACGCTGATCGAGATGGATTTTTCGAGGAAGCGGCGCGACGGAATGATCGATTCGGCCGCCGCCGCCTTCATTCTGCAGGGAGCGCTGGACCGGCTGCGGGTTCTGCGCCAGCCGTAGAGGCTGCACGGCGCGCCTCCCACCACGAGCGGATGTCGGCGCGGCGGCGCCAGCCTAGGATGCCGAAGATGATGGCCGTGTCGACGGCGCAGGCGCGGGCCACCATCGCCGGGATCACCGCCGGGTCGATGCCCAGCATGTCGCCGTAGAAGCGGAAGGCGAAGTCGTGGACGACGCGGCTGAGGATCAGCCAGCCGAAATTCATGTCGTAGTAGGACAGCCCGAACCAGCCCCAGAACAGGCCCATCGGCACGGCCCAGAAAAGCAGGATGTACTTCATCAGGCCGCTCCGCCCGCCCGGTTGTAGAACGGGAAACGCACGACGTTGACATTGGCTGCAGCCGCCGCCGCCATCTGCCGCGCTACCACGGGGGCGGCCGCCGGCAACGGCGCAGGATCGGCCAGCGCGACGCGCAGCCCCACGAGCGAGGCGACCAGAAGCGCGAGGCAGAACAGCGACGCGCCGAGCATAACACCGCTGCCGGCCAGCGCCAGCGTCAGCACAACCAGGCCCGCGATGCCGAAGGCGCCGCCATGGGCGATCTCGCAGAGGAAACGCGTATGCGCGGCGCCCTCGCGGGCTGTCAGCGCCGCCGACAGCGAGACCGTGGCGAACAGCGCGGCGACGACTGTTGCGCCGAAACACAGGCCGCCCATCACGGCATTGCCGGGCAAGGTCTCGACCGCGTGCCCGTCGAGCGGAAGGCCGAAGGCGGCGATCGCGGCGACCGGCCCGTCCTCGGCGCCGAACAGCGCAAATGCGGCGACGAGCGAAAACAGCGCCGTCCAGCCGAACGTGGTAAGGATTGCCGCAGCCTGCTTCATGGACCCCTCGTATCGGGCCGGCACAGTGTGGCGGCAACGACGCGGCCGCAATCGAAACCATTTGTTAAGGTTAACGCGACGCCGGGCTGGCCCAAGCGGCCGCGCTTTACAGGCGGAACGGCATTCTCCTATGTGCGCCACCGGGGGATTCCTGTGCTCGCAATCTTCGAAAGCATCCTGCCGATCTTTCTGCTGATCGTGGCGGGTCTCCTGCTGCGCCGCACGCCGCTAATGGATGGGGCCGGATGGCGCGGGCTGGAACAATTATCCTACTGGGTGCTCTACCCCATTCTCCTCTTCGACACGGTCTCCGGCGCCGATTTCTCCTCGCTGTCGCTCGACGCCATGTTCGCGGCCCTTCTGGGCTCCGTCTTCATCGTGGCGGCGGGCGTGCTGGCGACATGGCCGATATGGCGCGCCGCCGGAGCCGCGAGCCGCGCCGAGTTCTCCTCGGTCTTCCAGACGGCACTGCGCTGGAACGGCTTCGTCGCGCTGGCGGTGGCCCAGAAGCTGTATCCGCCGGAGGGCGCGGCCGTTGTCGCGCTGGCGATGGCCGTCATCATCATCCCCATCAACATCATGTCGGTGTCGGTCGTCTCGCGCTTCGGCCACGGTGGCGCGAACTGGGCGAATGTGCTGCGCGCCATGGCGAAGAACCCGCTCATCGTCGCCGTCGGCGCGGGCCTGCTCATCCGCCTGCTTCCGGGCGGGCTCTACGAACCGGTGGAACGCGGCTTCGACCTGCTCGGCCAGGCCGCCATCGGCATGGGACTGCTCTCGATCGGCGCGGGACTTCGGCCGGCCGACATGTTCTCGGCACGGCCGGCCATGTGGTTCCCGGTCGTCGTGAAGCTGCTGGTGATGCCGGCGCTGATGTGCGGGCTCGGCCTCGCAGTCGGTCTGACCGGCCCCGCGCTGGTCTACGTCGTGCTGTGCGGCTCGGTGCCGACCGCGCTCAACGGCTACATGCTGGCGCGCCAGCTCGGCGGCGACGCCGAGTTCTACGCCGCCGTCACCACGCTGCAGACCGTGCTGGCGGTGCTCACCATGCCGGCCGCACTCGCGCTCGCCGCCTACGCCGCCTCGGGATAGAGTGTGTCGACGATAGCGCGCGCGTCGTGGCGCGCCGGCAGCATGCCGTAGGTGCTGCGCCACTGGCCAGCGAGCCGCGTCTCGATGAAGGCGTCGGCGATGCGACCGGCACCCAGCCGCCGCAATTCGGCCGCGGCCGCCGCCAGCGCAAGCTGCTCGGTGAGGATGCGCGCCGAGCCTTCGTCCGACAGCGACATTTCGATCGCCGCGCGCAGCACACCGACCGTGCCCTTGCCGGCCGGCCCGAGATCGCGCCGCAGCGCCTCCATCACCTCGTCGAAAAGCCCGGGCGCGCGCTTGAGCACGCGCAGCACGTCGAGCGCCATGACGTTGCCCGAGCCCTCCCAGATGGCGTTGACGGGCGCCTCGCGATAGTGCCGCGCGATCGGCAGTTCCTCGACATAGCCGTTGCCGCCCATGCACTCCATCGCCTCGTAGATGAGCGGCGGCGCGCTCTTGCACACCCAGTACTTGACCACCGGCGTCATGGCGCGGGCGAAGGCCGCGTGCTCGCGTCCGTCGGCGGCCTCGTCGAAGGCGCGCGCCAGCCGGAACGACAGCGCCGTCGCGCCGGCCACGTCGAGCGCCAGGTCTGCCAGCACGCGCAGCATCAGCGGCTGGTCGATCAGTTGCTGGCCGAAAACCGAGCGGTGGCGCGCGTGATGCACGGCCTCGGCCACCGAGGCGCGCATGATGCCGGAGGACGCCAGCGCGCAGTCCAGCCGCGTCAGCGTCACCATGTCCATGATCGTCTTGACGCCCTGCCCCGGCTCGCCGACCGCCTCCGCGTGGACGTTGTCGAACTCGACCTCCGACGACGCGTTGGAACGGTTGCCGAGCTTGTCCTTGAGCCGCTGGAAGCGCAGCCCGTTGGCCTTTCCGTCCGGCAGGATGCGCGGCACGAGGAAGCAGGTCAGCCCCTCGCGCGCCTGCGCCAGCATCAGGAAGGCGTCGCACATGGGGGCCGACATGAACCATTTGTGGCCGCTTAGCCGGTAGCCGCCATTGACCCGTTCGGCGACCGAGGAATTGGCGCGCACGTCGGTGCCGCCCTGCTTCTCGGTCATGCCCATGCCGAGCGTCAGCCCTTCCTTCTGCATCGGCGGTTTCTGGCTCGAATCGTATTTGCGCGTGGTGACACGCGGCGCCCACTCCTTGAACAGCGCGGGCGCGTTCATAATCGCGGCAAGCGACGCGCTGGTCATGGTGATCGGGCACAGATGCCCGCATTCCAGCTGCGCCGTCATGTAGAAACGCGCGCCGCGGCTCTGGTGACGCCGTCCGCGCTCGGCCTCGCCGCTCTCCCAGACGGAACCGTGCAGGCCGGCGGCGACCGAGCGGCGCATCAGTGCGTGATAGGCCGGGTGGAACTCGACCTGGTCGATGCGGTGCCCCTGCCGGTCGAAGGTCTTCAGCTTTGGCGTGATTTCGTTTGCGAGCCGGGCGCCGTCCATCGCTTCCGGGTTGCGCACGAAGCGGCCGATCTGGTCGAGCTCGCGCCGCACCGGCTCGCCGAAATCCTCGCCGAGCTGCATCAGCATCGGGTCGCTGCGCCAGGCGTTGGTGCCCGCAAGCGGCGGCGGCTGGTTGGTGACGTCGTGGTTCAATGGGCAGTCCCCCGCGCGCCTGCCTGAATCGCGGCGCCTGCCAAGGATTTTGCCCGATCGCGGACGGGAAAGCGAGAAGGCCGAGCGGCACGCGTTGCAGCATTTGCTGGGGAAAGCCGGCTGCGCGCTTGCGGCCTTCGCCCCCCATCCCTATAGCAGCCGCTTGAGATGAGTTCCGCCCCGGCCTTCCCGCTGTTCCGCCACCGGCACCTGCTGGGGATACAGGGGCTTTCCCCCGAAGACATCAACCTTCTGCTCGACCGCGCAGATGCTGCCGTCGAGGTGTCGCGGCAGCGCGAGAAGAAGCTGTCGACGCTGCGCGGGCGCACGCACATCAACCTCTTCTACGAGGCCTCGACGCGCACCCAGTCCTCCTTCGAGCTGGCGGGAAAGCGGCTCGGCGCGGACGTGATGAACATGTCAGTGGCCTCGTCTTCGGTGAAGAAGGGCGAGACGCTCATCGACACGGCGATGACGCTGAACGCCATGAATCCCGACATCCTCGTCATTCGCCATTCGGCGGCGGGCGCGGCCGCCCTGCTGGCGCAGAAGGTCGGCTGCTCGGTAGTCAACGCCGGCGACGGCGCGCACGAGCATCCCACCCAGGCGCTGCTCGACGCGCTGACCATCCGCCGCAAGCTGGGCGACATCGGCGCGCTGACGGTGGCGATCTGCGGCGACGTGCTGCACTCGCGCGTGGCGCGGTCCAACATACTGATCCTGAATGCCCTGGGCGCCCGCGTGCGCGTCGTCGGCCCGTCGACACTGATGCCTTCGGGTATCGCGCAGATGGGCGTCGAGCCGTTCACGTCGATGACGGAAGGGCTCAAGGGCGCCGATGTCGTGATGATGCTGCGGCTCCAGCGCGAGCGCATGGCGGGCTCGTTCGTGCCCTCGGTGCGCGAATATTTCCGCTTCTTCGGCCTCGACGCGGAAAAGCTGCGCCATGCGAAGCCCGGCGCGCTCGTCATGCATCCCGGCCCGATGAACCGCGGCGTCGAGATTTCGTCCGAGATCGCCGACGGCCCGCAGAGCGTCATCCAGGAGCAGGTCGAGATGGGCGTCGCCGTGCGGATGGCCGTCATGGAAGCGCTGCTCGACCCTCGGCGCAACGAGGCGGGCGAATGACCGCGACCGTCTTCGCCAATGCCCGCATCCTCGACCCGTCGCGCGGGCTGGACGAGGTCGGCACGGTGATCGTGCGCGGCCGCGAGATCCTCGCCGCGGGCGCGTCGGCCCGCAACCAGGGCGCGCCGGACGGCGCGGAAGTGGTGGACTGCGCCGGCAAGGCGATCCTGCCGGGGCTGGTGGACAGCCGCGTCTTCGTCGGCGAACCGGGCGCGGAGCATCGCGAGACCATTGCCTCGGCGAGCGCCGCCGCCGCTGCCGGCGGCGTCACCTCCATCGTGATGATGCCCGACACCGACCCGGTGATCGACGACGTGGCGCTGGTCGAGTTCGTGCTGCGCACCGCCCGCGACACCGCCGACGTCAGCGTCTTCCCGGCCGCCGCCATAACCCGCGGGCTGGCCGGGCAGGAGCTCTCGGAATTCGGCCTGCTGAGGGCGTCCGGTGCCGTCGCCTTCACCGAAGGACGCAGAACGCTGGCGAGCGCGCTGGTGATGCGTCGCGCGCTGACCTACGCCCGCGACTTCGACGCGCTGGTCGCGCACGAGACGAAGGACGCAGATCTCGGCGCGGGCGGCGTGATGAACGAGGGCCTCTATGCCAGCTGGCTCGGCCTCTCCGGCGTGCCGCGCGAGGCGGAAATCATCCCGCTGGAGCGCGACCTGCGCCTGGCCCGCCTGACGCGCGGCCGCTACCACGCCGCCAAGATCTCGACCGCCATGTCGGCGGAAGCGGTGGCCCGCGCCAAGGCGGACGGCGCAAAAGTTTCGGCCGGCATCGCCATCGCCAATCTGTCGCTCAACGAACTGGATGTCGGCCAGTACCGCACCTTCTTCCGCCTGTCGCCGCCGCTGCGCGCGGAGGAGGACCGGCAGGCGATGATCGCGGCGCTGCGCGACGGCACCGTCGACGTGATCTCGTCGTCGCACGACCCGCAGGACGTCGACACCAAGCGCCTGCCCTTCGCGGAAGCTGCGTCCGGCGCGATCGGGCTGGAGACGCTGCTGGGCGCGGCGCTCAGGCTGCACCACAATGGCGACGTGCCGCTGCTGCGTCTGGTCGACGCGCTGTCGACCGCACCGGCGAAGCTGTTCGGCCTGCCGGGCGGGACGCTCGCACCCGGCGCGCCGGCCGACCTGATCGTGGTCGACCTCGACGAGCCGTGGATCGTGCGCGAGGACGCGATCCGCTCGCGCTCCAAGAACACCTGCTTCGAGGGCGCGCGCATGCAGGGCAAGGTCTTGCAAACGCTGGTGGCGGGCCGCACAGTGTTCTCGGCCTGAGCCGGGCGGAGGAACCCTTTCGATGTCGACTTACCTGCCCTTCGCAGGCGCGCTGCTGTTCGGCTACCTGCTCGGCTCCATCCCCTTCGGCCTGATCCTCACCCGCATGGCCGGGCTCGGCGACGTGCGCAAGATCGGCTCCGGCAACATCGGCGCCACCAACGTGCTCCGCACCGGCAGGCGAGGACTCGCCGCTGCGACCTTGCTCCTCGACGCGCTGAAGGGCACGGCCGCTGTGCTGCTCGCCTGCTGGGTGGCGCCCGAATTTGGCGTCTTCGCAGGACTTGGCGCCTTCCTCGGTCATCTCTTCCCGGTCTGGCTCGGCTTCAGGGGCGGCAAGGGCGTTGCCACCTATGTCGGCGTGCTGTTTGCGCTGTCGTGGCAGGCCGGGCTGGTGTTCGCCGTGGTGTGGATCGCGATTGCGGCGATCTCCCGCTACTCCTCGCTTTCGGCGCTGGTTGCCACCCTGGCCGCGCCGCTCTTCGTCTGGTGGCAAGGCTCGGGCAGCTATGCTCTGGCGCTCGCGGCGATGACGGTGATCGTCTTCGTCAAGCACCGGGCCAACATATCCCGGCTGCTGTCGGGCACAGAATCACGCATCGGCGCCAAATGACCGGGGCGGCGGAAGGCACCAGCCTTTCCCAGCAGCAAGGCCTTTCCGACCGACAGCGGCTGGCCTGGCTGCGCCTGATCCGCAGCGAGAACGTCGGCCCCCTCACCTTCCGTGACCTCATCAACCGTTTCGGCTCGGCCGAAGCTGCGCTGCAGGCGCTGCCGGAGCTGGCGCAACGCGGCGGCGGCCGGGCGCGCATCTGCAGGGCGGACGACGCGGAAAAGGAGCTGGAGACGGCCGCGCGCTTCGGCGCCCGTTTCATCGCGCTCGGCGAGGCCGGCTATCCGCCGCTGCTGAAGCTGATGCCGGGGCCGCCGCCGCTGCTCGCGGTCAAGGGCGAGCCTGCGGTGCTTGCGCTCCCCTGCGTCGCTATCGTCGGCGCGCGCAACGCCTCGCTGGCCGGCATCCGCTTCGCGCGCCAGCTGGCGCGCGATGTCGGCGCGCAGGGCTACGCGATCGCCTCGGGGCTGGCGCGCGGCATCGACGCCGCCGCCCACACCGGAAGTTTCGACACCGGCACCATCGCGGCGATGGCGGGCGGTCTGGACCGGCCCTACCCGCCTGAGCACGAAGTGCTCTGCAACGAGATCGTCGCGCGCGGCGCGCTGATCTCAGAGATGCCGTTCGGCTGGGAGCCGCGCGCGAAAGACTTTCCGCGCCGCAACCGCCTGATCGCCGGGCTCGCCTACGGACTGGTTGTGGTCGAAGCCGCGCTGCGCTCCGGCTCGCTTATCAGCGCGCGGCTGGCGGGCGAGTTCGGTCGGCTGGTCTTTGCCGTGCCCGGCTCGCCGCTCGACCCGCGCGCCGCCGGCACCAACGGGCTGTTGAAGGAAGGCGCCATCCTCGTCACAGGAGCGGACGACGTGCTGCACGCTATCGCTCCGCAATCCGGACTTGAGGTTCGCCCCGCGGCCAGTTTCGAAGAACCTGTCGATTTTGCCGCCGCACCCGAACCCGGAGAGGACGATCGCAGCCGGGTGGTCGAGGCGCTGAGCCCCACCCCCGTGCCTATCGACGAAATCGTTCGGCATACCGGCCTGCACCCCGCGCAGGTCCACCTCGTCCTGCTCGAGCTGCAGCTCGCCGGCCGGCTTGAGCGCCACTCAGGAGGCGCTGTTTCGCTTCTGTTGTGATCGTGTCGTTGCAGGAGCCGAGGGCCGCACCCGCATCGGCCGCTCCCCGCGGATAATGTCGCTGGCCTCGACGTAAGCCATCTCGATCAGATAGGCGAGCATGTCGTAGCGCTCCGCCTCGGCGATCTCGCGCATTTCGCGAAGCATGGACTGGAGGTAGTCGAGCGAGTCGGTTCGCTTGTGCGAAGACGACACGTATTGGGGCATGATACGCACCTTGCGTTTGAGCCCTGGGCGCCCCAGCCCGGCAGGCTAATGATTGTAAGGTTGTATCTATCGTTGGATTCAACCGATAATTGAATCGAGTTCTATCTAAACGTGCTTTAGCGATAGCGCAAGCAACTTGAGATTGCCGTCACGGCAAGTTGTATGAGGAGGTCGGCCCTTGACCCGCCGCCAAAGCGCAGCCATGTGACGTGCTCTTTCGAGGAATGCGGCAAGTGGCGCGTGTCTGATCCAGCGGCGCCGGAAGGGTTTAGCGCCGGCATGGACGTCGTCGTCGTGGAATCGCCTGCCAAGGCGAAGACCATCAACAAATATCTGGGCCGTGGCTACAAGGTGCTGGCCTCGTTCGGCCACGTCCGCGACCTGCCGGCCAAGGACGGTTCGGTCCGCCCCGACGAGGACTTCGCCATGTCGTGGGCGGTCGACACCGCCTCCGCCAAGCGGCTGTCCGACATCGCCAGCGCCGTGAAGGACGCCGACGGCCTGATTCTCGCTACCGACCCCGACCGCGAGGGAGAGGCGATCTCGTGGCATGTGCTGGAGGTGCTGCGCGCCAAGCGCGCGATAAAGGACAAGCCCGTCAGCCGCGTCGTCTTCAACGCCATCACCAAGCAGGCCGTGCTGGACGCGATGGCGCATCCGCGCGACATCGACGCCCCGCTGGTCGACGCCTATCTGGCGCGCCGCGCGCTCGACTATCTCGTCGGCTTCACGCTGTCGCCGGTGCTGTGGCGCAAGCTGCCCGGTGCGCGTTCGGCCGGCCGCGTCCAGTCGGTGGCGCTCAGGCTCGTCTGCGACCGCGAGGCCGAGATCGAGCGCTTCGTCCGCGAGGAATACTGGAACGTGGTGGCTGCGCTGGGCACGCCGCGCAACGACAGCTTCGAGGCGCGCCTCACCGCCTTCGACGGGAAGAAGCTCCAAAAGCTCGACATCAAGAACAAGGGACAGGCTGACGACATCGTCGCCATGCTGAACGGCGCGACGTTCCGGGCGCTTTCGGTCGAAGCCAAACCGACCAAGCGCAATCCCGGCCCGCCCTTCACCACCTCGACCTTGCAGCAGGCGGCATCCTCGCGCCTCGGCTTCTCGGCCGACCGCACGATGAAAGTGGCGCAGCGGCTCTATGAGGGTGTCGACATCGGCGGCGAGACGGCCGGCCTGATCACCTACATGCGTACCGACGGCGTGCAGATGGCGCCCGAGGCGATCGAGGCCGCGCGCGGCGCGATCTCAAAGGAATTCGGAGCGAACTATCTGCCGGAGAAGCCCCGCTTCTATTCCACCAAGGCCAAGAATGCGCAGGAAGCGCACGAGGCGATCCGCCCGACCGACTTCTTCCGCACGCCCGCTTCGGTGAAGGCCTATCTGGATGCCGACCAGTTCCGCCTCTACGACATGGTCTGGAAGCGCGCCATCGCCAGCCAGATGAACCCGGCCGACATCGAGCGCACCACTGCCGAGATCGAAGCGCGCAACGGCCAGCGCACCGCCGGCCTGCGCGCCACCGGCCAGGTCATCCGCTTCGACGGCTTCATCGCCGCCTATACGGACCAGAAGGAAGACGACCAGGAGGACGAGGACAATCGCCGACTGCCGGAAATCCGCGAAGGCGAGACGCTGAAGCGCGAGAGCGTGACGGCCACTCAGCACTCGACCGAGCCGCCGCCGCGCTACACCGAGGCGACGCTCATCAAGAAGATGGAGGAACTCGGCATCGGCCGCCCGTCGACCTACGCGGCGACGCTGAAGACGCTGGAGGACCGCGAATATGTCACCATCGACAAGCGCCGGCTTATCCCGCATTCGCGCGGCCGGCTGGTCACGGCGTTCCTGGAGAGCTTCTTCGACAAATACGTCGAATACGACTTCACCGCCGCTCTGGAAGAGAAGCTCGACCGCATTTCCGCCGGCGAAATGGACTGGAAGGACGTGCTGCGTGATTTCTGGCGGGATTTCTCCGCCCATGTCGACGAGACGAAGGAACTGCGTGTCTCCGACGTGCTGAACGCGCTGAACGAGGATCTGGCGCCGCTGGTCTTTCCGGCGCGGGAAGACGGCTCCAATCCCCGCGTATGCCCGAAATGCGGCACCGGAAACCTGTCGCTCAAGCTCGGCCGGAACGGCGCCTTCGTCGGCTGCTCCAATTACCCGGAATGCAACTACACGCGCCAGTTCGGCGCCGAAGCCGGCGAGAACGGCGGCGAGAACGAGGACCGGCCGCTCGGCAAGGATCCCTACACGGCCGAGGAGATCGTGCTGAAGAGCGGTCGCTTCGGTCCCTACGTCCAGCGTGGCGACGGCAAGGAGGCAAAGCGCTCCAGCCTGCCCAAGGGCTGGAAGGTCGAGGACATGGACCACGAGAAGGCGCTGGCGCTGCTGGCCCTGCCGCGTGACGTCGGCCAGCACCCCGAAAGCGGCAAGATGATCTCGGCGGGCCTCGGCCGCTACGGCCCGTTCGTCCACCACGACGGCACCTACGCCAATGTCGAGTCCATCGAGGACGTGTTCTCGATCGGTCTGAACCGGGCGGTGTCGCTGATCGCGGAGAAGAAGAACCGCTTCGCCGACCGCGGCTCGCGGTCCGCGCCCGCGGCGCTAAAGGAACTCGGCGACCATCCCGACGGCGGCAAGGTCACTGTGCGCGACGGACGCTACGGACCTTATGTGAACTGGGAGAAGGTCAACGCCAACATCCCCAAGGGCACCGATCCGATGTCGGTGACGCTGGAGATGGCGCTGCCGTTGATTGCCGCTCGCGCCGAGGCGGCAGGCAGCAAGAAGGGCGGCCGCAAGACCGCGAAAGCCGCGGGTGCTAAGAAGCCGGCGGCCAAAAAGAAGGCCGCCCCTAAGAAGGCCCCGACAAAGAAATCAGCAAAGGCCGAGGACTGAGTTGGCGCGCAGCATCTCCGGCAAACCGTCCCGAAGCGGCAAGCCTGCCGCCGGGGGCGAAGCGTCGGATTTCCGCCCGACAAAAGAGCAGATCGTCGCCTGGATCGACGAGAACCCAGACGCCGGCAAGCGCGAGGTCGCCCGCGCCTTCGGCCTGAAGGGTCCCGACCGCGTCTGGCTCAAGGACATGCTGTCGGAACTGGCCGAGGAAGGTTCGATCGAGAAGAAGGGCCGGCGCGTCTCGCGGCCCGGCGCCCTGCCCCCGGTGACCGTTCTCGACATCGTGGCGCGCGACGCCGACGGCCTGCTGATCGCGCACCCGTCCGAGGAGCACGGCGGCAAGGCGAACACCGTGCTCATCAAGCCGTCACGCGGCGGCCCCGCCCCGGGCGTCGGCGACCGCGTGCTGGCCAAGATCTTCCGCAACAAGGAAGAAGGCGGCCCGGCCTACACCGGCCGCGTGATGAAGCTGCTGGAAAAGAGCAAGCCGGCACTACTCGGCGTCTTCCGTAAGCTCCCGGACGGCTCGTTCCGCATCGAGCCCGTCGAACGCACCCAGCCAGAGCTGACCGTCGACCCGGAATTCACCGCGGGCGCAAAGCCTGGCGATCTCGTCGAGGTCGAGCCGGTCCGGCTCGGCCGCTATGGCCTGCCGAAGGCCAAGGTCCTGTCCGTGGTGGGCTCGCTGTCGAGCGAGAAGGCGGTCTCCATGATCGCCATCCACATGCATGAGATACCCTATATCTTCCCGGCCGAGGTGATCGCGGAAGCCGCAGCGGCGAAGCCTGTCGGCATGACGGGAGGGCGGGAAGACTGGCGTCACCTGCCGCTCATCACCATCGACCCCGCCGACGCAAAGGACCATGACGACGCGGTCTTCGCGCAGCCCGACGACGACCCGGCCAATGCCGGCGGCATCGTCGCCTACGTCGCCATCGCCGACGTGGCGGCTTACGTGAAATCCGGCACGGCGATGGACCGCGAGGCGCTGAAACGCGGCAATTCCGTCTATTTCCCCGACCGCGTCGTGCCGATGCTGCCGGAGCGAATCTCCAACGATCTGTGCTCGCTGCGCGAGGGCGAGGACCGCCCGGCGCTGGCCGTGCGCATGGTGTTCGCGGCGGACGGGCGCAAGCTGCGCCACGCCTTCCATCGCATTATGATGAGAAGCCCGGCCAAGCTCGCCTATCCGCAGGCGCAGGCTGCCATCGACGGCTCCCCTGACGCCAAGACCGCGCCGATCCTCGAAACGGTGCTGAAGCCGCTGTGGGAAGGCTATCGCGTGCTGAAGCGCGGCCGCGACCATCGCGGGCCGCTGGAACTGGACCTGCCCGAGCGGAAAATCCTGCTCAAGCCGGACGGCACGGTCGACCGCGTGGTCGTGCCCGAGCGCCTCGACGCCCACAAGCTGATCGAAGAGTTCATGATCCAGGCCAACGTCTGCGCCGCCGAGACGCTGGAGGCGAAGAAGCAGGCGCTGGTCTATCGCGTGCACGACGCGCCCTCGCTGGCCAAGCAGGAATCGCTGCGCGAGTTCCTGAAGACGCTCGGCATTTCGCTGGCGCAGGGCGCCGCGCTCAAGCCTTCCGCATTCAACGGCATATTGTCGCGGGTGGCCGGCACCGACGAGTCCGAGCTGGTCAGCGAGGTGGTGCTGCGGTCGCAGAGCCAGGCGGTCTATTCGCCTGAGAACCTTGGCCATTTCGGACTGAACCTGCGCCGCTACGCCCACTTCACCTCGCCCATCCGCCGCTATGCCGACCTGATCGTGCACCGAGCGCTGATCGGCGCGCTCGGCCTTGGAAACGAAGGACTTACGCAGGGCGAGGAGGCGCGGCTGGAGGAAATCTCGGCGCTGATCTCCGCAACGGAGCGGCGCGCCATGGCGGCCGAGCGCGACACCGTCGACCGGCTGGTCGCGCAGCATCTGGCCGACAATGTCGGCTCAACCTACGAGGCACGCGTGTCGGGCGTGACCAAGTCGGGACTTTTTGTCCAATTGCCGCAGTTCGGCACGGACGGCTTCATTCCCGTGTCATCGCTGGGTGACGACTACTATATCTTCGACGAGACCGCGCGCGCGCTGGTCGGGGAACGGACTGGCAAGGGGTTCCGGCTGGCCGACCGCGTGGAGGTCGAGCTGGTCGAGGTGATGCCGATGGCAGGAGCAATGCGGTTTTCGATGCTGTCGGAGCCGAAACCGATGCCCACCGCCGTCCGTTCCTTCCACAAGGCGACGCGTGGGAAAGCGCGCCAGCGCGCGACGCAGAGGCGGTCACCCGGCCGCCGCAGGCGGTGACGACACCGCAGGAGACGATGATGACCGAGACGTTCACCAATGCCCGCCGCGCCGAGCGGCCGCTCGCACAGGCCATGTGGCGCGGCTTTCTCGGCAAGTGCCCGCATTGCGGCGAGGGCAAGCTGTTTCGTTCATACCTGAAGACCGTCGACAACTGCGCATCCTGCGGCGAGGCGATGCACCACCATCGCGCCGACGACCTGCCGGCCTATCTCGTCGTCGTCATCGTCGGCCACATCGTCATCGGCGCCTTCATGGGAGCGGAGACGATGTTCGCGCTGTCGACCTGGCAGCACCTCGCCATCTGGGTGCCGATCACGCTGGCCATGACCCTTGGGCTTCTGCAACCGGTGAAGGGCGCGGTCGTCGGCCTGCAATGGGCGCTTTACATGCACGGCTTCGGCGGCGAGGCTGACCACATCGAGACTCATCCCGAAGCATAGCGCCGAAGCACACCCATGTCTGACAGGCCCGAGACGATGGCGGGGCTCTCCCGCGCCGAGGTAGACCGGCTGGAGAGCAAGGACATCGCGCTCGGCCCCGGGCCGTTGCGCCCGCGCGACGCCGCCACGCTGATCCTGATCGACCGCGCCGGTCCCGCGCCGAGCGTGCTGCTGGGGCGGCGTAGCCGCAAGCACGCCTTCATGCCGGGCAAGTTCGTCTTCCCCGGCGGACGCACCGACCCTGCCGACGCGCGCGTGCCGGTCGCGGCGGCGCTCGATCCGGGCGTGGAAGCCAAGCTGATGACCGGCCGCGTGACCAGCGCCAGGGCACGCGCCATCGCCATGTCGGCCATTCGCGAGACCTATGAGGAAGCGGGCCTGCTGATCGGCAGCAAGGCCCGCTTCGCCACCGGCAAGGCGGATTGGCAGGGCTTTGTCGAGCACGGTGTCACGCCCACGCTGGATCATCTGCGCTATCTGGCACGCGCCGTTACCCCGCCCGGCCGCGTGCGCCGCTTCGATACCCGCTTCCTCGTCGCCTTCCGCGATCATGTCGCGGTTGCCCTGCCCGAAGGCGGCCCGACGCAGGAACTAGAGGAGCTCGTCTGGCTTCCGGTCGCCGAAGCCATGAACATCGACGTCGCCACGATCACCCGCACGATCCTGGCCGTGCTGCGAGACCGGCTGGCAGCCGATCCAGGCTTCGATCCGGCCGGGCCGGTACCTTTCTATCGCATGGTGAACCGGCGCATGTCCGCCGAGGCGATCTGACCGCTCCATGGCGTCCGACGCGGCCCCCGCCCCTCAGGACGGCATGCGCTGGCTGGCGCTGGCGGCTTCCATTTCGGCGATCAGCGTCGTCGGCATCGCCATCGGCCTCGGTACGCCGCTTCTGTCGATCATCCTTGAATCGCGCGGCCATTCCGCGACGATGATCGGCGCCAACGCCGCGGTCGGCGGCGTCGCCGCGATCTTCGCGGCGCCCTTCGCCATTCCGCTCGCCTCGCGGTTCGGCGTCGTCGGCGCGATGCTGCTGATGTTCGTCGTCGGCTCGGCCTCCTTCGTCGGCTTCTACGTCTTCGAGCCGTTCTGGGCCTGGTTTCCGCTGCGCGCCACGCTGCACATCGCGATGACGATCATCTTCATCCTGTCGGAATTCTGGATCTCGAGTTCCGCCCCGCCGGCGCGGCGCGGGCTGGTGCTGGGCATCTACGCCACCTGCCTGTCGCTCGGCTTCGCGATCGGACCGCTTATCTTCGCGGTGGTCGGCTCGCAGGGTTTCCTGCCGTTTGGGATCGCCTGCGGCTTCGTCGCGCTGGCCGCGGTTCCGGTGATAGCGGCGGCAAAGCAGAGCCCGAGCGTGCGGCATGAGGACGAGGACGCGCCCCGCAGCGGCTTCTTCCGCTACATCTGGCTGGTGCCGACGGCCACCGCCGCCGTGCTCGTGTTCGGCGCGGTCGAGACCGGCGGCTTCAACCTGTTTCCCGTGTACGGCGCCCGCGTCGGCTATACCGAGGCGCAGGCCGCACTTCTGCTCTCCATGATCGGGCTCGGCAACGTGCTGCTGCAAATTCCGATCGGCATGCTGTCGGACCGCATGAAGGACCGGCGCATCCTGCTGCTGGCCTGCGCGTTGATCGGCGCCGCGGGCAGCATCGCCATCCCGTTGATCCACCAGAGCTGGCTGGCCACGGCGGCGCTCTTCTTCGTCTGGGGTGGCGTGGTGGCCGGGCTCTACACGGTGGGCCTGGCGCACCTCGGATCGCAGCTCTCGGGCCGCGACCTCGCCTCCGCCAACGCGGCCTTCGTGCTGTGCTACGGCATCGGCACGCTGGCCGGCCCGCAGTTGATCGGGGTCGGCATGGACGTGTTCGGCAGCCACGGCTTCGCCTGGGCGCTGGCCTTCTTCTTCGTGTTCTACATCGTGGTTGTCACGCTCAGGCTGGCCAGCCGGCGGCCTCGCACTTGACTTTGGACGCCCGCCTGCTTACGACGCGGCGCAGTTTTCCGCGGCCGGGACGTGAAGCCCGCTGATGCGGCATTCACCCCATTCCAGGACGGACCAGGACAATGGCCAAGGCAACGACCATCAAAATCAAGCTTCAGTCGACCGCCGACACAGGCTTCTTCTACGTGACCACGAAGAACAGCCGCACGATGACGGACAAGATGACGAAGAAGAAGTACGACCCGATCGCCAAGAAGCACGTCGACTTCAAGGAAGCCAAGATCAAGTAGGCTTCGGCTTCGCCGCATTCGAAAGCGCCGCCTCCGGGCGGCGTTTTTCGTTTTGGGGTTCCAGAACGCCAACGGGCCGGCGCTTGGCCAGCCCGTTTGCGGTTCCAACAGTGATTGCCAGACCCCGATTGGGGGCCGGCCGGCATCCGGCAGCGGTACGAGGAGGCCACTATGCGCCGGAGCCGACCGGCCGACCCCACGGACCCAGGAGATGCGGCGGACCTGAGCATCATGGGGTATTTCAGGAGGGTGCCGGAAGTGGTTCCTCGCGCGGCGCCCGTCCCCTTGTCCCGGCCAGACACTTGCGCAGCGCGGGGCGAAAATCAACGCTTTCTTAACTACCGCACCCAAAACGTGATGGTAAGGTTAAGAGTCGGGCGGCCGTGCGTCGGACGGTTACTGCGGCGAAACTGGCTGCGCCTCGCCGAACACTTTGTCGGCACCGCGGGACCTCTTCCTGCAACTGTCTGTGAGCCCCGGATTGGGCGGCGCTACGCCTCAGGCAGCCTTGGCCACGACCCGGTTGCGGCCGCCGGACTTCGCCTCGTAGAGCGCCACGTCCGCGCGCTTGATCAGGTCGGCGACGCTGTCGCGGCCCTTCAGCATGGATGCAACGCCGATGCTCACCGTGACGTCGATCGCCTTGCCGTCGCGGCCGATCGGGAAAGGCCGCCCCGCGATCTCGGCGCGGATACGCTCGCCCACGCGCGCCGCGATCTCGAAGTCCGTGTCCGGCATGACCACGACGAATTCCTCGCCGCCATAGCGGCAGGCCAGATCCATGCCGCGCACGTTCTTGCGCAGCCGATCGGCGAATTCGCGCAGCACGTCGTCGCCGCCATCGTGGCCGAAGCCGTCGTTGACGGCCTTGAAGCGGTCGATGTCGGTGACCAGCACCGACAGCGGGCGCTGGCGCCCCAGCGCGCGGTCGAACAGCGTCTGCAGATGGCTGTCGAGATAGCGACGGTTGTGCAGGCCGGTCAGCCCGTCGGTCACCGCCATCTCGATCGTCTTCGTTACCGAGGCGCGCAGATGGTCGTTATAGCGCTTGCGACGCACCTGCGTGCGCAGCCGCGCCACCAATTCCTGCGCATCCACCGGGCGCGTCAGATAGTCGTTCACGCCGAGGTCGAGGCCGCGGATGATGAGCGATTCCTCCTCCTGCCCTGCTACCAGCATGATCGGCACGAAGCGGGTGCGGTCGAGCGAACGCAGTTGCGAGCAAAGGCGCAGCGGGTCGAAGCTGGCGAAGCCGGTGGCGATCACCACGCAGTCGCAGGGCTTCTCAGCCGCGTCGAACAGCGCCGCCTGCGGGTCCGTGGTCACGGTCACCTCGGCCACGTCGCGCAGCATGCGCACCAGCCGCTCCGACGAGGATTGCCGCTCGTCCACCAGAAGCACGGCCGGCTTCGCGTCCCCTGCCCCGGCGCCGCGCGCCAGAAGCTCTTCGATGCCGATATTTCTGGTGGTCGAGGCGCGCAGGCGCAACTCGTCGGTCAAAGTCTTCAGCCGCACCAGGTTCTTGACGCGGGTGACCAGCTGCAGATCGTTGACCGGCTTGGTCAGGAAGTCGTCGGCGCCGGCATCCAGCCCGCGCACGCGATCCGAAGCCTGATCGAGCGCCGTCACCATGACCACGGGTATGTGCGAGGTGGCGGGATCGCTTTTCAGGCGCCGGCACACCTCGAACCCGTCCATTCCAGGCATCATCACGTCGAGCAGCACCACGTCGACGCGGCCGGCCATGCAGGCCTCCAGCGCCTCCGGCCCGGACGAGGCGGTCAGCACGTTGAAATATTCGGCCGACAGGCGGGCCTCAAGCAGCCGGACATTGGCCGGAATGTCGTCGACGACGAGGATGCGGGCGGTCATGGTCTTCCCTATGCGTCGCCGAGATAGGACTTGATGGTCTCGATGAAGCGCGGCACCGAGATCGGCTTGGAGATGTAGGCCTCGCAGCCGCCCTGGCGAATGCGCTCCTCGTCGCCCTTCATGGCGAAGGCGGTCACGGCGATGACCGGAATCGTGTGCAGGTCGTCGTCCTGCTTCAGCCATTTGGTCACCTCGAGGCCGGAGACCTCGGGCAGCTGGATGTCCATCAGGATCAGGTCGGGGCGGTGCTCGCGCGCCAGATCCAGCGCCTCCAGCCCGTTGCGGGTGCGCACGGTCTCATAGCCGCTGGCCTCGATCAGGTCGCGGAAGAGCTTCATGTTGAGCTCGTTGTCCTCGACGATCATAACCTTCTTGGGCATCGCGTCCCGCCAACCTCGTCGCCGCCAGCGCCCCGCCCGATTGCGGCCGCGCGCGGCAGCGATTCCCGCTACCGGCAGCCTAGCGACATTTGATTGACGAAACGCAAACCTTGCGGCCACGCGCCGCCGCTGTCGCCGCGGTAGCAGCAGCGGCCATGCGCCGTCGCCTGCGTCCTTGCCGCGGCGCGTCCGCCGCGCTAACCCGTCGCCATGATCCGCACCTCCCGCTCAGCTGCGGCCGAACCGGCCCCGAAACCCGTCCCGCGCGGCGGCCACCCCGACCGCGAGGCGTCCGAAGCGCTTGCGATAGAGGCGCTTGGCTTCGTCGCGGCCGATCCCGAGCTGCTGCAGCGTTTCCTCGCGCTCACCGGCATCGAGGCGGCGGACATCCGCGCCGCCGCGCGCCAGAGCGGCTTCCTCGCCGGCGTGCTCGCTTTCGTCGCAGCGCATGAGCCGACGCTGCTCGCCTTCGCCGCCTCGGCCGGCCGGCCGGCGCAAACCGTGCTCGCCGCCATGCGCGCGCTGCCCGGCGGCAACACAAGCTTCGAGCGCTCGACATGAGTGCCTCCGACGACGCTCCAGCCCAGCGCAACGACTTCACCCACGGCGACACCGGCCTGATCGACCCCGAGACAGAGCGCCAGATCGCCGAGCTTTCGCGCGACACGCGACCGCTGCTGGTGCTCGACGTCGACGATGTCGTGCTCGATTTCGTCAAGCCGTTTCCGCGCTATCTGGTGAGCTCCGGCTACGAGCTCGACCTCGCCACCTTCCGCCTGCACGGCAACGTCCGCCACCTCGAAAGCGGCCGCATCGCCGAGCGCGAGGAGGTTGCCCGCCTGATCGACGACTTCTTCCGCCTGCAGGCCGAGTGGCAGACCGTCACCAAGGGCGCCGGCGAGGCCATCGCCTACTTTGCCGGCAAGGCCGAGATCGTCATGCTGACGGCGATGCCGCACAAATGGCGGGCCATCCGCCGCGCCCATCTCGACACGCTGGGGCTCGGCCACCCGCTGCTCACCACCGAGATGGCCAAGGGCCCGGCGCTCGCCCGCCTGCGCGGCGACAGCGGCCGCCCGATCGCCTTCGTCGACGACCAGCCGGCCAACCACGTTTCGGCCCGCCAGCACGTTCCCGACGCGCACCTGTTCCACCTGATGGCGGAGAACGCGCTGCGTGCCCTGCTGCCCGCCCCGCCGGAAGGCGTGATGATCGTTGACGACTGGCACGAGGCCACGCCACTGATCGCCCGCGCGCTCGGGCTGGACTGATCCGCGGCGCCCGGCGCGCCGCAGTATCCTCTCTCTAAAGTTCCAGCCGCATCAGCGGCCTTCCCGCCCGCCGCTCGGCCACGACCGAGAAGCCGGCACGCTCGAACACCCGCGCCGAGCCGACGAACAGCCCCATGCGGCTGGTGTCGTTGGACTGGCGGATCGGACAGGCCTCCAGCGCCCGCGCGCCATTGTCGCGGGCGAACGCGATGCCGGCCGCGACCAGTCTATGACTGATGCCCGTGCCCCTCGCCTCCTTGCGGTTGAAGAAGCAGGACACCGCCCAGATGTCGGGATCGCCGGCATCGCGCTCGTCCGTCGGCGCCGACGCCCGGCGCCGCCCGTTCCACTCGGGCACGTCGGCGCGCGGGCCGACCTGCATCCAGCCGACGGCGCGTCCGTCGCGAAACGCCAGCAGCCCCGGCGGCGGGCCGCTGCTAACCCGCTCGCGCAAGAACGCCTTCTTGCCGCCGTGCCCCGTCGCTTTCCTTTCGGCCGGCGCCATGCGGAAATAGGTGCACCAGCAGCCGAAGCAGGCGCCTTCCTTGCCGAACAGATCCTCGAAGGCCGGCCACAGCGCCGGCGTGAGCGGTTCGATCGCGATGTCCATCTCAATCCCGCTGCGTTTCGTCCACAGGGCGCGGCGCGCTTGCGAGGCGTCCGGGCCTGCAATACCATTCCGATTGTTCTCTAAATGTTCTCATTGGCGGCGATGCTTGTCAACGACCCGCAAGCCGGATTCTGCAGAGACTGCCTGTCGCGCCAGCGCGCGCCCGGCCGCCGCTGCGAGGCCTGCGGCAGCCCGCGCCGCACCGGCCATGCCGAGCTCTACGGCCTGTCGGTCGCGCATGTGGACTGCGACGCCTTCTACGCGGCGGTTGAGAAGCGCGACCGGCCGGAGCTCCGCGATGTGCCGGTCATCATCGGCGGCGGCCGGCGCGGGGTGGTCTCCACCGCCTGCTACATCGCCCGCATCCGCGGCGTGCGTTCCGCCATGCCGATGTTCAAGGCGCTGGAGGCCTGCCCCGAGGCCGTGGTCATCAAGCCCGACATGGAGAAATATGTCGGTGTCGGCCGTCAGGTACGCGCCCTGATGCAGGCGCTGACCCCGCAGGTAGAGCCTATCTCCATCGACGAGGCGTTCATGGACCTGTCGGGCACCGAGCGGCTGCATGGCGAGCCGCCGGCGCTGGCGCTCGGCCGCTTCGCCGCGCGGGTCGAGAAGGAGCTCGGCATCTCCGTCTCGGTCGGCCTGTCCTACTGCAAGTTCCTCGCCAAGGTGGCGTCCGACCTCGACAAGCCGCGCGGCTTCGCCGTCATCGGCCGCGAGGAGGCCGTTTCCTTCCTTGCCGGCAAGCCGGTGACGCTGATCTGGGGTGTCGGCAAGGCGTTCGCCACGACGCTGGAGCGCGACGGCATCCGCACCATCGGCCAGATTCAAACGATGGACCGTGGCGACCTGATGCGCCGCTACGGCACCATGGGCGACCGGCTGTGGCGGCTTTCGCGCGGCATCGACGAACGCAAGGTCGACCCCTCGCACGACGCCAAGACGGTGTCGGCCGAGACGACCTTCGACACCGACCTCGCCGCGCTGGACGATCTTGTGCCGGTGCTGCGGCGCCTGTCCGAGCGCGTCTCGACACGGCTGAAGAAGGGCGAGCTCGCCGGCCGCACCGTGGTGCTGAAGCTCAAGAGTGCCGATTTCCGCATCCGCACGCGCAACCGCCAGCTCGCTGACCCCACGCGGCTGGCCGACCGCATCTTCGCCACCGGGCTCGACCTGCTGCGCAAGGAAACAGACGGCACGCGCTACCGCCTGATCGGCATCGGCGTCTCGGACCTTTCCGACGACGCCCGCGCCGACCCGCCCGACCTCGTCGACACCGGCGCGCGCAAGCGGGCGCTCGCCGAAGGCGCGATGGACGCGCTGAAGGCAAAATTCGGCGGCGGCTCGATCGAGACCGGCTATACGTTCGGCCGCGGCCGGCCGGGTCGCGACACACGTCCCGAGATCGACGGCCCCGAGAACAACGAATGACGGCATTCTTTCCGCGGCGCGCGCTGCGGCGCATCCTCAACCTCGACGATTTCGAACAGGCGGCGCGCCGGCACATGCCGAAGCCGGTCTTTGCCTATGTCTCCGGCGGCGTCGAGGATTGCGTCACCCTGCGCGACAACCGGGCCGCCTTCGAGGAACTGCGGCTGATGCCCCGCATCCTCGTCGACGTGCGTGCGCGCGACACGGCCGTGAACCTGTTCGGCGAGCGCTGTGCCGCCCCCTTCGGCATCGCGCCGATGGGCATCAGCGCCCTGTCGGCCTATCGCGGCGACATCGTGCAGGCGCGCGGCGCGGGCGCGGCCGGCATCCCCGCGATCATGTCGGGCTCTTCGTTGATCCGCCTCGAGGACGTCGTCCGCGCGGCGCCCGACGTCTGGTTCCAGCTCTATCTGCCGCCGACGCTTGAAAAGCTGGAAGCCTTGGTGGCCCGCATCGAGGCGGCGGGCATCACGACGCTGGTGCTGACGGTCGACGTCGCCGTGCTGCCCGGCCGCGAGAACAACATCCGCGCCGGATTCAGGACGCCGCTGGAGCCGAGCCTGTCATTGCTGTGGCAGGGCGCCTCGCACCCCGCCTGGACGATCAACACCGCGCTGCGCACCCTCGCGCGCCACGGCATGCCGCATTTCGAGAACAACGAGGCGACGCGCGGCGCGCCGATCCTGTCGCGCAACGTGATGCGCTCGACCGGCGGGCGCGACTGGCTGTCCTGGGACGATTTTGGCCGGCTGCGCGCGCGCTGGAAGGGCCGGCTGCTGGTGAAGGGCCTGCTGCACGAGGAAGACGTGCGGCTGGCGGCCCAGGCGGGAGCGGACGCCGTGATCCTGTCGAACCACGGCGGCCGCCAGCTCGACGGCGTGCCCTCGCCCATGAGGGTGCTGCCGGCGGCGGTGGCAGCGGCAGGTGGCATGCCCGTGATGATCGACAGCGGCTTCCGGCGCGGCACCGACGTGCTCAAGGCGCTGGCGCTGGGCGCCGCTTTTGTGTGGGTCGGCCGCCCGTTCAACTACGCCGCCGCGATCGCCGGCGAGGCCGGCATCGCCCATGCCTTCGGCCTGCTGCGCACCGAAATCGTGACCGCGATGGCGCTGCTCGGCGTCACCGCGCCGGACCAGCTTGGGCCGCAGCACGTCAGGGGGCCTGAATAGGCCGATATGCACCGTCGGGTTCTGGTCCAAGCAAAAGCCTGCACGGGGCTGGACATGGCGGAACCGTGACGCTATATGCGCGCCACCTGCTGAGGCGGCACCGTTTCAGCGGACAGTGGGTGCGTAGCTCAGTTGGTAGAGCAGCTGACTCTTAATCAGCGGGTCACAGGTTCGATCCCTGTCGCACCCACCACTTAAGTCCTTGAACCGCTGACTTTTTCGACCTCGACGCTTGTGCGTGGCGCGGCCCGTTGCGGGTCGGTTGCCTCTGGCCGCAGAAGACGCGGCTTTCACAATCACTCTCCCGGATACTCGCGTGACAGCACGCCGAGATACTCCGCCTCGGCAGCGCGCAGCCATGCCCACGCGCCGGGCCACGCAGCCGGGTCGGTGGCCGCCAGCGGGTGGCGTCGCAGCAGCGGCACCTCATCGTCGAGCCTCGCCGAGAGGGCCGCTTCCAGCGCGCGGGCACATGGCCCCAGCAGGCGGCGCGTCTCCGAAAGCGGCACGCCGCGCAGCCCGCGCACAAACAGCCCGACGCTGCGGTTGGTGATGTAGAGGGCGAGATTCAGTTCGGTCGCCGGGACGGCCCGCCAGCGCGAAAAGCCGTTGCCCTTCTCGTAGGGCGCGGCGCGCGCAGCCGCCTCGAAGCCGTCCCAGAACAGCCGCCGCTCACGCGCCGAAAGCCCTCGAAGTGCACGGCCCGGCAGATCCCACTCATGCGTGGTGTTCATTCGAGAAACCTCTTCGGGGGACCTGCCCTGCGACAAGCCGTCCCGCCCGGCAATTGAGGGTTGAAAGGAATCAACTGAGTTACTACGTCAGCATTGTTGACGCATACCTCCTCCCAATGCGTCGGCACCGGGCGGCGAACCTCCTCCCTCGCCGTCCACCAATCTAAGCCCGCCGATCTCCTCCCCGGCGGGCTTATTTTGTTTCTGGGCCAGGCCGCGCGCTAGGCGAGGATCGTGCCCTCCGCGGTGACGACGGCATGGCCGCCGATGCGGGCGGAAACGACCGCGCCGCCGGCTATCTCCATATCGAGCTTCAGCCGCGACGGCCGGCGCATTTCCACGCCCTGCGCGATCCACCCCGACCACGCGCCGCTCTCGACTCGCTCGCTTGCGCGAATCGCGCCGGAGAAGGCGGCGAGCGCCGAGCCGGTGGCGGGATCCTCATAGGATTTCGCGCCGCCGGTGAACATGCGGGCGCGGAAGGCGACGTCGCCTTCGCCCCGGCAATAGACATAGGCCGAAGCCGGCACGCCATTGCCGCGGTCGGGCGCCAGCTTGCGCCACGCGCGCGGATCGAGCGACGCGCGGCCGAGTGCCGCCAACGACTTCACCGGCACGCAGACATAAGGCACGCCGGCCGTCCATGCCGACGTCACATGGCCGTCGAAGCCGAGATCGGACGCTTCGAGGTTCAGCGCGGCGGCAACCGCTGCGGTATCGAGCGAAAGACCGAGCGGCTTCGACAGTTCGGGAAGCGCGAACTCCGCATAGTCGGCCTTGGCACCGGTGCGCGCGAGGCAGCGCACGTTGCCGATCTTCTCCTCAAGCACCAGTTTCATGCTGTCGCGACCGCCCTGCCCCAGCCCCGCCCTCCGCGCCAGCGCCACCGCGCTGCCCACCGTCGGGTGGCCGGCGAAGGGCATCTCGAAATTCGGCGTGAAGATGCGGATGGAAGCGAGGTGCCCCTCCGCTCGCGCGGGCAGCACGAACACCGTCTCGGACAGGTTGAACTCGGCCGCGACCTGCTGCATGCGAGCGGTGTCGAGCCCTTCGCAGTCGAGCACGACTGCCAGCGGATTGCCCTCCAGCACCGTGTCGGTGAACACGTCGAGGACCAGGTAGCGGCGCTTCTGCATTCGTGTTCAGGCCCCGTTCAGTGTCCGCGCGTCATCAACATGACCGCGAATTAATTTGAAAACCCGTCCCCGAGCGACGATCTTCGCCAGCGAAGGGACATCGGATGCAGCAGCATCGCGCATGGGTACCGACGCAAAGATACCCGATGGACCGCATGAGATGGATCAACTCGTAAAGCCGCCGAAGCCCGTCGTGGCGCCAGACGTTGGCGCCGCTCTGGGCATCGATGCGACCGGAAGGTCGAAACCGCGCCGCCGCCTGTGGCCGTTTGTAGCCCTGCTGGTCGCAGCCGGCCTAGGCGCAGGCGCATGGTGGTGGTTCGGCCAGCCGGCCGAGGCCGTGCGCTTCGCGACCACGGCAGCCGAGCGCGGCACGCTGACGGTCGAGGTGTCGTCCACCGGCACATTGCAGCCGCTGACGCAGGTCGACGTTTCGAGCGAACTTTCGGGCGTGGTGCGCGAGGTGACCGTCGACGTGAACTCGCGCGTCGCGGCTGGCGACATGCTGGCCCGGCTCGACACCACGCGCATCGCCGCCCAGATCGAGCGCGCGCAGGCCAATGTGACGGCGGCGCAGGCCCGCGTCGGCGAGGCGCGCGTCACGCTCAACGAGGCGGAACAGGGCTTTGCCCGCGCCGAGCAGCTTTCGGCGCGCGGCATGGTGGCCGAGCAGGCGCTCGACACGGCGCGCGCCGTGCGCGACCGTGCCGCGAGCGCCGTCGAGACGGCGCAGGCCAATCTCGCCATCGCCGAGGCCGACCTCAAGCTGCAACAGGCGGACCTGGCCAAAAGCACCATCTACGCGCCGATCGACGGCATCGTCCTGACGCGGTCGGTCAATCCGGGCCAGACGGTTGCAGCCTCGACGCAGGCGCCGGTGCTGTTCGTCATCGCAGAAAACCTCGAGACCATGCAGCTCAACGCTGCCATCGACGAGGCCGACATCGGCACGGTGAAGGCCGGCCAGAAGGCGCGCTTTACCGTCGACGCTTTCCCGGAACGCCGCTTCGACGCGACCATACGCGACATCTCCTTCGCCTCGACCACCACCGAGGGCGTGGTGACCTATCAGGCCCGTCTCGACGTCTCCAACGCCGAACTGCTGCTGCGCCCCGGCATGACGGCGACGGTCAATGTCGTCACCCGCGAGGCGAACGACGTGCTGCTTGTGCCGTCGGCCGCCTTCCGCTTCACCCCGCCGGCCGCGCAGCCGCAGCGATCGTTCTCGCTGACCAGCCTGTTCAGCGGCCCCCGCATGGGACCGGGCTTCGGCGGCCGGCAGCAGGCACGCAACGCCACTGGCGGCCGTTCGGTGTGGGTGCTGGAGAACGGCCAGCCGGTGCGCAAGCAGGTTTCCGTCGGCGCCATCGCCGGCGACATGACCGAGATCGTATCGGGCCTCGAAGACGGTGCGCAGGTCATCACCGGGATTGCGCGCAGCGGCGCCGCCACGCGCGCCTCTGCGGCCAACCGCACCTCGGGCCAGAACGCGGGAGGTCCGCCGGCGGGCGGACCGCCGCCTCCGGGGCTTTGACGTGAACGCCGCGCCGCCGCCCGGTGCCTTCGCGCCGCTGCTCGCCTTCCGCCAGGTCTGGAAGACCTATGGCGAGGGCGAGGCGCGCGTCGATGCGCTTGCCGGCGTCGACCTGTCGGTGATGCCCGGCGAGTTCGTGGCGATCATGGGACCGTCCGGCTCCGGCAAGTCGACGGCCATGAACATCATCGGCTGCCTCGACACGCCGACCGGCGGCACCTACGCCTTCAACGGCGTCGACGCCGGCCGGCTCGACCGCGGCCGCCGCGCCGTGCTGCGCAACCACTTCATCGGCTTCGTCTTCCAGGGCTACAATTTGCTGCCGCGCACCACGGCGGTGGAAAATGTCGAGCTGCCGCTGGTCTATCGCGGCGTCGGATCGCGCCAGCGGCGCGCCATGGCGCTGGAGGCGCTCGACCAGGTCGGGCTTGCCGGCCGCGCTGACCACACGCCGGCCGAGCTTTCCGGCGGCCAGCAGCAGCGTGTGGCCATCGCCCGCGCCATCGTCACCCGTCCTGCCCTTCTGGTCGCCGACGAGCCCACGGGCAACCTCGACACCGCCCGCAGCCACGAGATCATGGAACTGCTGACCGGTCTCAACGAGGAGCACGGGCTGACCGTGCTGATCGTCACCCACGAAAGCGACATCGCGCAATACGCCCAGCGCAACATTTCCTTCCTCGACGGCAACATCGTCTCCGACGTCATGCGCCCGACTTCAGCAACAGAGGTGGCGTGATGTTCTGGGAGACCGTCCGCCTCGCGCTCCGCTCTGTCCGCCGCAACGCGCTGCGCTCGTTCCTGACGCTGCTCGGCATCGTCATCGGCGTGGCCGCGGTGATCGCCATGATAACCATCGGCACCGGCACGACGGCGAAGGTCAAGCAGGACATCGCCAAGCTCGGCTCCAACCTGCTGGTGGTCAACGCCATGCGTCCGGCGCGCGGCGGCGGCACCAATTTCGACTTCCAGCGCCTCGACGAGCGCGATCTCGCGGCGCTGCGCGCGGGTCTCGACGACGTCACAGCGGTGTCCTCCGCCTCCCAGCGCCAGCAGCGCGTCGTCTACGGCGCGCAGAACACCACGGTCGGCGTCACCGGCACCGACAACGACTATTTCGTCGCCCGCGACTGGGGCGTCACGCTCGGCCGAGAATTCTCCGATTCGGAACTGCGCGGCGGCACGCCGGTGTGTATCCTCGGCCAGACCGTGCGCACCGAGCTGTTCGGCGCCGGCAACCCCGTGGGCGAACTGATCCGCCTCGGGCGCATGAGTTGCACCATCATTGGCGTGCTCGATGCCAAGGGCACCACCGGCTTCGGCCAGGATCAGGACAACGTCGTGCTGGTGCCGGTCACCACCTACCAGCGCCGCATCGCCGGAAACCGCAACATCGACAACATCTACGTCTCGGCTGTCGACGGTGCCGACACCAGCGAGGTGCTGGGCCAGATCGAGGGCATCCTGCGCCACACCCGCCGCATCACGCCGCAGCAGGAGGACAATTTCGTCGTACGCGACATGACGCAGGTGGCCGACGCCATGGCCAGCACCACCACGGTGATGACCGGCATGCTCGGCGCGCTGGCCGGCGTGTCGCTGCTGGTCGGCGGCATCGGGATTATGAACATCATGCTGGTGTCAGTGACCGAGCGCACGCGCGAGATCGGCATCCGCCTCGCCATCGGCGCGCACGAGCGCCATATCCTCACGCAGTTTCTGGTGGAAGCCACGGTGCTTTCCGTCATCGGCGGCATCGTCGGCGTCGTGCTCGGCCTTGCCATCGCCGGCGGCTCGACCTGGGCGCTCGCGATCCCCTTCGTGCCCTCGCCTGCCGTCATCGCGCTCGCCGTCGGCTTCTCCGGCCTGATCGGTGTCGTCTTCGGCTTCTTCCCGGCCCTGCGCGGGGCGCGCCTGGACCCCATCGACGCGCTGCGGCACGAGTAGCCGTGACTTTCGCCTCACGTTTGACAGCGACGCTCTGCCGAGATACTTAACGCATTAACTAACAGCTCGGGGAGGAACGATCGTGCGGCTTGCGAGCTATCGCCATGGCGACGTCGACCGCATCGGTTTCGAGGTCGACGGGCTGCTCTACGACCTGAACGTGGCGTTGCAGGCCGCCGCCCGGCCGGAGCGTTACGCTTCCATGATGGCGCTGATCGAGGACGGCGAGCGCGGCCGCGCCGAGGCCGAAAGCGCATACCGCTTCGTTCTCGCCAACCTCAACGCCGTGAAGGGCGCGCCGCTGTCGGAGGTGCGCTGGCACCCGCCGGTGCGCAAGCCCTACAAGATCTGCGGCATCGCACTCAACAACTCGGCCAGCGACGCGCGCAAGATCAGCGCGCCGAACCATCCGATGTTCTTCCTGAAGCCCGCCTCCTGCCTCGTCGGCCACGGCGAGCCGATCGTCGTGCGCGACTATTACGGCAGTGTGCATCCCGAGCCCGAGCTCGCGGTCATCATCGCCAAGGAGTGCAAGGACGTGGCTGTCGAGGACGCGCTCGACTGCGTCTACGGCTATTCGATCCTGAACGACATGACCGGCAACGCCATGCGCGCCGAGGACATGGTCCACTACTACGCCCTCTATCCCACCAAGGACGACCCGAACGTGGTCGAGAAGCGCGAGCAGCATCTTTCCTATGCCGCGCGTTACAAGGGCTCCGACACGTTCGGGCCGATGGGACCGTGGCTGGTGACCAAGGACGACGTGCCGGACCCGCACGCTCTCGAGGTCAGGGCCTGGCACAAGGACGAGGTCATCGCCGAGGACTCGACCGCATACTACACCTACGGCGTGCCGCAGATCATCGCCTGGGTCACCCGCTTCCACACGCTGTGGCCGGGCGATGTGATCTCCATGGGCACCGCGTTTCGCCCGTCGGCGAGCGCCAAACGCAGCCTGCACACCGCCAACATCACCGCGCGCGGCGGGCCCGTGTCGGTCGAGATCAGCGGGCTCGGCCGGCTGGAAAACCCCGTCGTGAAGAAATGAGCGACGACACGCGCATCGCCGACCGCCTCGCCATCCGCGAGCTGAACGACGCCTTCGCCTTCGGGCTGGACCACGGCGACGTCGACCTGTTCCTTTCCATTTTCACCGACGAGGTGGCCTACGCCAACGGCGCGCGCAAGCTCGCGGGCATGGCCGAGATGGAGCCGTTCTTCCGGGCGCGGGCGCAGAGCCGACGCCTGTCGCGCCACATCTACAGCGGCCTGCGCATCGCCTTTGACGGTCCCGACCGGGCGACAGGCACCGGCACGTGGGTCACTTTCGCCGGCGAAGGCATCCCGCCGGTCGAGGGCACCATGCCCTTCGTCGTCTCCGACGTGCGGGACGATTACGTGCGCGGCGCCGACGGCCGCTGGCGCATCGCTGCGCGCACCATCTCGCCGGTGTTCCAGAGCGCGAGCGTGCCAACGCTGGCAGCCACGATGGGCAAGACCGCGTGACCCTCTCGTCGGGCCATCTCGATTTCAACCGGGGCAGTCTCGTCTACCAGACCAATGGCGCGGGCGCGCCGATCGTCTTCCTGCATGGCTTCGCGCTCGACATGGCGATGTGGGTCGCGCAATTCCGCCATTTCGGCCGGAAGAACTGCGCCGTCCGCTACGATCTGCGCGGCTTCGGGCGCTCCTCGCTGCCTTCGGGTGCTTACGATCATTGCGCCGACCTCGCGGCCCTGCTCGACCATCTCGCACTGAAGCGCCCCCTGCTCGTCGGGCTGTCGCTGGGCGCCAACATCGCGCTGCGCTTCGCCGCCGAGCGTCCCGACCGCGTCGCCGGCATCGTGCTCGCCTCGCCCGGCCTGCCCGGCCACGTCTGGACCGAGGAGCGCCCGCCGGACGCCGCGCGTGCCATAGGAAAGGCGCGCGGCGTCGAAGCGGCGCGCGCCTTCTGGGGCAGCCATCCGATCTTCGCCTCGCTCGCCGCATACCCTTCCGCCCGGGCCGAAGTGATGCGGATGCTGGCGGGCTATTCCGGCTGGCACTGGCGCGAGGACGACGTGCAGGCGCCTGCCGCGCCGATCATCGACCGGCTGGAGACGATTGCCACGCCGGCGCTGGTGCTTTCCGGCGGTCTCGACGTGACCGGCTACCGCGACATCGCGGACGTGCTGGCGCGGCGGCTGCCGAACGCGCGCCTTGTCCGCTACCCGGACTGCGGCCATATGCTCACCATGGAGCGGCCGGACGCGGTCAACGCGGAGATTGCCGCCTTCGCGGCTAAACTGCCGGCCGCCTGAAGCGGCTATGAAACGGGCCGTGAAAACGGGAGTGACGCGATGAGCAATTCCGTTCCCTTCAACCTCGATCCGCCGGGCACCTATATCTACACCGGCGAGATGGCCTCCAAAGGCTATCAGTTGACGCGCTTCGGTCTGTCGCTGCGCAAACCGGCCAACCGCGAGAAGTTTCTCGCCGACGAGGTCGGCTACATGCGCGACGCCGGCCTCTCCGACGCCGAGATCGCGCTGGTCAGGACGCGCGACTGGACCGGCCTCATCCAGGCCGGCGGTCACCTGCAGGCCATGCTCAAGGTCGCCGCCACCGTCGGCCAGAACCTGTGGCACATCGGCGCGCACAATGCCGGCATGGAAGTCGAGGAACTGATGAAGATCACCCCGCGCAAGGTGCGCGCGGTTCCCGGCGGCAAGGATTGAGAGGCAAGGACTGATGGCCAGGATCGTCGGCGGCTTCGGCATCTCGCACACGCCCTCCATGGGCATGGAGTACGACAAGGGCATGGCGAAGGGTTTCGACCCGCGCTGGCAGAAATGGTTCGACGGCACCCGCGCGGTGAAGGCCTGGCTGGAGAAGATCCGTCCCGAGCGGCTGGTCATCGTCTACAACGACCATCTGAACCATTTCGACTTCGACGCTTACCCGACGTTGGCGATCGGCGTCGCGCCAAGCTTCCGTCAGGCCGACGAAGGCTGGGGGCCCCGTCCGTTCCCGAGCCTCGTCGGCGACGTCGACCTCGGCTGGCACCTGACCAATAGGCTCGTGCGCGGCGGCTACGACCTGACGGTCTGCCAGGACTTGGCCGTCGACCATGGCATCTATTCGTGGTTCCCCTATCTGTTCGACACGCCGTGGGACATTCCGATCGTGCCGCTCGCCATCAACATGGTCCGCCACCCGATCCCGACCAACGAGCGGCTGCACGGGCTGGGCAAGGCGCTGGGCGAGGCGATCCGTTCCTTCCCCGGCGACCAGCGCACCGTGGTGATCTCGACCGGCGGCATGTCGCACCAGATCAGCGGCGCCCGCTTCGGCATCGCCAACGAGGCGCTCGACGAGTTCTTCCTGTCGAAGATCAAGGACGACGTTCAGGAACTGGTCGACATCCCGCAGGAAGAGATGATGAGGCTCGGCGGCACCGAGGCGTCGGAACTGGCCATCTGGTTTTCCATGCGCGGTGCACTGAGCGACAACCTCGTGGAGCGCCACCGCTACTACACCTTCCCGGCCATCACCGGCTGCGGCGTCATCGTCCTGGAGGAGAAGGCGGCCTAGCCGCCTACTGCTTCTTGCGGCCGAACTTCCAGAACCCGGCGGCCGCCGCCACGAGCGCGGCCAGGGTTGCACCCAGTATTTCGCCGCTGACGGTATCGACGGTGACGTTCACTATCTGCTCAAGCACCGACATCTGACGCCCCATTCCTGGCGGGGCAGCCTACTTCCCCAGCGTAAGCATGTCGACCGACACCGGCCGGCCGCATCGTACCGTGCTGCTATATCGTCCACATATCGCGCAGCGCGGCGGCATTCGCGAGCTTGAGCCCTGCCCCGCGCGCGAGTGCTGCGACCGTATCCACCAGCTCCGCATTGCTCGTGGCGACGCTGCCGTCGGGCAGCTGAAGGTTGTTCTCGAAACCGACGCGCATATGCCCGCCCAGCAGAGCACCTGTCGTCACGCAGGCAGCCTCGCGCTGCCCAAAGGCGCATACCGACCAGTGCGCGAAGCCCGGCATGCCTGCGTCGAGAAATGGCAACAGGTCGGCCGGCGCGGACTTCTGGTCCACGGTATATCGTCCGAGCACGTAGAGCACCGGGATATCGTCCCATGGCAGCTTGCCGGCATCGCGCAACGCCGCAAGCCGCACCGCCTCCTCCGGTGCGTAGAGGATGATCTGCGGCACTACGCGTTCGCGCGCCATCCAACCAAGCAGGTCGAGGAAGGCGGGCTCGGCCGCCGCATCCGGCGCAACCTCGCGCAGGGCGAGCGAAGCCGCCTCCGGCTTCACCGCCTTCACCACTGCGATCTGCTCGGCCGGCGAATAGACGCCCAGCGCCTCGCTGGTGATCTGCACCACCAGCCTGTCGCCGACTTCGGCACGAATCGCCGCGATCGCCGCACCGTAGGCGTCGGCATCGAGCAGATGCGTGCCGTCGCTCCTGCGCACATGCACGTGCATCATCGCCGCGCCGGCATCGAGGCAGTCGGACGCGCAGCGCCCGAGTTCAGCCGGCGACAGAGGGATCGCCGGATGATCGGCCTTGAGACGCCTGCCGCCATTGGGGGCCACCATGATCGCCACCGGCGAGAAACCGGTGGGCATCGAAGCGTCGGTCATCGCGCACTCCGTTGAATTGCTTAACGCGTGAACTATCTGGTTTGCGGGGGAACGTCATCCCGGCTGGCGAAAATGCCAGTCGACCAGGGCGCGCATATGCGGCGTGGTTTCGGACGGCAGGTCGTCCGGCTTGCGGATCACGACCGGCCCTACGATCTCCGGCTCGGTCTGCGCGGCAACCACCGCCCGCACGCGCTGCGCCAGCCTGTCTGCCGGCTCGGGGAGCCGGTAACGCCGGAAGACCACCGTGCGGCCCGCCATGGTCCATCCATGCCAGCCCTGCTCCGCATCGGCCGCGTCGAGATCGAGGCCGGTTTCTTCGCCCACTTCGCGGCGGATGTTCAGGTCGACGTCGATGCGGCCGCGCACGACGTCGTGCATCTCGAAAGACCCTGCGGCGAAGTAGACCTTTCCGGGGTTGGCGGTGTGGGAGCCCATGCGCACGGCGATCAGCGCGCCGTCACCGGCGACGAGTACGCCGTAGGCGAAGCAATGCTGCGCAAGCGCGGTGTCGCTGCCCCCGCGCCAGTGGAGGAGCGTCGCGTAGCGCGCCTCGTGACCGACACCCTGCAGGCGGCGGCCGTTTAGCGAGAGTGCGGAGAACAGGATGATGCGTCCGTCGAAAAGCGCCGGATTACCTGCGTTCTCGGCCGTCCAGTGTGCGTCGATGGCGGCGGTGCGCCCGGCCTCGTAGGCGAGCGGCCCCGGCACCACCGCCAGATCCAGCACGTCAATGTTGAAAACCCGCTCCTGCGGCAGGTCGAAGGCGGAGACGCTCACAGGAGCTTGGGATCGATGGTGCGGTCGATCACCCGCTTCACCGTCAGCCCCTGCACGACGATGGTGAAGATCACGACCGCATAGGTGACCGCCAGAATTTCGTCCTTGTAGTCGGACGGGGGAAGCGAAAGCGCCAGAGCCACCGAAACGCCGCCGCGCAACCCGCCCCAAGTCATCACCGCGACCGAACCGCGCCCGAACGTCGGCCTCAGCGAACGGATGAACCGCGGGCTCGACACGGATATGAAACGCGCCGCCAGCGCCAGTGGAATGGAGGCCAGCGCCAGCCACAGATGCGAAAGATCGAACGCGAGCACCAGCACCTCCAGCCCGATCAGCAGAAACAGCACCGAATTAAGCAGCTCGTCCACGACCTCCCAGAACGAGAACATGTGCTCGCGCACCTTCTCGCTCATGGCCAGTTCCTTGCCCTGGTTGCCGATGATCAGTCCCGCGACGACGACCGCGATGGGGCCGGAAACGTGCAGGCGAACGCTGATCGCATAAGTGAGCATGGCGAGCGCGATGGAGATCAGGATCTCCACCACGTGGTCATCGATGGAAGCCATGAGCCGGAAGGCGATGTAGCCGGTGAGCGCGCCGAACAGGATGCCGCCGACGCCCTCGTAGAAGAACAGCTCGGCGACATGGCGCACGTCCAGATGCGGCGTTTCCGCCGAGGCGCCGACCGCGACGCCGACCAGAACCGAGAAGGCGACAACGGCCACGCCGTCATTGAACAGCGACTCGCCGGCAATGCGGGTTTTCAGCGCTTCCGGCACGTTGACAGTCTTGAGGAGCGACAGCACCGCCACCGGGTCGGTCGGCGAGATCAGCGCGCCGAACACCAGCGCCCACACCAGCGGAACCTCCGAGCCGAGCAACCGCGACACCCACCACATGCCGAAGCCGACGATGGCCGTCGAGATCAGCACGCCGAAGGTGGCGAGGAAGCCGATGGCCCATTTCTGGTCGGCCAGCTTGGCGAAATTCACGTGCAGCGCACCGGCAAACAGCAGGAACGCGAGGAAGCCGTTCATGATGGTGTTGTAGAAATCGATCTGCGCGATCGCATCCTGCAGAAGCGTCGTGATGCCCAGCGTGGGAAAGATCGAATGCAGCAGCAGAAGCACGATCGAAGAGCCGAGCCCTATCATCAGCAGCCCGATCGTGTGCGGCAGGCGAAGCCAGCGCTGATTCATCCAGCCGAAAAGCGCTGACAGCGTCAGCAGCAGTGTCGCCAGATCCAGTACAGTCAGCATGCCCTCGCTCCGACTCGACCCCAGCGCAAGGCTATCTTTGCCCCTGCGGCAAACGCAATCGCCTCAGATGAGGTCCAGCGTGATCGCCACCGGGCAATGGTCGGAAGCCTTCGGGCGGTCCCAGCCGATGCGCGGATAGCGCACCGGCTCCTGCCCGGGCGGAAACGGCGTGCGGTAGGGCTGGCCGCCGCGCACGATTGTGGGGAGCGCCTTCGCGTTGGTATCCGCCAGCCGTTTCGACAGCAGCACATAGTCGAGCTGGCACAGGTGCCGCTCCTGCGGCCCGCGCGTGTGATAGAGCGTCCAGCGCTCCATCTCGGGCAGGCGCGACACGACGTTTTCGCAGAGGCCGCCCGCGGTGAGCTCGGTGATGGCGGTGCGGGTTTCGGTCACCGGCGTGAAGCGCTGCGGGGCGAACAGGTCCCCCTCGATGAGGATACGCTCTGAATAGTCGTTCAGGTCGCCGCAGACGATCCAGTTCTTCTTCGCCGCGTGGTCCGGGCCGAACCGGTCCTCGATGATGCGCCGCACCGCCCTCGCCTCGGCGGTGCGCAGCGGCATCGTCGCCTCGCGCCCGTCGAGCCCGTTGCGCGGCGAGCCCATCGACTTGAAGTGCACGCAATAGACGGTCACCGGCTTGCCGCCGATGCGGAAGTCGACCTCCAGGCAGTCACGGCGGAAGATCCGTTCATTGGCCTTGTTTCCGCTCGACTCGAGTTCCGGCGAGGCGAGGCCGAGGTCGGCGAAGGTGAGGTGCGCGTGGCTGGTCATGCGCACGAACTCGATCGGCTCGCCCGTGGCCGTCTCGGTCCGCGCCATGATGGCGACGTCGATGCCGCGGCTGTCATTGCCCGTGGAGATGTATTTCTCGCGGTAGCCGGCACCGACCATCTTGAACAGGTAGCCGTATTCGAACGCCTTCAGCGCCTCGAGGTTGTCAACCTCCTGCAGGCAGATGATGTCCGCGCGGGCTTCGCCGATCGCAAGCGCTGAAAGCTGCCTTGCATCGTCGGTATGCGCAATCGTGCGGGCGCGCTCCAGCAGGCGGTATTCGTTCTCGTCGGCGATGTCGTAGAGCGCCAGCGCGCGGTCCTGGTGGAGCTCGTTGCGGAACCCCGAGAAATCGAACCTGTTCATCAGGTTCTCGACGTTGAAGGTGGCGATGCGCAGCGACATGGCCCGAGCAATGCCCTCAACGGACTGGCTTGGCAACCCGCTGGCCTTTTTGCGGCGGAACCTTGGCCGTTCATCCCGCGTTCAGGCTGAACGCGGCACAGTGGCCGAATGCGAGGATACCGGCGCTCGTTGTGCCGGAACGGAGGGTGACATGAGTCTACGTTCAATCGGCCTGGCTTCGGCGCTCGCCCTCGGCGCAGCGCTTTTGGCCAGCCACAGCGCGTCGGCAATGCCGGCCGCAATTGCCGCTGCGCCGGCGCACGAAGCCGCGCAGGGCGTCGCGCCGTTGCCGGTGCAGTACCGCGGCAGCGGGACGATCTACTATTACTACGACTGGCAACCCGGTCCGACCTATCGCGAGCCGCGCCGCCCCCGCAGCGACAACAGGCCGCTGCGCCGCCAGGGCCAGGCTCCCGCCTGGGGCGATCACCCGCCCCAGTACAGCCGGGACCAGGAGCGCCGCTACTATCGCGAGCGGCGGGATCGCTACGGCTATGAGGACCGCCGCGGTCGCAACAGCCACTGGAACTACTGGTAGGCCGTCCGGCGGCGAAACCGAAGCACGAAGGAGGTCCCCGGCATGATCCGCTCAGTTCGTCTCGTGGCCGCCCTGTCCGTCGGGATTTTGACCGGCGCTGCCGATATCGCCCTTGCCGGGGCCGGCAATATCGCCGCCCCATTTCTTCAATCCGCGCCTGAAGCCGCCGGCACGGCCCTCGCCGTGCCGGTGAACCACCGGCGCCCGCGCGGCGGCGGCAGCATCACCTTTCACTTCGGCGGTCCGGGCTACTACTACGGCCCGCGGTACTACGTGCCGCGTTACTATGAGCCGCGTGTCTACTACCGCCGTCATGCACCGCGCCATTATCGCGTCGCTCCGGTGAGCGCGCATGTGCGCTGGTGTTCGGCGAAGTATCGCAGCTACCGCGCCTGGGACAATTCGTTCCAGCCCTATCGCGGCGGCCGCAGGGAGTGCGTGTCGCCCTACTACTGAGGCAGCGGCCGGAACCGGCGGGCGGCGGCAGCGTTTGCGTGCAGGCGCAACGATGCGCGCCTGCACCGGAGTTGCGTATGGTTGCCGGCATTGAAACCCGTGACGAACCGCCCCGCGAGCACCGTCAGCGCGTTCTCAAGGGAGCGTCGATCCTGACGTCGATCAACCAGTCGGCAATCAATTGCACCGTTCGCAACATGCATCTGCATGGCGCGGAGTTGCGCGTGCCGCTCGGCGTATACATTCCCGCGGGGTTCCTGCTCTACGTGCCCGTTGACGGCGTCGCCTATCGCAGCGAAGTGCGCTGGCGCCACGGCGACCGGATCGGCGTGCGCTTTAGCGGCACCGAACCCAAGCCGCACTGGCACTACGGTTGACGTGTCGGATGGCGGGACGAGCGGGCTAGACGAATTCGACGCCGATTTCGGTGCGGGCGCGCCAGCGAACCTGCGCCACGCGCCATGCCGAACTGCCGATCTTGATCTCGACGCGATGCGGCAGGTCTGCCGGCAGCGCGTCGAACTGCAACCGCGCGCCGCTGTCGGACACATCGCGCACGACGCATTCGACCGCGCCGGCACGGCCGAAACGAACGGCCGCCTTTTGCAGGGCGCGGTCGCGCAGGTCGCCGCGACGTTCGTTGAACATCCGCCGCGCCGGGCGCGGGCCGAAATTCAGGGCCATGGAAGGAACTCCGCTTGGCCCGGATGCTAGCGCAACGCGGTTTCCGAATCGTTTAGAGCATACTGAAATAGCTGACCGACCGGCCCGGCTCAGCCCAACGCGACGCCGACATCGGTCATCGTGCGCCAGCGCACCTCGGCGTTGCGCCATTCGCCGCCGGTCCCGACGCGCAGCGAAAATTGCTGCGGCACCGCGGACGTGTCGCCGAACCGCAGCCGGGCGCCATGCGCCGACAGGTCGCGCACCACGCATTCCAGCGCGCCGTATCCCTTGTTGAAGCTGAGCGTGCCGCCTTTCAGCATGCGGCTGCGCTGCTCGCCGCGGCGCTCGGCCTCCGGCGCCGCCCTGTCCGATTTCGCGAAGAACATGACACACCTCCTGGGTTGCAACCACGCAACGCAAGAGATGTGCCGGGCCGGGTGTGCCAAAAGAAAACGGGCCGGCGCATGGCCGGCCCGTCGATGTTGGGCGCGCAAATTCGGATGCAGGCTTCGTTCCCGCCGAGTCGGATGCGCGTGCCAATCGAGAACCGAAGCGGAGCGGACCTGGAGTCCGTGAGCACCGGAAGCGCAGAGTGGCGCGTGCAGGCGGCCGGCGGAGCGGAGCCGACGCCGATTTTCAGTTGCGGGCGCGATCGACCAGCTTGTTCTTGGCGATCCACGGCATCATGGCGCGCAGCTTGGTGCCGACTTCCTCGATCTGGTGGCTGTCGTTCATGCGGCGGATGCCCTTGAAGCGGGCGAGACCGGCACGATACTCCTGCATCCATTCCGAGGTGAACTTGCCGGTCTGGATGTCGGTCAGCACGCGCTTCATCTCGGCCTTGGTCTCGGCGGTGATGATGCGAGGGCCCGACACGTACTCGCCCCACTCGGCGGTGTTCGAGATCGAGTAGTTCATGTTGGCGATGCCGCCCTCGTAGATCAGGTCGACGATCAGCTTCACCTCGTGCAGGCACTCGAAATAGGCCATCTCGGGGGCGTAGCCGCCCTCGACCAGCGTCTCGAAGCCGGCGCGGATGAGCTCGACCAGGCCGCCGCACAGCACGACCTGCTCGCCGAACAGGTCGGTCTCGCACTCTTCCTTGAAGTTGGTCTCGATGATGCCCGAGCGGCCGCCGCCGACGCCGCAGGCGTAGCTCAAGCCGAGATCGTGCGCGTTGCCCGACGCGTCCTGATGGACGGCGATCAGGCACGGCACGCCGCCACCCTTCTGGTATTCGCCGCGCACGGTGTGGCCGGGGCCCTTCGGCGCCACCATCAGCACGTCCACGGTCTTCTTCGGCTCGATCAGGCCGAAATGCACGTTGAGACCGTGCGCGAAGGCGATCGCCGCGCCGTCGCGGATGTTCGGCGCGATCTCGTTCTTGTAGATATCGGCCTGCAGCTCGTCGGGCGTGGCCATCATCATCAGGTCGGCCCACTTGGCGACGTCGGCGACGCTCATAACCTTGAGCCCGTCGGCCTCGACCTTGGCGGCGGTCGCCGAACCCGGCTTCAGGCCGATGGCGATATCCTTCACGCCGGAATCCTTGAGGTTGAGCGCATGCGCCCGGCCCTGCGACCCGTAGCCGATGATGGCAACCTTCTTGCCCTTGATGAGGTTCAGATCGGCGTCGCGATCGTAGTAGACACGCATTGGATTCCCTTCCCTGGTTTTCAACGTGTTGAGGGTTTGCCCGCCCCGTAGAGGGCCAAGAACTGGCGCGCCGCGCGCGCGGCGTCGCTCCTGATATCGGTCTCGGAGGGCCTGGCGGCGTCGCCGAGCAGCAGCCTGATCTGCACGTCGCGGCCGGCCAGACCGAAGAAGGTGCGGAACGCCTCTTCGGCGTCGTCGAAGGCGAGCAGCCCGGCCTCGCGCCCTGCTTCCAGCAGCGGCTTCAACCGCTCGCCGATGGCGAAGCGTCCATTGGCAAGCACGATACCGCCGAGATGGTCGCCCGCCTTCGTCGCGTTGCCGATGGCGATCCTGTTGAGCGCCAGCGACGTGTCCGATGAGATCACCCGCAGCCAGTTGGCGGCGAATGCCTCCAGACTGTCGCGCAACGCGTTTGCGTCGAGCCGCGTGCGGTCGTAGTTGCCGGCGCGCACCTTCGACGCCTGCCACTGCACCGTCGCGGCCAGCAGGCCGTCGCGGTCGCCGAACCACTTGTACAGCGTTTCCTTCGAGCACGACGCCCGCCGCGCCACCGCACTCATGGTCGGCTCGCCGCCCTCGACCATCAGCGCGAGCACGGCGTCCAGCACCGCCTGCTGGCGGTCCGTGGGCTCCTTCAGCCCGCCCTCTCTCAGGGCCGGCGGCTCGCGCCGCGCAAGGGTCGTCTGCTGGTTCAATTGCCGTACCGTACGTTACGGTTCGGCCGTTTAGCGGAGTGCGCCGGATGGCGCAAGGGGCGTCAGGTCTTGACGATGCCCAGCTTCACAAGGCTCTCGGCCGAGGCGAGGATCGCCTCGCGCGGCGTGCGGGGCTGCCAGCCGAAATAGTTCCGCGCCTTCTGGCTCGTGCCGTTCTTCTGCTTGCCGAGTTCGGGCACGGTGGCCCGCGCCGCCGGCATGAAAACGGCCAGCACCCGCACCAGCCAGTCCGGCATCACCCGCGTCGGCGCCTTGCGACCGAGCGGCCCGCCTTCGGCCTTCAGAATGCGGGCCATGTCGATGACGCTGAGAAAGTCACCGCCGGTCGCGAGGAAGCGTTCGCCAGCGGCGTATTCGGTGGTCATGGCATGCAAATGCAGGTCGGCCACGTCGCGCACGTCGACCAGCCCGAACCAGGTACGCGGGGCGGCCGGCACCGCGCCCTCCATCAGGCTCTTCAGCAGCTCCACCGACGAGGAAAGATCCTTCCCGAGAACCGGCCCCAGGATGCCGACGGGGTTCACCACCGCCAGCTCAAGTCCGTTGCCCTCGCCGGCGATGAAATCCCACGCGGCGCGCTCCGCGATGGTCTTCGACTTGACGTAAGGGGTCACACCCGGTCCCTCGAGCACGGTCCAGCTCGACTCGTCGAAGGGTTTTGACTGCGGCGCATGGCCGTAGCCGATCGCCGCGTAGGACGAGGTCAGAACCACGCGCCTGACGCCGGCGTCGCGCGCGGCCCGCAGGACGCGAAGCGTACCTTCCCGCGCCGGCACGATCAGTTCGTTCTCGTCTTTCGGCTGCACCGTGGGAAACGGCGAGGCGACATGCAGCACATAGTCGCAGCCGGCGACCGCCTCTGCCCAGCCCTTGTCGGACATCAGGTCGGCCTCGGCGAATTGCAGCCGTTCGCCGGGCTCGGCGCCGCCGGCCCGCAGCATCGCGCGCACCTCGGCCTCGCGCCGGAGCGACCGCACTGTCGTGCGAACGCGGTAACCTGCGTCGAGCAGCTTCAGGATGCAGTGTGCACCGAGAAAACCCGACCCGCCGGTCACCAGAACAAGTCCGTCGCTCATATGCGCCTCCGTGCTGCCGCTATGTCGGCGGCCGCCGGCTTCGTGACAAGGCCGCGGCGCAGGAAAAATCTCACCGCCGCGCCGGCGTCACCAGCGTACCCGACACAAGCTTCGCCAGCAGCCGCGGCCCCGGCGGCACCCTGGCCACGGTGGCGACGAGCGTGTCACGCAGGAAGGGCAGCGCCCGCGAGTCCGACTGGTAGAACGGGGTGAACGCGCGCGAGGCCATCTGGAAGATGCGCACATGCCAGCGCCGCATCCGGCAGTAGGCAGCGAGCGCGGCCTCGACATCGGCCGACGCTTCCACAGCGTCGACCAGTGCTGCCGCGTCGAGCAGCGCCATGTTCGCCCCCTGCCCGAGCTGCGGACTGGTCGAATGCGCGCTGTCGCCGATGAAGGCGATGCCGTTGCCGGCCGGCAGCGTCAGCGTGTGGTGGCCGTAGCGCGCCAGCGTCAGCTCGTCGAAACTGCCGATATTGTCGAGATGCGCGGCGGCGGCCGGCCAGTGCCCCCTCACCTCGTCCTTCCAGGCAGCCAGCCCTCGTGCCTTTACGGTTTCGGCAAGATCGGGTTTCAGGCTCCAGAAGAAGGCGGCCATCGGCTCGCCGCCCCCTTCTTCCAAAGCGGGCGCCATGCGGCCGATCGGCAGCACGCCGATCATCACCGATGCATGCCTGTAGCGTTGCTCCAGCGCATGGGCGTCGAAACCCTCCTGCCAGGGCAGCGACGCCCACCACGCGCCGTAGGCAAGCGGCCGCGGCTCGGCGGGCGTGCGGCAATGGCCGCGCAGCCGCGACCGCGCGCCGGTGGCGTCGATGACGAGATCGAACGCGGCCGAGCGCGTGCCGTCCTCGAAGACAAGCCGCGCCTGCGTGCCGGTCTCAAGCTCGCCAACCGGTCGCGCGGTCTCCACTGCGATGCCCGCCTCGGCCACCGCGTGGTGCAGCACGCCAAACAGCGCGGCGCGATGCACGCCGAGCCCGGTCTCGAACCGGCCGCTCCGGTCCTTGAGCGCGTCGTAGCGCACGTCGAGCACGGTGCGGCCGCTCTTGGCATCGGCGCCGTACAGCCGCTCGATGCGGCTGCCGAGCGCCTCGATCTTCCCGCGCAGGCCGAGCCGCGCCAGCACGGCGAGGCCGGTCGGCTGCAGGATCAGGCCCGAGCCGAGCGGCTTCGGCGCGTCGAAACGCTCGAACACGGTCACCCTGTGGCCGGCGCGGTGCAGGAACAGCGCGCTCGCCAGGCCTGCCGGACCCGCGCCGGCAATTGCGATATCAAGTTTTCGCACGCGACCCGCCCAAAACGACTCGCCGGTCCACGCCGACGTTGGCGAGGAAAGCCTCGTCGTGGCTGACGATCAAGAGCGCGCCGTCATAGGCGCGCAATCCAGCCTCAACCGCCTCGATGGCGTCGATGTCGAGATGGTTGGTCGGCTCGTCCAGGATCAGCAGCTGCGGCGGGTTCGCGCCGCCCAGCACGCAGGCGAGCCCGGCGCGCAGCATCTCGCCGCCCGACAGCGTGCCCGCCTGCTGCAGTGCGGCGTCGGCGCGGAACCTGAAACGCGCCAGCGCCGACCGGCAGGCATTCTCGTCCGCCTCGGGGTTGAGGCGGCGGAAATTGTCGCGGATGGATGTTCGGGGGTCGAGCAGGCTGACCCTCTGGTCGAGCATGGCGAAAGGCACCGTCACCTGGACGGTTCCCGACCATGGCGGCAAATCCCCTGCGAGCACGGCCAGAAGCGTCGTCTTGCCCGAGCCGTTCGGCCCGGTGATGGCGACGCGCTCGGGACCGGTGATCTGCAGGGAGAGATCGCGCAATACCGGATTTCCGGCCTCATAGCCGACGGCCACGCCGTCGACCCGCATCACGGCGCGCCCTGCCGGCAAGCCGGTCGACGGCAGCGTCACGCTGAAAGGCTGCAGCACCTCGATGCGCGCCCGCGCCTCAGCCGCCGCCTCTGAAGCCTGCACGCGCTGGCGCTCGGCAAGCCGCACCGTGTCGCCGCGGCTCTCCTGCGCCCGCCCCTTCAACGTGTTGAGCAGGATCTTGGGCTCGTCGCCCTTGGCGTTCTTCCTGCGCCCGCCACGGTCGCGCCGGTCCTGCTTCTCCTCGCGCACGCGCGCCGCGCGGTCGACCGCCGCCATCTCGCGCTCCGCGGCGGCCAGATCGTTTCGCGCAGCGGCAAGTTCGAGCGCCTTGCGCTCTCGGTAAGCGCTCCAGTTTCCGCCGTGGCGCGTGACGCCGAGCGAGGTCATCTCGACGATGGCGTCCATCGTGTCGAGCAATTCGCGGTCATGGCTGACGACGACGGCGCCGGCCTTCCAGCCGGCGAGCAGGTCGATCACGGCGCGCCGTCCCTCGCGGTCGAGATTGTTAGTCGGCTCGTCCAGCAGCAGGAAGTCGGGTTCGGCAAAGACGAGCGACGCCAGCGCCGCGCGCGTGCGCTGCCCACCGGACACCGCGGCAAGCGGCGTCTCCGGTCCCGCCGCGAGCCCGACCTTCGCCAACGCGGCCTCCAGCCGCGTCTCAAGCGTCCAGTCGGCCTCGGCCAGTTCGTCGGCCGTGGCGTCGCCGCGCCCGGCCCGCGCGAGCAGATCCAGCGCTTTGCGTGCGCAGAACAGGTCGGCGACGGTGTCGCCGTCGCGCACCTGCACGCTCTGGCGCAGCACGCCGAGCCGCCCGTCGACGGCGACCGTTCCGGCCGCTGGCCGCAGGTCCCCGGAGACGAGCTTCAGCAGCGTGGTCTTGCCGACGCCGTTGCGCCCGACGAGGCCGGCGCGCTCGCGCCCGAAGGTCAGGTTGAGATCCTGGAAGAGTTGCCGGCCGTCGGGCAGAGCCCACGCCAGGCTGGCGATGGTGATGGAAGCGGACATGATTTCTCCGATGGCATTGCATTGAGGCATTGCTGTCGGGGTGAAATCACATCGTGCCGCTTCTCCTGCGCTGAAGGCGTCTCAGATAGGTCGCGTTGCCGCGCCCGGCAACCCCTTACGCGGCAGCCGCGTCGTAGTCGCGCCGCGCGGCCTGCACGCCCGGATAGTTGTTCTCGGCCCAGTGCAGCAGGTGCTCCATCGCGCCATACATCGACCTGCCCATGTCGGTCAGCGAGTATTCGACACTCGGCGGCGTCGTGGCGAACACCTCGCGGTGCACATAGCCGTCGCGCTGCAGGTCGCGCAGCGTCTGCGTCAGCATGCGCTGCGAAATGTCCGGCACCAGCCGCCGCAGCGCGCCGAAGCGGTACGGCTTCTCCGCTAGCGCCATCAGCAGCAGCGAACTCCACTTGCCGGAGATGACGTCGACAACGTTGCGGATCGGGCAGTTCGCCAGCCCGCCGGCGTCGGCGCCGTAAATCTCGATCTTCTGTCGCGTCGAAGCGATGCGGGCATCCATGGCGGCGTTCCGGTACCCTTGGGGTAACTACCTGATTTCAAACTGCCTCCTTTACGAAGGCCTCTCAATATACAATCTAGTGCTGGTCTCGAAAAGAGAGCATCTCTCGAAATTGCATAGGAACTGGGAAATGTCCGACACCATCTTCGTCACCGGCGCCTCCGGCCATCTCGGCCGCGCCGTCATCGACAATCTGCTCGGCGCGCAGAAGGTCGCGCCCGCCCGCGTCGTCGCCGGCACCCGCAACCCCGAAAAGCTGGCCGACCTCGCGGCGAATGGCGTCAAGGTCGTGAAGGCCGACTTCGACGATCCCGCCGGCCTGGAGAAGGCGTTCGCCGGCGCCGGCACCGTCCTCGTCGTGTCCACGGACGCTATGGACGAGCCGGGCAAGCGGCTGCGCCAGCACAAGGCGGCAATCGCCGCCGCCGCCAGGGCCGGCGCCAGGCGCATCGCCTACACCTCGCTGCCCAATGCGGAGAACTCGAAGGTCAGCTTCGCGCCCGACCATCTCGGCTCCGAGCAGGCGGTGAAGGCCACCGGCCTGCCCTACCTGATCTTCCGCAACAGCTGGTACATGGAAAACCTGCACATGAGCCTGCCGCAGGCGCTGAAGACCGGCCAGTGGTTCACTTCGGCCGGCGAAGGCCGCACCTCCTTCGTGTCGCGCGCCGACCAGGCCGCGGCAATCGCCGGGGCGCTGGCCAACCCGCCGGCTGCGAACACGACCTATACCCTCACCGGCTCCGAGGCGCTGAGCAACGCCGAGATCGCCGCGCTGGCGAGCGCCGCCACCGGCAAGCCGATCGCGGTGGTCAACCTGACCGACGAGCAATTGGCAGGAGGCATGAAAGCGGCCGGCGTTCCGGAGCCGGTCATCCCCACCATCGTGTCCTTCGACACCGCCACCCGCGCCGGCGACCTCGCCACCGTGACTGCCGACGTCGAGAAGCTGTCCGGCCGCAGACCCACCTCGGTTAAGGACTGGCTGGCCGCCAACAAGGCGGCGCTCGCGGGCTGAAGCGCCGCTGGCAACGATGGCGGAGCACTGTTTCGGGTCAGGCCGAGCCGAAAATGGTGGTCTCTGAGAACCGGAGCGGAGCGTACTTTTGGGTACGTGAGCACCGGAAGCGCAGGAGACCGCCATTTGCAGGCCGGCCTCACCCGAAACACTCAGATGACGATCTGCGTGCCGATTTCGACGACCCGTCCGCTCGGGATCTGGAACCACGCCGTGGCGTCCGAGGCGTTGCGCGCCAGCGCGATATAGAGCTTGTCCTGCCAGAGCGGCATGCCGCCCAGCGGCGAGGCCTTCAGCGAGCGCCGCGACAGGAAGAAAGAAGTCGACATGATGTCGAACTTCCAGCCCTGCTTGCGGCAGACGGCCAGCGCCTTGGGCACGTTCGGCTGCTCCATGTAGCCGAACTTCATGGTCACCCGCATGAACAGCGGATTGATTTCTTCGACAATCGCGCGCTCGGCCTCCGCCACATGCGGCTCCTCGGCGGTGACGATGGTCAGGATGACGTTCTTCTCGTGCAGCGCCTTGTAGTGCTTCAGGCTGTGCATCAGCGCCGTGGGCGCGCTTTCGCGGTCGCTGGTCAGGAACACAGCCGTGCCCGGCACGATGGCCGGCGGTTTCGCCGCCAGCCGCCCGGTCAGCACCTCCAGCGGCACCTCCGCCTTGCGCGATTTCTGGAACACGATGGCGCTGCCGCGCCGCCAGGTGAAGATGCCCAGCATCAGCAGGCCGGCCACCGCCAGCGACACGTAGCCGCCGTCATGCACCTTGAGCATGTTGGCCCACAGGAACACCGCCTCCATCGCCAGCAGCGGGGCTATGACCAGCGCGGCCGTGAGCGCCCGCCAGCGCCAGATGCCGGTCATCACGAAGAACAGCAGCAGGCTGGTCACGACCATCTCGCCGGTCACCGAGATGCCGTAGGCGGACGCCAGCGCCGAGGACGAGCCGAATTCGAGCACCAGGATCACCACACCGACAGCCAGCAGCAGGTTCACCTGCGGCATGTAGATCTGGCCGGACTGCGCGGCCGAAGTGTGCAGGATGTCGAGCCGCGGCAGCATGCCTAGCTGGATCGCCTGGCTGGTCAGCGAATAGGTGCCGGTGATCACCGCCTGGCTGGCGATAACGGTGGCAGCCGTGGCCAGCACCACCAGCGGCAGGCCGGCCCAGCCGGGAACCATCTCGAAGAGAGGCTGACCGATGGGCCCGCGATGCGACAGGATGTAGGCCCCCTGCCCGAAATAGTTCAGCACCAGCGCCGGGAAAACCAAAGCGAACCAGGCAAGAACGATGGGCTTGCGGCCGAAATGGCCGAGATCGGCATAGAGCGCCTCCGCGCCGGTGACGGCAAGGAAGGCGGCACCCATCACCACCAGCGCCACGCCACTGTGATCGACCAGAAAGCCGGCCGCCGCGCGCGGGTCGAGCGCCGCCAGCACGTCAGGGTTCTGGACGATGTGCCACAGCCCGACACCGCCGAGCACGAGGAACCAGATTGCGGTGATCGGGCCGAACACGCCGGCCACTCGCGCGGTGCCGAAGCGCTGGACGGCGAAGAGCCCGACGATGATGGCCACCGTGATCGGCACCACCGCGTCCTCGACGCCCGGAACGACCACTTCCAGCCCCTCGACGGCCGACAGCACGGAAATCGCCGGCGTGATCAGCGCGTCACCGTAGAACAGCGCCGCACCCGCCACACCGAGGACCAGCACGCTGGCGGAGAGGTTGCGCGACACGCCGCGGCGCGCCAGCGCCATCAGCGACAGCGTGCCGCCCTCGCCGCCATTGTCGGCCCGGAGCACGATCAGCGCGTATTTGGCCGAGACGATCAGGGTCAGCGACCACACGATGATGGAAAGCACGCCGATCACGTCGACGTCGGCCGGCGGCCCGTCTCCGCCGGTGGCGGCCTTCAGCGCCTCACGCAGCGCATAGATCGGGCTGGTGCCAATATCGCCATAGACGACGCCGACCGCGCCCAGCGCAAGCGCCGCGGTCCGGCCGCCGGCAGCCCGTTGCCCCGCCGGCTGGGCGGAGCCAATGCCTTCAAGAGACATTCCCGATGCGGCCCGCGGCCGCTCCCTGTGGAACGGGCGGGGCTTCTACGCCTGCTGCAATGCAGCAACCAATGCTGCTTTGCGATAGCTCGCTGGGGGAGGAATGCGGATTCGATGGCATCAGCTGGACCCCACATCGGCGAATTGGCCCGTGCGCTTTATGCGCCGAGCCGCTAAATCTGGCCACCCGACGATTTGAAACGGACCAGCCCGTGAACAGCCCCCGCAGCACCACCGTCACCGAGCGTTTCCTGCGCTATGTCGCCATCGACACCCAGTCCGACCCCCGCTCGACTTCGCAGCCGTCCACCGAAAAGCAGAAGAACCTTGGCAGGCTGCTGGTGGAGGAGCTTCTGTCCATCGGGCTTTCGGACGCGCATATGGATGAGCACGGCAACGTCTACGCCACCGTGCCAGCCAATACCGACAAGCAGGTGCCGGTGATCTGCTTCTGTGCCCATGTCGACACCGCGCCGGATTTCTCCGGCGCCGGCGTGAAGCCGCAGCTTGTCGAGAACTACGCTGGCGGCGACATCGTACTGAAGGGCGATCCGCGCCAGATCATCCGCGTCGCCGAGCATCCTGAACTCGCCAACCAGATCGGCAATGACGTCATCACCACCGATGGCACCACGCTGCTGGGCGCCGACGACAAGGCCGGCGTCGCCGAGATCGTTGCGGCGGCGCAGGTTCTTGTCGAGAACCCGGCCATCCGCCACGGCGCGCTCAGGCTGCTGTTCACCACCGACGAAGAGATCGGGCGCGGTGTCGACAAGGTCGACCTGAAGAAGCTCGGCGCCAAGTTTGCCTATACGCTGGACGGCAGCACCGCCGGTTCCATCGAGACCGAGACGTTTTCGGCCGACCGCGTCGAGATCGCCATCACCGGCGTGGCCATCCACCCGGGCTTCGCGTTCGGCAAGATGGAGAACGCCATCAAGATCGCCTCCGCCATCGTCGACCGGCTGCCGAAGGACGCCGCACCGGAGACGACCGAGGGTCGCATCGGCTTCCTGCACCCCACCGACCTCTCCGGCTCCATGGAGACGGCCTCGATCGGGCTGATCGTGCGCGATTTCGAGGAAAGCGGACTGGCGCATAAGGAGGCGCTGCTGGAGGCCATCGTCCGCGACGTGCTGAACGGTTTCCCCGGCTCGTCCTACACCTTCACGGTCACCCAGCAGTATCGCAACATGAAGGTCGTGCTCGACCGCAACCCCGAGATCGTCGAGTATGCGATGGACGCGGTGCGGCGCGCTGGCATGGAGCCGGCGATCGGCAGCATACGCGGCGGCACCGACGGCTCGCGGCTGTCGCATATGGGCTTGCCCTGCCCCAACATCTTCGCGGGAGGCCACGCCTTCCACTCGCCGCTCGAATGGGTGAGCCGGCAGGATATGGAGAAGGCGGTGGCGACGATCGTCGAACTGGCGAAGATATGGGAGGAGCGCGCCTGACGGCGCTTCGCCGGGTCAGTGGCCGAGCGCAGCTAGGAAGCGGCGCACCGTGCCGGCCATGCCGAACTCCAGCGCATCAGCCGTCAGGCCGTGGCCGATGGACACCTCCGCCAGCCGCGGGATGCGCCGCACGAGTGCCGGAAGGTTGGCCACGGTCAGGTCGTGGCCCGCATTGACGGCCAGCCCCGCCGCCAGCGCGGCATCGGCCGCTTTTCCCAACGCTTCCAGAGCCTTGGCGGCCTTCGCGGAATCGTCGTGGCAGCCGCCGTAAGGGCCGGTGAACAGCTCGATGCGGTCAGCGCCAAGCGCCTTGGCGATCTCCATCCCGTCCGGCGACGGCTCGGCGAACAGCGACACGCGCATGCCGCCTTTCTTCAGCCGCGCGACGATGGGTGCGAGCCGCTCGCGCTCGGCCGAAAAGTCCCAGCCGTGATCCGAGGTCGCCTGACGCGGATCGTCTGGCACCAGCGTCACCTGGTCCGGCTGCGCCGCCTCTGCCAGCGCGATGAACTGCTCGTCCGGAAAGCCCTCAATGTTGAATTCGGCCCGCGGAAACGCATCGTCGATCAGCGCCCGCAGCACCGGGGGATCGGAGAAGCGCGTATGTCGCTGGTCGGGCCGCGGATGCACCGTCAGCCCATGCGCGCCGGCCTCCAGCGCGATGCGCCCGAGATGCTCCACCGACGGCCACGGCAGGTCTCGCCGGTTCCTCAGCAGAGCGACTGCGTTGAGATTGACAGAGAGCTTTGCAGCCATCCTAGCGCACCACCGTCAGTTCCCGCGCCGCGCGCGTGATCGCCGTATAGAGCCAGCGCTGGCGCGTGTCCTTGAAGGCGAAGCTTTCGTCGAACAGCACGACCTTGTCCCACTGCGAACCCTGAGCCTTGTGCACCGTCAGCGCATAGCCGTAGTCGAAATCGTCATAACGCTTCTTGGTCTGCCACGGGATCTCCTCGTCCGGGCTGTCGAACGCCGCCTTGAGCAGCTTGATCTTCGCCACGCCGCGGTCGGGATCGTCCTCCTCCGGCGAGACCAGAAGGTTGATGCCCGGCTTCACCGTCTCGCGCGACGAGGTCATCACCTTCCACAGCGAGCCGTTGAGCAGGCCTTTGGCGGCGTCGTTGCGCAGGCACACCAGCTTGTCGCCGGCCTGCGGGAAGGCGGCGGAAAAACCCTTCAGCTCGCGCAGCCGCTGATTGTAGCGCCGCCGCGTCCGGTTGGTCCCGACCAGCACCTGATCGGCGCCGAGCACGATGTCCTGGTTCACGTCCTCGCGGCCGATCACCTGCGCCGTGCCGTAGTCGCCGCGGATGAACTCACGCCCTTCGCGCACGTCCATGGCGAGCCGGATGATGGGGTTGTCGCGCGCCTGCCGGTGGATCTCGGTCAGCAGGTGATCGGGCTCGTGCTCGGTGAAGAAGCCGCCACCCTGCACCGGCGGCAACTGCGCGGGATCACCCAGCACGAGGATCGGCGTTCCGAAACTCATCAGGTCGCGGCCAAGCTGCTCGTCCACCATGGAGCATTCGTCCACGACGATCAGCTTGGCCTTGGCCACCGGGCTCTGCCGGTTGAGCGAAAAGGTCGGCGACATCGAGGTCTTGCCGGTCGTCTCGTCCTCCACCGCCTCCTCGCCGCGCGGGCGGTATATCAGCGAGTGGATCGTGCGGGCGTTGACCGCGCCCTTCGAGCGCAACACCTGCGCCGCCTTGCCGGTGAAGGCGGCAAACTGCACGGCGCCGTCGAGCCCCTCGGCAAAGTGCCGCGCCAGCGTGGTCTTGCCGGTGCCGGCATAGCCGAACAGCCGGAACACCTGCCCGCCGCCGCCCTTCAGCCAGCGCGCCACCGCCTTCAGCGCTTCGTCTTGTTGCGGAGAAAACTGCATCAGCGGCTCAGACCGGATTCGCCCCGCGCGCGCAAGCCGGCCTCACGCCAGGTCGGTCTGCGCGAAGTCGTCACCCTTGTAGAGCAGCGGCACGCCCGCCCGCTTGGCGAGCGCATAGGAGAAGCAGTCGCCGAGGTTGAGACGAGCCGGACTGCCGGAGCCCTTGCCGTAGCGCAGGTGGGCGTTGGCCAGACCGTCGACCAGCTCCGCTCCGACGGGCGCCACGTCCACTTTCGCGCTGGCGAGAAATTCCCGCAGAACCTGCAGGCCGGCTGAGCGGTCGCCCAGTTCACGTCCGACCGCAATGATTGTCTCCAGCACCGCGATCGCGGAAGTGACCCGCTGCGACGCCTCTGCCAGCCGCGCAGCAAGCGCGCCATACCCCGGTTCCCGCAGAATGATCGCGACCATCGCGGAAGCGTCGACATGCATCAGTCGTCTCCCTGGCCCCAGAGATCGTCAAAGAACGCTTTATCGGCCTTCTGGCCGGTGCGAGGTAGTCGATCGAGGCGGTCGAACAGCGGCTGCAAGCGCTCCAAAAGCGCTTCGCCAGGAGTCTTGTCGACGACCTCTTCACTCTTCAATGCGCTCTCCACCGCCTCATGCACCGCTTCCGTCAGGCCGAGCCCACGCTGGCGCGCATACTCGCGCACCAGCCTCTCCGTCTCGCGGTTCCTGAGATTCAGTGCCATGCACTCACCTTCTACACGCCCTGAATAGCATGTAGACAAACAGAACACAACAGGAACTAACTCACCCACCCGCCTGCGGGTTCCGGTGATATCCCGGCCCCACTGTCAGCGGCACCTTCGGCAGGCCGGCTGTGCTGACGTCGCTCTTGTAGGCCATCTCCGTCGCATAGAGCTCGGCCTTCTCCTCGCGGTCGAGCACGCGCACGGTCACCTTGTACGGCTTGCCGGCCTCGATGTTCGCCAGCGGCGGCGTGCGGAAATCGTAGCGGTCGGTCGCCGGACTGACGCGCTCGCGAACCACGATCGGCGCGCCGCCGGCCGGATCTTCGAACGTCGCCTCGATGATCGAACCGGACTCGAGCGGCTTCTGCACGACGGCGGTGAAGCCGTAGAAATGGTCGGCGATGCGGTAGTTGATGATGAAGCCGCCGCCGACGATGGCGATCACCGGCTTTTCGGAGGGGTCAATCCTGGTGGCCCATCCGACCGCGAACAGGCCCGCGAGAAGCACGATGCTCGCGGCGACGATGCGGAACGGCGTGAACAGCCCGATCATGCCTCAGCGTAGCATCGGCCACAGCGAGGCCGCCAGAAGCAGACCCATCACGATGTTGAACCACTTCAGCCGGTTCGGCTCCGCGAGGAAGCCGCGCAGCGCCACTCCAAATCCCGCCCAGGTGGAGACGCTGGGCAGGTTGACCGCCGCGAAGGCGACCGAGACCAGCAGGACGGAAAGGAACGGACGGTCGGTATTGGTGTAGACGGCCATGGCAGTCACCGCCATCACCCAGGCCTTCGGATTGACCCACTGGAAGGCCGCCGCCTCGACGAAGCTCATCGGCCGCGCACCGCCGTCCCCCTTCTCCCCAAGTGAGCGTGACATGGCGATGCGCCAGGCCAGATAGAGCAGGTACACGCCACCGACGATCTTGAGAGCCAGGTGCAGCTGCGGAAACGCCGTCAGCACCGCCCCAAGCCCGAGCCCGACACCGAGCAGCAGCGACAGGAAGCCGGCGCCGATGCCCAGCATGTGCGGTATGGTCCGCACGAAGCCGAAATTCACGCCGGAGGTCAGCAGCATGATGTTGTTCGGCCCCGGCGTGATCGATGTCACGAAGGCGAAGACGAGCAGCGCCGCAAAGGCGTCGACGGACATGGTGGCCTCCCGAATAGGTCAGTTATACTGACCTTTCTGCGGATATCCGGCGATGGGTCACGGCCGGCCGGCCGTTGGCTCAGTCGAATATCGTGCTGCTACATGCCCTCGGGCCCGCGGGTCATCGCAGCGATGCCGGTGCGGCAGATCTCGATCAGGCCGAGTGGCTTCATGATCGCGATGAACTGGTCGATCTTGGTGCCCTTGCCGGTGATCTCGAAAATGAAATGTTCGGTCGTGGCGTCCGAAACCTTGGCGTTGAAGGCCTCCGCCAGCCGCAGCGCCTCGACGCGAGCATCGCCCTTGCCCGTCACCTTGACCAGCGCCAGCTCGCGCTCCAGCGGGCGTTCCTGCCCGCGCTCCTGCGCTACGACGGTGAGGTCGACGACGCGGTGAACCGGCACGATGCGCTCGAGCTGGTTCTTGATCTGCTCCATCACCTGCGGCGTGGCGCGCGTGGCGATGGTGATGCGCGACAGGTGCTTCTCGTGCTCGGTCTCCGACACGGTCAGGCTGTCGATGTTGTAGCCGCGACCGGAAAACAGGCCGATGACGCGCGCCAGCACGCCGGGCTCGTTGTCGACCAGCACGGAGAGTGTGTGGCTCTCGGGCGCGGTCGCGTCCTTGGTGATGAAATAGGCCGACCCGGTCGGCTGAAGCTGGGCGTTCATGCGTGAATCACTTTCTCGGCGGATCTGCCTAACCCATTGAAAGCGCGAGCCGGTCAAACCAGCTCGCGGCCCTTCGCGTCGATGGCGTTGGCCACCACCTCGTCGGTCGCCTCGTCAGGCAGCAGCATCTCGTTGTGCGCCTTGCCCGACGGGATCATCGGGAAGCAGTTGGCGAGATTGGCCACGCGGCAATCGAAGATGACCGGCTTCTTCACGTCGATCATCTCGGCGATCTTGTCGTCGAGCTCGTGCGGCTTCTCGCAGCGTATGCCGTGCGCGCCGAAGGCCTGCGCCATCAGCACGAAGTCCGGCATCGCCTCGGTGTAGGAGTGCGACAACCGGTTGCCGTGCAGCAGCTGCTGCCACTGGCGCACCATGCCCATGTACTGGTTGTTGAGGATGAAGATCTTGATCGGCGCCTCGTACTGCACCGCCGCGCTCATCTCCTGCATCGTCATCTGCACCGAGGCATCGCCGGCGATGTCGATGACCAGTGATTTCGGATGCGCGATCTGCACGCCGAGCGCGGCCGGCAGGCCATAGCCCATCGTGCCCAGCCCGCCGGAGGTCAGCCAGCGGTTCGGCTTCTCGAAGCCATAGAACTGCGCCGCCCACATCTGGTGCTGGCCGACTTCCGTCGTGATGTAGACGTCGCGGTCCTTCGTCGCCTCGTAGAGCCGTTCGATGGCGTATTGCGGCATGATGACGTCGGCGCTGCGCGTATAGGCAAACGAGTTGCGCGCCCGCCAGTGGCCAATCTGCTCCCACCAGCCCTTGAGCTGCGCCTTCTCCTGCTTGGCGCTGGCGCGCCACAGCCGCACCATGTCCTCCAGCACGCGGCCGACATCGCCCAGGATCGGGATCTCGACGCGCACGTTCTTGTTCAGCGACGACGGATCGATGTCGATGTGGATCTTCTTCGAGTTCGGCGAGAACGCGTTCAGCCGCCCGGTGATGCGGTCGTCGAAGCGCGCGCCGATGCACACCATCACGTCGCAGTCGTGCATGGCCATATTGGCTTCGTAGCTGCCATGCATGCCGAGCATGCCCAGCCAGTTCTTGCCGCTGGCCGGATAGGCGCCCAGCCCCATCAGCGTCGACGTGATCGGGAAGCCGGTCAGGTCGACCAGCTCGCGCAGCAGGTGGCTGGCTTCCGGTCCGGAGTTCACCACGCCGCCGCCCGAATAGATGATCGGCCGCTTGGCCGACGCCATCAGCTCGACCGCGGCGCGAACTTTTTCGAGGTCGCCGTTCACCTTCGGCTGATAGCTCATACGCGGCGCCTGCTGCGGCGGCGTGTACATGCCCTTGGCGAACTGGATGTCCTTGGGAATGTCGACGACCACCGGGCCGGGCCGCCCGGTCGTCGCGACATGGAACGCCTCGTGCAGCGTGGCCGCCAGTTCGTTGACGTCCTTCACGAGCCAGTTGTGCTTGGTGCAGGGGCGCGTGATGCCGACCGTGTCGCATTCCTGGAAGCCGTCTGAGCCAATCAGCGTGGTGGGCACCTGTCCGGTGATGCAGACCAGCGGGATCGAATCCATCAGCGCGTCCTGCAGCGGCGTCACCGCGTTGGTCGCACCGGGACCCGAGGTCACCAGCATCACGCCGGCCTTTCCGGTGGAGCGGGCGTAGCCTTCCGCCGCGTGGCCAGCGCCCTGCTCGTGGCGCACGAGGATGTGCTGCACGTCCTCCTGCTGGAAGATCTCGTCGTAGATCGGGAGCACCGCGCCGCCCGGATAGCCGAAGATATGCTTGACGCCGTTGTCCTTGAGCGCCTGGACGACCATCTCTGCGCCGGTCATCTCGCGGCGGCCCGCGTCTTGCCGGATCGTTTCCTGTCGGCCCGTTTCAGCTCGTGCGTTCATCGTCCTGGTCCCGTCTCGCGCTCGTCCGGCGCTATTTCAAGTTCGTCTAGTCTGATCGGCGGCAATAAAAAAGGCCCCCGGTCGGGAGCCTGCTTGATGCGCATGGGTTGGTCTCGCCCGGCGGTTACACCGCCTTGCCCACGCGCCTTCCTACTACGAGAATTCGGGTCGAGATCATGGGCGCGGACAATAGTGGCGCGGCGGAAGCGCTGTCAATGGGTTTGTGCCGTCGACGCAAACCGTGTCCGATAGTGCTGCGGCGTCACGCCAAGCCGGCCCATGAACAGCCGCCGCAGCGCCGCCGAGCTTCCCAGCCCACAGCGTGCAGCGATCCGTGTCGACCGGCAACTGCGTCTCCTCAAGCAGCCGCCGCGCCGCGTCGAGCCTCACCGCCGCGACATAGTCGGCAGGCGTGCGGCCGGCCTGCTCGCGAAACAGCCGGGCGAAGTTGCGCTCGCTCATCGCCGCCTGATCCGCCATCGCGGCGACCGAGAGGTCGCCGGCAAGGTTGTCGACGCACCATTGCTGCACGCGCGCGATGGCCGGCGTTTCCGAGAACGCGCCGCGCAGCAGAGTGGAGAACTGCGACTGGCCGCCGGAGCGCTTGAAATAGAGCACCAGGTGGCGCGCCACCTCCAGCGCGTAGTCGCGTCCGAAATCTTCCTCCACCAGCGCCAGCGCGAGGTCGATGCCGGCGGTGATGCCGGCGGAGCTGTAGAGATTGCCGTCGCGGATGTAGATGGAATCGGGTTCGACCGAAGCGCCGGGAAAGCGCTGCGCCAGCCGCTCGGCATAACCCCAGTGCGTGGTCACCCGCTTGCCTTCGAGCAGCCCCGCCGCGCCGAGCGTGAACGTGCCGGTGCAGATCGAGCCGAAGCGCCGCGCCTGCGGCGCCGCCTGCCGCAGCCATGCGAGCAGCGCCGGCGACGAGCCGGCCGTCGGGCTGTCGGCGCCCGCCACCAGCAGCGTGTCGACCGGCAGTTCGAGGTCGGCGATGGTGTTCGACGGCACCAGGGCGAACCCCATGCCGGTCTCGATCGGCGTCCTGTCCTCCGCCACCGTCTTCACGTCGTAGCTGGTCCTGCCCTGCATCAGGTTGATGAGGCCGAACACCTGCAGCGGGCCGACGACATCGAGCGGGATGATTCCGTGATAGACCACCATGGCGACGCAGCGGGTGGCCTGCCTGCCGCCCGGCGCCGGTGTCGCCTTTGCCACGTCCGCCTCCCCCGGCCGGCGCATGCAGTTCCTGCCAAAACGCGTCCATTCCCGGCCAATCTGATGCCTAGCCGAGCCCCCGCGCTTACGCAACGTCGGCCGGCTGACTAGCGTCCGGCCAACGGGTGGAGAGACGGGCGGCGGAGCGCCGCGCCAATTCAGGTGATCGCCTGATGGCGAGAGCGGCCGCGTTCCGGTGAACTCCCCCAAGGTCACGACGCCGCGCGAAACATCCCGCGAACCGGCGTCAACCACCGGGGCGTCGCGAGGCGCGGCTTATGGGGAGTGCAGATCATGGCTCTGTTCACAGTCAGCAACACCAACGATTCCGGCGCGGGCTCGCTGCGCCAGGCCGTCATCGACGCCAACACCGCCGCCGGCGCCGACACGATCCAGTTCGACCCTTCGCTTGCCTTCCAGACGATCAAGCTGACATCGGGCGAGCTCGCCATCCGGAGCGACATCACCATCAACGGCGACACCGACGGCGACCGCAAGGCCAACATCACCATTTCCGGCGACGATGCGCACCGCATCTTCAACATGAACCTTCCAGGCGCCGTCCTCACGGTGCGCAGCCTGACGCTGACCGATGGGTCTGAGGCTTTCGGCGGCGCGATCCTGAACTCGCATGGCACGACCCTCGTCGTCATCGACTCCACAATCAAGGACAGCGCAGCATCTGTCGCTGGCGGCGGCATCGCCTCGGGCGGAACGATGACGGTGATCAATTCCACGATCACCGGCAATACGGCCGGCGCCGGCGGCGGAATATTTGTTGAAAACAATCTCGGCGGACAATCTGCGGCGATCATCAACACCACCATTCACGACAATGAAGCCGTTGGCGGTTTCAACGCGGGCGGAGGTCTCTCGGCACAGAACACCGGGACCGTGACGATCTCCAACACCACCATCTCCGGCAATTCGGCTGCCGGTGCCGGCGGCGGCATCGACCTCTTCGGTAGCTCGACCCTGACGATCCGAAACTCCGTCGTCGCCGACAATGCGGGGTCGTCGGGCGCGGACATCGGCTCGACCGACAACAGCGGAACGATCAACGCCGCCAGCAACGTCTTCGGCACGACGGTCAATCTCGTCGGCACCTATAACGGCAACCTTGAAAACACCGACCCGATGCTAGGCGACCTCGCCGACAATGGCGGCCCCGCAATGACCCGCCTGCCGCTGGTCGGCAGCCCGCTGATATCGGCGGGCAATGCGACGCTGCTGCCCGCCGACACGTTCAACCTTGACGGCAACGCCGGCACGACGGTCCTGCCGCAGGACGCCACCGGCGGAGCGCGCGTGATCGGCAGCCTCGACATCGGCGCGGCTGAAGCACGCGATTTCGTGGTCACGACGCTGCTGGACGTGGTGAACGCCGGCGACGGCGTGCTGTCGCTGCGCGAGGCGGTGACGCTGGCCAACACCACCACCTACGCGAACATCACCTTCGCCGCCGGGCTTTCCGGCACGATCGAGCTGACCGGCGAGCTGGCCCTCACCAGCAGCGTCACCATCAACGGCGACACCAATGGCGACCGCAAGGCCGACATCACCATCTCCGGCATGGATACCCATCGCATCTTCAACACCAGCGGCGCGAACACGTCCGTCCAGCTGCACAGCCTGACGCTGACCGACGGCGCCACCACCGGCGCCGGCGGCGCGATCCAGGCTCTTGGCGGCCCCTCGGCCTTACTGTCCTTGGTCGACAGCACGATCAGGGACAGCAACGCCACCATCGACGGCGGCGGCATCCATTCCGAGGTGACGCTGTTCCTCCACAACTCCTTGGTCACGGGCAACAGCTCGAACTTCGGCGGCGGCATCCTCATCCAGGCCGGCTTGACGATCGGCATGTCCCACACGACCATTCACGGCAACCATGCGACGGCCGACGGCGGCGGCATCGACACCGGCGGCGACAACCTCGTCAACATCTACAACAGCACCATCACCAACAACACCGCCGGAGGCACCGGCGGCGGCATCGACCTGCTCGACGGCTCGCGTGCAAACGTGGTGAGTTCCGTCGTCGCAGGCAACACGGCGGGGACGAGCGGCGCCGACATCGGCGAGACCGGCACGGACTCGGACTTGCACGTAGAAAGCAGTCTCTTCTCCACGACGCCGTCCATCGACTCCTTTACCCCCGGTACCACCTTCATCACCGGCGCCGACCCGCGGCTCGGCCCGCTCGCCGACAATGGCGGGCCGGTGCTGACGCGCACGCCGCTCAACGGCAGCCTGCTGATCTCAGCCGGCGGCACCCTGAGGATGAACGACTCCACCGACGTCGACGGCGACGGCAACACGGCCGAGGATGTGCCGTTCGACGCGGCCGGCAATCCGCGCGTGATCGGCACGCTCGACATCGGCGCGGTGGAGTTCGCGCCGCCGGTCATCGGCGGCGGTGCGACAGCGACGGTCGCCGAGAACAGCACGGCGGTGACCACCGTCATCGCCACGGACCCGACCGGCCAGCTGCTCAACTACTCGATCTTTGGCGGGGCGGACGCAGCCAAGTTCGGCATCAACGCCACGACCGGCGCGCTCGCCTTCCTCGCCGCCCCCGACTTCGAGTCGCCCTCGGATGCCGGCGGCAACAACATCTACGACGTCATCGTGCGCGCCCGCGACGCCAGCGGGCTCACCGCCGACAAGGCTATCGCCGTCACCGTAACCGATGTCGCCGACACGCCGGCCCGGGACGCCACGCCTCCCGGCGGCGGCGACAGCCACACCCTGCCCTCCGGAGGCACGGTGTCGGGCACGGCGGCGCAGCTCTTCGGCGACACCGTATCGGGCCTTGGCACCACCGGAACGATCCGCTTCACCGACAGCGTGACGAAGCTCTCCGACCTCATCATCAGCGGCAATGAGGTGCGGCTGGCTTCCGCCGGCCCGAACTCCGCCCCGCTGACCTTGCAGGGCGATTTTTCGGACGGCCGCTTCTTCGTGGTGAAGAACGCCGCCGGCGGCTCGGAC
>JAHBYZ010000016.1 GCA_019635695.1 Rhizobiaceae bacterium
ATTACCGTCAGGTCGGTCTGCATCATGCGCGCCAGCATGCGGTAAATGTCCTGCATGGCGTGACTGCGGCCGACCAACGGCATCGTTTCCGGCTGGTCTTCCGGCCGGTGTTCCGACAGGCCTTTGCGCGGTTCGGACAGGGCCCGGTTGACGATGTTGAGCAGTTCGCCGAGGTCGAACGGCTTCGGCAGGTATTCGTAGGCGCCCGTCTCCGATGCCCGGATCGCCGTCATAAACGTATTCTGCGCGCTCATCACGATGACCGGCAGATCGGGCCGCGCCTTCTTCATGCGCGGCAGCAGGTCGAAGGCGTTTTCGTCGGGCATCACCACGTCGGTGATGACGAGATCGCCCTCGCCGGCCGAAACCCAGCGCCACAGCGTCGAGGCGTTGGAGGTGACGCGCACCTCGTAGCCGACGCGCGACAGCGCCTGGTTGAGCACGGTGCGGATGGCGGCGTCGTCGTCCGCCACCAGAATGTTGCCGCGGGCGCTCATCAGCGGATCCCTCCGTCGGTATCGTTGTCCGCCTCGCCCTTCCAGGCCGGCATGAGAATGCGGAACGTGGTGCCGCGCGGTGACGAATCGCACTCGATGACGCCGCCGTGCTCGCCCACGATCTTGGCCACCAGCGCCAGCCCCAACCCGGAGCCGTTGGGCTTGGTGGTGATGAACGGATCGAACAGGATCGGCAGCAGGTCGGCCGCGACGCCCGGGCCGTTGTCGTGCACGCAGAATTCCAGCGGCAGCGAAACGCGGTCCTGCGTGCCGGGCACCGACAAGCGGATGCCGGGGCGGAAGGCGGTCGACAGCCTGATCTCGCCGTTCGGGCTGGAGCCGATCGCCTCCGCCGCGTTTTTCACCAGATTGAGGAACACCTGCACCAGCTGGTCGCGATTGGCGTAGACCGGCGGCAGCGACGGGTCGTATTCCTCTATGATCTTGATGCGGCTGGCGAAACCGTTCTTCGCGATCGCCTTCACATGGTCGAGCACGACGTGAATGTTGACCGGCGTACGGTTGATCGGCCGCTCGTCGGAGAACACCTCCATGCGGTCGACCAGCGAGACGATGCGGTCAGTCTCGTCGGTGATTAGGCGCGTCAGTGCGCGGTCCTCGTCGCCGACTGCGGTTTCCAGCAGCTGCGCAGCGCCGCGGATGCCCGACAGCGGGTTCTTGATCTCGTGCGCCAGCATGGCGGCAAGGCCGGTGACCGAGCGGGCAGCGCCACGATGCGTCATCTGGCGGTCGATCTTGTCCGCCATCGAGCGCTCCTGCAGCATGATGACGACCGAGCCGGGCAGTTCGGCGACCGGCGCGACATAGATGTCGACCACCTTGTCGGCGCCGACCCGCGGCGAGGAGATGTCGACGCGGTATTCGTTGAAGGGCGAGCGGCGCTCGCGCACCTGCTCGACCAGCGTCAGCAGCGGGCTGCCGAACGGCACGAACTTGGCCAGCTTGTTCTTGGTCAGGACGGCAGCGCTGGAGCGGAAGAAGTCTTCCGCCTCCGCGTTGATGTATGTGATGACATTGTCCGGCCCAACCATGATGACGGGATGGCGGATCGTGTTGAGTACAAGCTGGGTTACGTCGGCCGGCGCCGCGCGGGACTCTGCAATGCTCATGCGGCGACGCGCTCCGCAGCGGTGGCGCCTGTCCAGTCGCGCAGAGCCGAACTCAGCGCCGCATGTGTTTCCGCCACGTCGAAAGAGGTCATCGCGGTTCGCACCAGCGAGACCGGGGCTGCAGGCGCGTGGCGGCCGAGATACCAGCCAAGATGCTTGCGGGCCTGTCTGATCCCGCTGTCGACCCCGTAGAGCGACAGCATGTCCTCATGGTGCGACAGCACGTAGTCGGCGATTGCTGCCCCGCCCTGCGGTATTCCGGGCGCGGATCTGCCGGCCGCTGCGGCAGCGGTCTCGCCCGCCGTCCACGGCGCACCCTGATGGGCGCGGCCGATCATCACGCCGTCAGCGCCAGAAAGCCGAAGGGCCTCCTGCGCGCGGCGCAGAGAGCCGATATCGCCGTTGACGATGACAGGCACGCCGACCGCCTCCTTGACGCGGCGCACGGCGCGCCAGTCGGCGCTGCCCTTGTAGAATTGCTCGCGCGTGCGGCCGTGCACGGTGATCATCCGCACCCCGGCGGCCTCGGCGCGACGTGCGATGAGCGGCGCGTTGAGGCAGGTCTCGTCCCAGCCGAGCCGCATCTTCAGCGTCACAGGAACCGAAACCGCCGACACGACCGCCTCGACCAGCGAAAGCGCGTGGTCGGGGTCACGCATCAGGGCCGAGCCGCAATAGCCGCCCGTGACCTTCTTGGCCGGGCAGCCCATGTTGATGTCGACGATGTCGGCACCCTCGCCCACGGCAATGCGCGCGGCCTCGGCCATCGCCGATGCCTCCCGGCCCGCCAGCTGCACGACGTGGATGTCGATGTCGGGGCGCTTCAGGCGCGTCAGCGAACCCTCGCGGCCGCGCGCCAGCTCCCCGCTGGCGATCATCTCGGAAACGACCAGCCCCGCCCCATGCCCGGCTGCGCGGCGGCGGAACGGCTCGTCGGTGATGCCAGACAGCGGCGCAAGGAACACCCGGTTGGCAAGCGCGATGCCGCCGACTGCGAGCGGCTTGATCAACAGCTGCGTTTCATTCATGCTCAAAAACCGGGCATTACCTGAATATGCTCATTCACTAGCCATTTTCCGAAAGCCACGCAACTGCGAAACATGTCGCACGGCCATGCGCCAACGGAAGGTCTGGCCTTCGGCAGGTATGCGTCCTATGCGTCGGCGGCAAGGCAACACGGACGCGACCGAGGCATGACAGCACGGGGTGAAATAGCTGCCGTCGTCGTCGCGGCCGGCCGCGGCGAACGCGCGGGCGCGTCGGCGGAAGGGCCAAAGCAGTATCGCGCGATCGGTGGCGTGCGGGTGATCCGCCGCACGCTGGAGGCCTTGGCTGGCAGCGGCGTCGTCGGGCGCATCGCGGTGGCGATCCATCCGGACGATGCCGATCTGTTCGGCGCTGCCGCCAGCGACATGGAACCGCCGGTCATCGCCGTTCCAGGTGGACCGACGCGACAGGCTTCCACGCTCCTTGCCCTTGAAGCGCTTGCCGACGCGCCGCCCGCCTATGTGATGATCCAAGATGGCGTGCGGCCCTTCATTGACGCTGAGCTGCTCTCCCGCATCGCCGAAGGACTGACGCCACAGAGCGGCGTGCTGCCTGGCCTGCCCGTCACCGACACGCTCAAGCGCGTTGCGAGCGATCTGGTCAGCGAGACCGTCCCCCGCGCGAACCTGTTCGCAGCGCAGACGCCGCAGGCGTTTCCGTTCGCCGCGATCCTCGATGCGCATCGGCGCGCGGCGCGCGAAGGCAAAAGCGACTTCACCGATGACTGCGCCATCGCCGAATGGGCGGGGCTGCGGGTGACGATTGTGCCGGGTTCGCCCGACAATGTGAAACTGACCTATGCGAGGGATATCGCCATGGCCGACGAGCGCCTCTCAGGATCGTGGCCCGACGTGCGCACAGGCAACGGCTACGACGTGCACGCCTTCGGCGAGGGCGATGCGGTGACGCTGTGCGGCGTGCGCATTCCCTACGGCCGGACCCTGTCAGGACATTCGGACGCCGACGTCGGCCTGCACGCGTTGACCGATGCGCTGCTGGCCACCTGCGGAGCCGGCGACATCGGCACGCATTTTCCGCCGAGCCAGCCGCAATGGAAGGGTGCAGCCTCGCGCATCTTCGTCGAGCATGCGGCAGCACTTGTGCGCGAAAGGGGCGGCCGTATCGCCAACACCGACGTGACCTTGATCGCCGAAGCGCCGCGCGTCGGCCCGCATCGCGAGGCGATGGTCGAGGCGATGGCCGCCATGCTCGGCATAGAGGCCGGACGAGTCTCGGTGAAGGCCACGACCAACGAGCGGCTCGGCTTCGTCGGGCGCGAGGAAGGCATCGCGGCGATCGCCACCGCAACCGTCGTCTATCCCGGGCGTTTGCCTCCCGCAAATGAGACGACATGACCGAAGCCGCCGACCTCGCCGACCGCTTCCTGAAAGCCTGCCACGCGCGCGGCATCCTCTCCGCAACCGCCGAATCCTGCACCGGCGGTCTCATCATCGCCCAGTTGACCGAAATCCCCGGTTCGTCCTCGATGGTCGACCGGGGCTTCGTCACCTACTCGAACGAGGCGAAGATGGAGATGCTGGGCGTCTCCGCAGCCACGCTCGACTCTCATGGAGCGGTATCGAGCGAGACGGCGGTTGAGATGGCGGCCGGCGCGCTGGCGCGCAGCCGAGCCGGCATCGCGCTGTCGGTCACCGGCATCGCCGGGCCGGACGGAGGCAACGCTGAAAAGCCCGTCGGACTGGTCTGGTTCGGCGTCGCGGTGGCGGGGCGGCCGGCCCACGCCGAAAGGCGGCTGTTCGAGAATCGCGGCCGTGATTACGTGCGGCGGCAGACCGTCATCACCGCGCTTCAACTCGGATTGACCGCGTTGGCGCAGTCTTGACCGAGCTTTCGCCACGCTGTCCCTTGCTGATGGGGCGCGCGATGCGGCCCAGGCGAGGATGATCGCGTGAGCACCCAGGACGAGATTTTTCCGATTCGCGCGGCTGGGTGGCTGGCCTTGGCTTTCTTCACCGGCTTTGCCAGCCCCGTCGCCGCCGAGCCCGGTCTTATGGACCCCAATCCGCGGGTCCAGAAGCTGATGGAAGCGGCGTTGGAACGGCAGGACGAGATGGTGGCGGACGCTCTCGGCAAGGTCGCGCCGCAAAGCCCCGGCACGCGCGACCTCTATTTCGTCGGCATTGCCGGCTGGGGCGACCAGGACGTGTTTCGCCGCGAGGTTCATGCCGTGCGCGCCCTGTTCGAGAAAAGCTTCGGCGCGCAGGGCCGCGCCGTGTCGCTGGTCAATCACCGGCAGACAATGGACCAGGTGCCGCTGGCCACGCACGAAACCATCGAGGCGACGCTGATGGGCGTCGCGCAGAAGATGGATCTGGAAGAGGACCTGCTTGTCGTTTTCGTCACCTCGCACGGGGCCGAATGGGACGGGTTCAGCCTCGTGCTCAACGGCAACGATCTGGGCAGCATGCAGGGGCCGCAGCTGGCGCGCATTCTTGGCGCGACCCGGGCGAAGAACCGGGTTGTGATCGTGTCGTCCTGCTTCTCGGGCCAGTTCGTACCGGCGCTCGCCGAAGAGCACACCCTGCTCATTACGGCGGCCGCCAGCGACCGCACCTCGTTCGGCTGCACCAGCGACGCGGAATGGACCTATTTCGGGCAGGCCTATTTCCGCGATGCGTTGCCGAAGCACAGAAACTTTGTGCGAGCCTTCGACGAGGCCAAAGAAGCCATCACCGCGCGTGAGGCGAAGGAAGGCTTTCAGCCGTCGGTGCCGCAGATCCGCGTCGGCGACGATATTCGCGTCGTGCTGAACACGATGGGGTTTTGATCCTCAGTCGCTCTTCCCGTAAATGGCGTCGGCGCGTGTCTCGAAGGCCTCGGCGAACATGCGGAAGGCGCGATCGAACATCGCGCCCATCATGGCGCCGAAGATGCGGCTCTTGAATTCGTAGTCGATGAAGAAGGTCACCTCGCATCCGTCGCTTCCAGGCTGGGACGGCGCCGGCGCGAAACTCCAGCGGTTCTGCAAATAGCGGAACGGGCCTTCAATATATTTCACGTCGATCACCCGGTCCGCGGGCCGCAGGAAAACCTGGGTGACGAAGGTCTCGCGTATCGCCTTGTAGCCCACGGTCATGTCGGCGACGAGCAGCGTTACCCCGTCACGCTCGCGGCGCGAACGCACCGTCAGCGCCTCGCATAGCGGCAGGAATTCCGGGTACCGGTCGACGTCGGCGACCAGCGCGAACATCTCGTCGGATGAATGGGCGACGCGGCGGACGGTCTCGAATTTCGGCATGTCGCCCGGCGCTTAGGCCGACTTGGTCAGCTTCGCCTCGCGCGCGGCGCGCAGGCGGGCGAAGTCCTCGCCAGCATGGTGCGACGAGCGCGTCAGCGGGCTGGAGGCGACCATGAGGAAACCCTTGGTGTAGGCCACTGTCTCGAACGACTTGAACTCGTCGGGCGTGACGAAACGCTTCACCGGGTGATGCTTCTTCGACGGCGCCAGATACTGGCCGATGGTGATGAAGTCGACGTCGGCCGAGCGCAGATCGTCCATCAGCTGCAGCACCTCGTTCCGCTCCTCGCCCAGTCCGACCATGATGCCGGACTTGGTGAAGATGGTCGGGTCGAGTTCCTTCACGCGCTGCAGAAGCCGGATCGAATGGAAATAGCGCGCGCCGGGGCGAACGGTCAGGTAGTTCGACGGCACTGTCTCGAGATTGTGGTTGAACACGTCGGGCCGCGCCGCGACGACCGTCTCCAGCGCGTTCGCACCGTCCTTGCGCAGGAAGTCGGGTGTCAGGATCTCGATCGTCGTGCCGGGTGCGGCCGCGCGGATGGCACGGATCACTTGCGCAAAATGCTCGGCGCCGCCGTCCTTCAAATCGTCGCGGTCGACAGAGGTGATGACGACGTGGCTGAGACCCATCTGGGCGACGGCCTTGCCGACATTGGCCGGCTCCTCCGGGTCGAGCGGCGTCGGGATGCCAGTGGCGACGTTGCAGAAGGCGCAGGCGCGCGTGCAGATCTCGCCCATGATCATGAAGGTGGCGTGCTTCTTGTCCCAGCACTCGCCAATGTTGGGGCAGCCCGCCTCCTCGCAGACCGTTACGAGACGGTTCGACTTCACGATCTCGCGGGTTTCCAGATAGCCGCGAGAAACCGGCGCCCTGACGCGGATCCAGTCCGGCTTGCGCAGCACCTCCTGGTCGGGCCGATGGGCCTTTTCGGGGTGCCGCGGCCGCGGCTTGGTTATGGTGTCGAGGATGGTGACCATTTCAGTCCCATATAGGCCGTCGGTGCCCGGCGCACCACCGCGCGCCGGGCATGGCAGCTACGCTCAGATGTTCAGTGCGCGCCCGTAGGCGTCCAGCACGCTTTCCTTCATCGATTCCGACAGCGTCGGATGCGGGAAGATGGTGTGCATCAGCTCTTCCTCGGTCGTCTCCAGCCCCATCGCGACGACGAAGCCCTGGATGAGCTCGGTCACTTCCGCCCCCACCATGTGCGCGCCGAGAAGCTGGCCGGTCTTCCTGTCGAAGATGGTCTTCACGAGCCCCTGATCCTCGCCGAGCGCGACGGCCTTGCCGTTGGCGACGAAGGGGAAGCGGCCGACGCGGATGTCCAGTCCCTTCTCCTTGGCCTTCGCCTCGGTGAGACCCACCGACGCCACCTGCGGGTGGCAGTAGGTGCAGCCCGGCACCTGCAGCCGGTCGAGCGGATGCGGGTGCTGGCCGGCAATAGCCTCCACGCAGATCACCGCCTCGTGTTCGGCCTTGTGGGCCAGCATCGGCGGGCCGGCGACGTCGCCGATGGCATAGACACCCTTGACCGAGGTGCGGCACATGCCGTCGATGACGATGGTGCCGCGCTCGGTCTTCACGCCGAGCGTCTCGAGCCCGAGACCTTCCACGTTGCCCTGCACGCCGACAGCAGAGATCATGCGGTCGGCGGTGATCTTCTCGACCGAGCCATCCTTCTTCTCGACGTGGGCGGTGATGCTGTCCTTGCCCTTCTCGACCTTTGTCACCTTGGCTTCGAGGATGAACTTCATCCCCTGCTTCTCGAACTGTTTTTGCGCGAATTTCGAGATCTCGGCATCCTCGACCGGCATCACCTGCGGCATCAGCTCGACCACCGTCACGTCGACGCCCATCGTGCGGTAGAAGCTGGCGAACTCGATGCCGATGGCGCCCGAGCCCATGACCAGCAGGCTCTTTGGCATCGAAGGCGGCACCATCGCCTCGAAATAGGTCCAGATCAGCTTGCCGTCCGGCTCGATGCCGGGTAACACGCGCGGGCGCGCGCCGGTGGCGACGATGATGTGCTTGGCAGTGTAGGTGCCCTCGGGCTTCACATTCTTCGGTGCCGGAACCTGCGGTTCCATCGGCTTCTTCGCGGTCTTGCCCACGACGATTTCATTTGGCTTGGTGAGCTTCGCTTCGCCCCAGATCACGTCGACCTTGTTCTTCTTCATCAGGATGCCGACGCCGCCGTTCATGCGCGCCGCAACGCCGCGGGAACGCGCGACGATGGCCTTCAGGTCGGGCTTGAGCGAGCCTTCCAGCACAAGCCCGTAGTCCTTGGCGTGGGTGCCGAGGTGCATGACCTCGGCGGACCGCAGCAGCGCCTTGGTGGGGATGCAGCCCCAGTTGGAGCAGATGCCCGCCAGATGCTCGCGCTCGACGATGGCCGTCTTCAGGCCAAGTTGCGCAGCGCGGATGGCGGCTATGTAGCCGCCCGGCCCGGCGCCAATGACGATGACGTCGTAGGATTCAGCCATTGATGGCTCCTTTCAGAGACCCAGCATCATGCGCACGACCGGCTCCAGCCCGCGGCCGACGGCGCGCGTGCTGGCCGCGTCGAGATGGACGCCGTCTAGCGGTGTGGTCTTCGCCACCGAGCCGGCATCGAAGAAGCCGCAATCGGTTTCGTCGGCGAGGTCGGCATACAGCGAGGCGAGCATCTGCGACTGCGCGATGCCGCCCTCGAACATGGCGGCGAAACGCGGTTCGGCTGTCTCGCACAGCGGCGGAGGCGACACGATCAGGATATCGGGCGCCTTGCCATTCAGCGGGTAGGCGTGGCCGCGCACCACGTCAATGATGCGCTCCATGCCCTCGCGCGCGGCGATGGCCTGTCCATGCACCCAGCCCTTCATGTCGTTGGCGCCGAGCATGACGATGATGAGGTCGACCGGCGCATGCGTGGACAGCACCATCGGCAGCGTGCGTGCGCCGTTGCGGTCGGCGCCGTCAGTCGGATCGTCGAAGGCGGTGGTGCGGCCGTTCAGCCCCTCGGCGATCACGGTGACATCGCCGCCGAGCGCTGTGGCCAGCACGTTTGGCCAGCGGTCGGCGAAGGCATGCCGGCCAACGATCTCGGCCGAATAACCCCAGGTCAGCGAGTCGCCGTAGCAGAGGACCGTCTTCATGCACCCTGCCCGAGCTTGCGCAGACCAAGCGCCGCGAAAAGATAAAGCACGCCGCTCGACAACAGCTCGACGCCAAGCAGAATGCCGAGCACCGAAACGGCCGACCACGGGAAATTGGCGAAGATCATCACCGCGAGCAACACGGACACTACACCGGAGAGGAGTACGAGGCCCCAGCCAGAAACCGGCCGGAGCGAGAACGCGAACATGATCTTGGCGACGCCGCTGACGAGGAACAGAACCCCGATGAGGATCGTCAGCGATACCATGCCGGCCAGCGGATCGAACAGGAGCACGATGCCGACCACCGCGGTCGCGACGCCCAGCAGAAGTGCCCACAGGAACCCTGTCCAGTCGCTCACGCTGAAGGACTGGACCACCTGCACGGCGCCGAGGAAAAGGAATATCCAGCCCGCCAGCAGCGTAACGGTGAGCGTGGCCGCCAGCGGGTTCCACAGCGCGAAGAGTCCGCCGATGATGGAGATGACGGCCATCAGCGCCATCCAGCCCCATGATGTACGCATGCGCGATTCTGCGACAGACTTGGCCATGTGCCTTCTCCCCTACTGGGCGCCTCGCCCGAAATGCATCGGTGGCGGAACGGCGCGGGCCCTCCAACGAACGAACAGCCAGTGCACGACCAGCACGGTCCACGCCGAAAGCGCCAGCGCGCCGAGCAGCGGCAACGCCCGCCTAACCAAGTCGAGGTTGCCCGCGTCAGCCCAGTATTCGAAGCCGAACAGGACCAGCGTCGCGGCGAGCAGGAGCACGGCTATCCACCGTGCGACGCGGTCTATTGTGGGACGCGGGCCGGCCAGTTGCGCGACGAAGAAGATGAAGGTGAGCACGACTGCCGCCACGGGCACGAAGGCGAAGGCAACGATGAATTCCTCGGTCGCGTTGGTCGTTACCGCCAGCGCCTGCACGACGGCGCTGCCGGCGAGGCTCGACAGCAGCAGCGCGACAATCGAGGTGAGCAACGTGCGCACCGATGGCCCCTAGACCACCATTGCCAGCGGGTTTTCGATGTAGCGCCTGAACGCCGCCAGAAGTTCGGCGCCGAGCGCGCCGTCGACCGCGCGGTGATCTGTCGACAGCGTCACCGACATGATGTTGGCAACGACGATCTTGCCGTCCTTCACGACCGCCCGTTCCTCGCCGGCGCCGACCGCGAGGATCGTGGCGTGCGGCGGGTTGATGACCGCGGCGAAATCCTTGATGCCGAACATACCAAGGTTGGACACGGCCGAAGAGCCGCCCTGATATTCCTCCGGCTTGAGCTTGCGGCTGCGGGCGCGGCCGGCGAGATCCTTCATCTCGTTGGCGATCGCCGACAACGACTTTTCCTCAGCCCGGCGCACTATGGGCGTGATCAGGCCACCCGGAATCGACACGGCCACGCCGACATCGGCATGCCTGTGTTTCACCATCGCGGCTTCCGTCCACGACACGTTGGCGTCCGGCACGTCGCGCAGCGCCAGCGCCAGCGCCTTGATGACCATGTCGTTGACCGAGATCTTGTAGGCGGGCTGGTCACCCTTTTCGGTCTTCTTGACCGGCGCGGCGTCGTTCAGGTCCTTGCGCAGGTCGAGCAGCTTGCCGATGTCGGTGTCGAGGGTCAGATAGAAATGCGGAATGGTCGACTTCGCCTCGACCAGCCGCCGCGCGATGGTCTTGCGCATGTTGTCATGCGGCACGAGTTCGTAGGAACCTTCGGCGAAGAGCTTCAGCACCGCGTCGTCCGACATTGGCTTGGGAGCCATTGCGGGCGCCGGCCCCGTAGCCATTGCCGGTGCCTTGGCTGCCGGTTTCGCGCCGCCGGCCGCGGCGGCCTCGACGTCGGCCTTCACGACCCGGCCATGCGGTCCGGAGCCAGTGATCGCGGACACGTCGATACCCGCATCCTTGGCGATGCGCCGCGCGAGCGGCGAAGCGAAACTGCGTTCGCCCGCCGCTCCGTTGGCGACCGGAGCCGCCTTCGGCGCTGCGGGCGCGGGCGCTGGTCCCGCCTGCGCGGGCGCGGCGGGTGCAGCCGCCTTCGGCGCTTCCGCTTTGACGGGTTGCGCCTTTGCTTCCGCCTTCGGAGCGGACGCAGCGCCCTTGGCGGCCGCGCCGGCATCCTCGCCCTCGCCCGCAAGAACGGCGATCAGCGCGTTGACCTTCACCCCTTCGGTGCCGGCGGGTACGACGATCTTCGCCACGGTGCCCTCGTCGACGGCCTCGACTTCCATCGTGGCCTTGTCGGTCTCGATCTCGGCGATGACGTCGCCCGGGGAAACCTTGTCCCCCTCCTTGACCAGCCACTTGGCGAGGTTTCCCTCCTCCATCGTGGGCGAGAGCGCCGGCATGGTGATGTTGATCGGCATGACAGCGCCTCCTAGCGGTAGGTGACGGCTTTGACCGCCTCGATGACCTCGGCGACATTCGGCAGCGCGAGCTTTTCGAGATTGGCGGCGTAGGGCATCGGCACGTCCTTGCCGGCAATCGTGATGACCGGCGCGTCCAGGAAATCGAACGCGCGCTGCATCACCTGGCTTGCGATGTGGTCGCCGACCGAGGATTGCGGGAAACCTTCCTCGATGGTCACCAGCCGGTTGGTCTTCTTCACGGACGCGATGATCGTGTCGAAGTCGAGCGGCCGGATCGTGCGCAGGTCGATGATCTCGGCGTCGATGCCCATCGCCGCGAGTTCGGCCTCGGCCTTGACGGCGTAGGTCATGCCGATGCCGAACGAGACCAGCGTCACGTCCTTGCCCTGCTTATGGATGCGCGCCTTGCCGATCGGCAAGGTGAAGTCATCGAGCTTCGGCACGTCGAAGCTTTGGCCGTAGAGGATTTCGTTCTCGAGGAAGATCACCGGATTGGGATCGCGGATCGCGGCCTTGAGCAGGCCTTTCGCGTCAGCGGCGCTGTAGGGCATCACGACCTTGAGGCCGGGGATATGACCGTACCATGCGGCGTAGCACTGCGAGTGCTGCGCAGCGACGCGGGCGGCGGCGCCGTTCGGTCCGCGGAAGACGATCGGCGCGCCCATCTGGCCGCCGGACATATAGAGGGTCTTGGCCGCCGAATTGACGATCTGGTCGATCGCCTGCATGGCGAAGTTGAACGTCATAAACTCGACGATGGGCTTGAGGCCCGACATCGCCGCGCCGACGCCCACCCCGGCAAAACCGTGCTCGGTGATCGGCGTATCGACCACGCGGCGCGGGCCGAATTCCTGCAGCAGCCCCTGCGTGATCTTGTAGGCGCCCTGGTACTCCGCGACCTCCTCGCCCATGACGAAGACGTCGGCGTCGCGGCGCATTTCCTCGGCCATGGCGTCGCGCAGCGCTTCGCGCACCGTCGTGGGCACCATCTCGGTGCCTGCCGGAATGTCCGGATCGGCGGCAGCGGCGGCCTTCGGCGCGGCGGGAACGGCGGCAGCCTTGGCCGGATTGGCCTCACCAAGCGGAATCGGCGCGGCGCTTTCCTGCAGCTTCGCCTCGCTCTTGGGCAGGGGCTCGCCGCTGCCTTCGCTACCCCTGGACTTCCCGGTGTCTAGGCTCTCGCCCTCCTGCACCAGCACGGCGATCGGCGTGTTGACCTTCACGCCCTGCGCCCCCGCTTCGACGAGGATCTTTCCGAGCGTGCCCTCGTCGACCGCCTCGACTTCCATCGTGGCCTTGTCGGTTTCGATTTCGGCGATGACGTCGCCGGCCGAAACCTTGTCGCCTTCCTTTTTCAGCCACTTGGCGAGGTTGCCCTCCTCCATGGTGGGCGACAGCGCGGGCATCAGGATTTCTACGGGCATCGTTAGGCTCCGAACGGGATCACTGGTTCGACCCGGCGGCAAGGAAGATCGCCGCGGCCGCCACCATAAAGACTAGGCCAAAAAAGAGGAGAAAGGTGCGCTGGAAGGCGCGCAGCGGCGCCTCGATCTGCGGGCCGTAGCGGGCCACGGCCTTCTCGACGTTCCACGGCCAGCCGGGGAAGAACAGGCTGAAGCGCTGGCCGGACTTCACCACGCGCACGACCTGGAATACCTGCCAGACGGCGAACGCCCAGACGGCGACCGCGGCAGCGAAGACCAGGGCGAGTGCGATGTTCAAGCCGGTTGGCCTCCCGCCGCTCAGCTCTCGACATAAACGTCCGTCCAGAGTTCCGACACATCCGGCTCGGGATCGGACTGGGCAAACTCCGCGGAATCGGCGACCACGTCGCGCACGTCCTTGTCGATCGCCTTCAATTCGTCGTCGCTCGCCCACTTCCTGTCGATCAGGCGCTGGCGTACCTGCTCGATCGGATCGTGCTCGGAGCGCATCTTCTGCACCTCGTCCTTGGATCGGTACTTGGCCGGATCGGACATCGAATGACCGCGGTAGCGGTAGGTCGACATCTCGAGGATCATCGGCCCATTGCCCTCGCGGCACCAGGCCACCGCCTGGTCGGCCGCCGACTTCACCGCGCGCACGTCCATGCCGTCGACCTGCATGCCCGGAATGCGGAAGGATATGCCGCGGTGCGAGAAATCCGTCTCGGCCGAGGAGCGCGACACCGCCGTGCCCATGGCGTAGCGGTTGTTCTCGATCACGTAGATCACCGGCAGCTTCCACAGCGAGGCCATATTGAAGCTCTCGTAGACCTGGCCCTGGTTGGCCGCGCCGTCGCCGAAAAAGGTGAGCGAAACGGCGCCGTTGTCGCGGTACTTGTTGGCGAAGGCGAGCCCCGTGCCGAGCGACACCTGCGCGCCGACGATGCCATGGCCGCCGTAGAAGTTCTTCTCCTTCGAGAACATGTGCATCGAACCGCCCTTGCCGCGGGAATAGCCCCCGCGCCGGCCGGTCAACTCGGCCATCACGCCGCGCGGCTCCATGTCCATGGCCAGCATGTGGCCGTGGTCGCGATAGGCAGTGATCATCTGGTCGCCGTCGCGGATCGCCATCTTGAGGCCGGTGACGACCGCTTCCTGGCCGATATAGAGGTGGCAGAAGCCGCCGATGAAGCCCATGCCGTAGAGCTGGCCGGCCTTCTCCTCGAAGCGGCGGATGAGCAGCATGTCGCGGTAGGCGGCGAGCTCTTCCTTCTTGCCGAAATCAGCGGGCGCTGGCGCCTTGAGGACCGGCGCGGTACGGCTCTGCGCCGCCTTGTCGCGCGGCTCACCCTTCCTGGGCACCGGTTTTCTTGATGCCGTTTTTGCGGCTACCGGCTTGCGGGCGGCTGCGGCCATACGCGTCTCCCTGATGCGTCTCTGACGGACGAGGGAGGAACCGCATGGTCCTCCCCTCTCATGCTTGGGAGAAAGCTAGCATGCAGCCGCGGCCGCCGCCACGCCAAACTCGCATGGCTCCCATGCAGCTAACCGGCTAAACTTGTTGAGAAAAAGCGAGATGAACCGGAATTCAGTTAATCTGCAGGGCGGCGATAGATCACGATCTCGTCGGGGTGCGCCACGTTGAGCGAGCGCCGCGCATGTTCGTCCAGCATGTCGCGTTCGATCGAGCCGTCCCGCAGCATGGCAAGGCGCCGGTCGAGCGCCGCGCGTTCCTGCTTCAGCTCCGCAAGCTGCACGCGAAGCGCATCGGTGCGCTCGACAAGCTTCTTGCCGGCATTGATGCCGTAGTCGCCGTGAAAGGCGTGGTAGCCGAAATAGGTGATCAGAACGGCCGACAGCGCGGGTACGATCAGTGCGCCGTAGCGGCGGCTCTTGCGCTGGCGGGTCCACATGGGCAGGCAACGATACTCGAAACTCGTGCCTCACTGGTACCCGGATATGCTTAAGGCGGGGTTACCCCCGCCTCGCATCTTCAACCTGCGGTAAATGCTGCCCGTTCAGCCCTTGAGAATGGACCTGCCCGCGTAGCGCGCCTGCCGGCCAAGCTCCTCCTCGATACGAAGCAACTGGTTGTATTTGGCGAGCCGGTCGGAGCGGGCGAGCGAGCCTGTCTTGATCTGTCCGCAGTTCGTCGCGACGGCGAGGTCGGCGATGGTCGAATCCTCCGTCTCGCCCGAGCGGTGCGACATCACGGCGGTGTAGGCGGCACGGTGCGCGGTCTCGACCGCGTCCAGCGTCTCCGACAGCGAGCCGATCTGGTTCACCTTGACGAGAATGGAGTTGGCCACGCCCATGCGGATACCGTCGCGCAGGCGCGCCGAGTTGGTGACGAACAGGTCGTCGCCGACCAGCTGCACCTTCTTGCCGACAAGGTCGGTCAGCATCTTCCAGCCTTCCCAGTCGTCCTCGGCCATGCCGTCCTCGATCGAGATGATCGGGTAGTCGGCGGCGAGCTTGGCGAGGTACTTGGCCTGGGTCTTTGGATCGCGGGTCTTCTTCTCGCCCTCGTAGACGTAGCTGCCGTCCTTGAAGAACTCGGTCGCGGCGCAGTCGAGCGCCAGCGCCACGTCCTCGCCGGGCCGGTATCCTGCCGCCTCGATCGAGGCCATGACGAAATCGAGGCCCGCCTGCGCGCTCTTCAAGTTCGGCGCGAAGCCGCCCTCGTCGCCGACATTGGTGTTGTGGCCGGCTTCCTTGAGGCGCTTCTTCAGCGTGTGGAAGATCTCGGCGCCCCAGCGCAGGCCTTCCTTGAAGGACTCCGCGCCGACCGGCATGACCATGAATTCCTGGAAGTCGATCGGGTTGTCGGCGTGGGCGCCGCCGTTGATGATGTTCATCATCGGCACGGGCAGCACATGCGCGCCGGCGCCGCCGACATAGCGGTAAAGCGGCAGGTTGGCGGCGTTGGCCGCGGCCTTGGCCACGGCGAGTGACACCCCGAGGATGGCATTGGCGCCGAGGCGCTTCTTGTTGGGCGTGCCATCGAGGTCGATCATGGTGCGGTCGATGGCGAGCTGCTGCTCGGCCTCCATGCCGCCGATGGCCTCGAAAAGCTCGCCGTTGACCGCGTCGACCGCCTGGCTGACGCCCTTGCCGAGGTAGCGCTTGCCGCCGTCGCGCAGCTCGACCGCCTCGTGAGCGCCGGTGGAGGCGCCCGACGGCACGGCCGCCCTGCCCTTGGACCCATCCTCAAGCATCACGTCGACCTCGACGGTCGGGTTGCCCCGGCTGTCGAGGATCTCGCGGCCGACGATGTCGACGATGGCGGTCATGGCAGGCTCCTTGGGCTGCTGGAATGGCGCTGGGGAATGCGCGCCCTCCTAGCCCATGACCGTGACAGCCGCAATGCGGATGGCGCTCTAGCCGCCTTCGAGGCCTACGAGCGCGAAGCCGGTATACCCGGCCGACCTGAGGTCGTTCATCGCCTGCATCAGTGCCTCGTAGGGCACGGTCTTGTCGGCGCGGATGAAGATACGCACCTCCTTGTTGCCGCCGGAAATGGCGTCAAGTGCTGCGGCGATGCCGGCGCGCTCGACCGGAGCGAAGTCGACGTGCAGGGTCTGGTCGGCCTTAATCGTGAAATAGATCGGCTTGTCGGGCTTCTTGTCGGGTTGCGCATTGGAGGCCGGCAGGTCGACCTTCACGTCCACGGTCGCCAGCGGCGCGGCCACCATGAAGATGATGAGCAGCACCAGGATCACGTCGATAAAGGGCGTGACGTTGATGTCGTGGGTTTCGCCGAGCTCGTCGTCTTCCCGAATCTTGACTGCCATGACGCTACTCCGCCGCCTTGAGCCCGTCGCGGGCGACGCCGCGCGACAGATCGCGCGAAACGAGCCGCAGCACTGCCGCCGAGGTGTCGGCCACCAGTCCCTTCCAGGCCGCGATGCGCCGCGTGAAATGGTTGTAGATGACGACCGCGGGGATGGCGGCGACGAGGCCGAGAGCGGTGGCGAGCAACGCCTCGGCTATGCCCGGCGCGACCACGGCAAGGTTGGTGGTCTGCGCCTCGGCGATGCCGATGAAGGAATTCATGATGCCCCACACCGTGCCGAACAGGCCGACGAAGGGGCCGATGGCGCCGATGGTGGCGAGGATGCCTGTGCCGCGCGTCATGCGTCGTGCCGCGGCTGCCTCGAGGCGGACAAGCCGCGATTCCACGCGCTCCTTGAGGCCGTCGCCATCGGCAAGCGCGCCTGCCGAGAGCTCCATTTCGGCGCGTGCGGCCTCGATCAGCGCCGGTGCCACCTCCTTGTGCGGCGTCGCCGGCGCGTCGGCCAGCGTGCGCGCGCCGTCCGTCGCCGCCAGCACTCGGCGCTGGACGCGCGAGGCGGTGCGCAGTTCCAGCGACTTGGCGATCAGCACGGCCCATGTCGCCACCGAGGCGAGCAGCAGCGCGATCATCACGGATTTCACCACCCAGTCGGCCTGCAGATACATGCCCCAGGGCGACAGGTCGTGCGGCAAGGTCTCGGGATCGATCTGCGCCAGCGCGGGCGTGGCAAGCAGCCCTGCGAACAGGAGGGCGGCGAGGGGTATGGAAGGATGTCTCATGTCGGCTCGCTTCGCTGCGAAAGACTTCGCAAACAAGGTTGAAGCGGGCTGGCCGGAACGATCCTCCCCGTTCCGGCGTGGCTGGCGTTGGGACATTCATGTCCCGTGAAAATGCGTCATAGTCGCGGCGCGGGCGCGAGGCAACGCCCGGTCTTGCTTCACATCGCCGGCTTCACCGTCGATTTGAACTTGGACATCAGATAGGGGCCGGAGCGTACCGGCTGATATTTCGCCTTGCCGCCGGCATCGAGGCAGCTCGGCAGGCAGACGATCTCCTGGTCCCAGTTGGGCTGGTGGAAGAAGGCGAAGGACTGCCTGCGCCTCGTCCGCCCTTCTGCGGAATCGGGATTGACGACGCGGTGCAGCGTCGACACCCAGCGATCGTTCGTCCACAGCGCCATCAGGTCGCCGATGTTGATGAGGAAGGTGCCTTCGACCGGCGGAACGTCGCGCCATTCGCCGCTCGGGGCGAGGATCTGCAATCCGCCGGAACCGGCCTGCGGCAGCAGGATCGTCAGGCTGCCATAGTCGGTGTGCGCCCCTGCCCTGAGCTGCCCCGCCTGCGGAGTGATCCGCTGTTCGGGATAGTTCAGCGCGCGCAAGGCGCTGATCGGCCGGTCGATGGTCGGCTCGAACGCGCCTTCCGGCAGCTTCAGCGCCACGGCGAAGACGCGCATGATGCGCCGCGCCAGGTCTTCCAGCGCGCGGTAGTAGGCTTCCCAGGCCGTGCGGAAATCCGCCGGTTTGTCCGGCCAGATCGTCGCGGCATAGCAGAAAGCCAGTGCATCCTGATCGGTCAGCCCGGGCGGCACCGCGAGCGGCCCGCCGTTGAAGCTCTCCTTCAGGTCGGGCGGCGTGTCGACACCTTTCGACTTCGCCAGCGCCTCGGTGCCGGGTCCCAGATAGCCATATGGATAGCCGGCATAGGGCGCGCGCGATTTCTGCTTTTCCTCCGCCGGTAGGTCGAAGAAGGCGCGCGCCGCTTCCCACGCACCGTCGATGACGGCCTGCGGCACGCCATGCCCGGAAATCGCGAGGAAGCCGGTGTCGCGGCAGATGCGGTCGACCTCGGCGCCGAGAGCGGGCTTGTCGGCGGCGGTCGCACGCTCAAAGCGGGAAAGGTCGAAGACGGGGAAGTCTGCGGACATGAACCTGCTCCTGCGCGTCAGTGCCGGCGTGCCTGCACGAGATAGGCTTCGATCTCGGTCTCGCCGAGCGAACGCGCCGCCTCGAGCCGGTGCAGGCCCTCGACCAGCACGAAGCGTGCGCCGTCGGCTCGCACCTGGATCGGTGTCTTCAGGCCGTTGCTGAGGATGTCCTCGGCCAGCGGCCCAACCTTGGCCGCATCGAGCGTACCGCGCCGCGCCGTCGGCACGTAGATCTCCGCCAGCCGCACCTTCTTCACCCGCAACATTAGCTGCGGTCCCGGAAGCGGTTGGTGATCGGGTAGCGGCGGTCGCGGCCGAAATTCTTCTGTGTGATCTTCACGCCGGGCGCAGCCTGCCGGCGCTTGTATTCGGCGATATAGAGCATGTGCTCCACGCGCTCGACGGTCGCGCGGTCATGGCCCTTCTTGACGATGGCCGCGACGTCCATCTCGTTCTCCACGAGGCATTCCAGAATGTCGTCGAGCACGGGGTAAGGCGGCAGCGAATCCTGGTCCGTCTGGTTCTCACGCAGCTCCGCCGACGGAGCCTTGTCGATGATATTCTTCGGGATCACCTCGCCGGACGGCCCGAGCGCGCCCGGCGGCACATGATCGTTACGCCATGCCGACAGCGCGTAGACCTGCATCTTGTAGAGGTCCTTGATCGGGTTGAAGCCGCCGTTCATGTCGCCGTAGAGCGTGGCGTAGCCCACCGACATCTCCGACTTGTTGCCCGTAGTCACCACCATCGAGCCGAACTTATTGGAGATCGCCATCAGGATCGTTCCGCGCGCGCGGCTCTGGAGATTTTCCTCGGTGATGCCTGACTTGGTGCCCTCGAAGGTGTCGGCCAGAGCCTTCAGGAAGCCTTCCACCGGCTCGAAGATCGGCACCACGTCGTAGCGGCAGCCGAGTGCGCGTGCGCAGGCTTCGGCGTCTTTCAGCGAATCCTTCGATGTGTAGCGGTAGGGCATCATCACGGCGCGCAGCCGCTCCTCGCCAAGGGCATCGACGGCGAGCGCCGCGCAGATCGCCGAGTCGATACCGCCCGACAGGCCGAGCACCACGTCCTTGAAGCCATTCTTGTTCACGTAATCGCGCAAGCCCAGCATGCAGGCGCGGTAGTCGGCCTCCTGCTTCTCCGGGATCTTCGACATCGGCCCGTCGACGCATTCCCACGCGTCGTCGCGTCGCTTCCATGTGGTGACGGTGACCGTCTCCTCGAACTGGCTCATCTGGAAAGCGAGCGACTTGTCGGCGTTGATGGCGAAGGAAGCGCCGTCGAAGACCAGCTCGTCCTGCCCGCCGAGCTGGTTGGCGTAGAGGATCGGCAGGCCGCTCTCGATCACCTGCCTGATGACGATCTGGTGCCGCACATCGACCTTGGCGCGATAGTAGGGCGAGCCGTTGGGCACCAGCAGCAGCTCCGCGCCGCTCTCGGCCAGAGTCTCGCAGACGTCGAGTTCGCCCCAGATGTCCTCGCAGACAGGGATGCCGATGCGGATGCCGCGGAAATTGACCGGCCCCGGCATGTCCGGTCCCGGCTGGAACACACGCTTCTCGTCGAACTCGCCATAGTTGGGCAGGTCGACCTTGAAGCGCTCGGCGATGACCTTGCCGGCGTCGGCGACGATGACCGAATTGTGCAGGCCCGACTTGCGCCTGAGCGGCGTGCCGACGATGACACCCGGCCCGCCGTCAACCGTGTCTGCGGCAAGCGCCTTGGCGGCAGCCTCGCATGCCGCCACGAAGGCCGGCTTGAGCACGAGGTCCTCGGGCGGGTACCCCGCAATGAAAAGCTCGGTGTAGAGCACCAGGTCGGCGCCGTGCCGAGCCGCTTCCGCGCGCGCGTCCCGCGCCTTCTTCAGATTGCCGGCCACGTCGCCGACGGTCGGGTTGAGCTGGGCGACTGCGATGCGCAGCGTGTTCGGTGCGGATGTGCTCATGCACCTCGTCTAGCCCGCCATGCACGAAGCGGCAACGGCGATGCATTGGCTCAGCCGCCTACTCCTCGCCCATGTAGCGCTGCAGTTCCTCTGCGCTGCGGTTCACCCCAATCGACATCGACAGGATGCGCGACAGGTGGACGTAGGGCAGCCCGGTTTCAGCATGCCAGGCGTTGAGCTGCTTCTGGATCGCCGTCAGGTCGCGTTTGGAGGTCGGGGTCTCCGCGATCTCCAGCCCGGCGTCCTGAAGTGCCGCCGCAAAGTCGCCGGACACGATGAACGCGTCCCAGCCTAGCCAGCGCAGCAGATATTGCCCCGTCGCGCCGCCCAGCCGGCTGCCGCGCTTTGACAGCAGGTCGAGCAGACCGACCTGATCGCCGGCCGGCCAGCCTGCGAGGAATTTTCCAAAGCTCCCGTGCTCCTTCGCTATGTCGACGACGAAAGCCGCGTTGTCGCGCACGGCCTTGATCTTGGAACCGTTGCGCACGATGCGCTTGTCGGAAGCCAGTTCGCCCCAGAAATCGTCCGGCTGGAACAGCAGTTTCCTGGGTTCGAAGCCGAGGAACGCCTCCTCGAAGCCGGGCCACTTCGCTTCAATCACGCTCCACACGAAACCGGCCGAAAAGATGCGGTTGGCCATCGTCGAGAGCACGCGGTCGTCGCTGAGCTTGGCCAGCGCCTTGTTGTCGGCCGCAGTCGGAAGCAGCGTCCGCAGCACCGCTTCGCCGCCCTTGCGCTCGGCGGCGCGCTTGCGGATCGTGTCAAAGCTCTTCATCGCGGCCTCCCCGGTTGCGCTATGATGATGGCACAACGCGCCGTGGGAAATCCAATGCACAGGACCGTCGAAGAGATCGCCAATCATTATCTGGCCGGGCGCGAGGCCGGCGAGCGGGAGAGGCGCATCTTCGAAAGCGCGATCCGCCGGCAGGCGGTGTCGCGCGATTTATCCGCGGCCGACAAGACAAGCGGCGTCGGCAACCGGCTTGCCGACGCGATCGCGCGTGTCGGCGGGTCGTGGAGCTTCATACTCGGCTTTCTGGTCTTCCTTGCGGTCTGGGTTGTCGCGAACGCGGTGCTTCTTGGCGCCGAGACGTTCGACCCCTACCCCTTCGTGTTCCTCAATCTCGTGCTTTCGATGCTGGCGGCGATCCAGGCGCCGATCATCATGATGTCGCAGAACCGGCAGGCTGCGCGCGACCGTCGCGACGCCGAACACGATTACGAGGTGAACCTGAAGGCCGAGATCGAGATAATGGCGCTGCATGAAAAGATGGACATGCTGCGCCAGAAGGAGATCGTGGCCATGCACGCTACGGTGGAGCAGATCGCCAAGCGGATGGAGTCGCTGGAGAAGCAACTCGCCGGCTCGCACTGAGCATCGCCATGGAGCAACTGGTCGAACGCTTTGGCCTGCTGGCCATCTTTGCCGGATGCGTTGCGGAAGGGGAAACCGCGGCCCTGCTGGCAGGGTTTCTGACGCATCAGGGCGTCTTTGGTGCGCCGGCGGCGTGGCTTGCGATCTTTCTCGGTGCTTTTGCGGGCGATGCCGGCGCCTTCGCCGCGGGCCGCGGGCTGGCCTCGAGCAAGTTCGTGCAGCGCGTTCGCGGCCGGCCGGGTTTCGCGCAGGTTCTGGCGCTGGCCGAGAGCCATCCGGCCGCCTTCGTCATCCTCAACCGCTACGTCTACGGCATGCGGCTGGCGGGAGGCATCGCGGCCGGCATCGCGTCGATACCCGTCCCGGCCTTCATTGTGCTGAACGCCATATCGTCAGCACTGTGGGCAAGCCTGTTCGGCGCCGCGGGCTGGGCCTTCGGACTCGGCTTCGAGCACTTCCTCGCGCGCGAGCTGGCGGCTCACGAACGAACGCTCATCGCGCTGGGGCTCGCCGCCGCGGGAGCAATCGCCGGATACCTGATCTGGCGCGCGAGGGCTGCCAGGAATTGAAGGAGGCGCCACCGGGGACGCCCCGACGCGGTGCTCCTCAATGCCCGAACGTGCGGTCGCCGCGGTCGAGGATCAGCGGCACGATCAGGTCTTCCTCGTCGTCCAGATGCCGGGTCAGCATCGCCACGAGCTTCTCGTTTTCCATCGCATAATTGTCGGCGGCGAAGCGCTGCTTGTCCTCGTTTTCCTGCAGGGCGCGCAGGAATGCGTTGGCCGCTTCGGCATTCGATTCCAGCGCGGCGTGGATCTGATGGTGGTCGCCCTCAAGAATGTCGAAGCCGCGCGTCAGCCGTTTCTCGGCCTCGACGAATTTCGGGAAATAGATGTCGTCCTCGATTCGGTGATGCGTATCGAGGTGGCCGAGCAGCCGGTTCAGCCTCGGCGTGAACCATCTGGCGAAGTCCGGCGCGGATTTGCGCCCCTCGCGATAGTCGGCAATGCCGCCTGCGAGGATCTTGCCGGCCTCGCGGAACGAGTTGTGGATCTCGAGCCAGTGTCCGGAAAGGCCGTGGATATTCTCGTGCTCCCACCACTGCGCGCGGGGGTAGCGCGCGAGCAGGATGCGAAGGTTCTCGTCGTCCGGCAGCCCGGTACGATCGAGCAGCGGCAGGTGTTCGGGGGCTCCGGTCACGGGCAGTCTCCTTTGGTGACTGCCATATAGGCCGGGACGGAGGCTGCGTAAGAAGGCACCAGAAGGTGCCCGGAGTTCCCTGGCCGTGTGAGTCTCGAAACGGACGCCTGCGGCGGGTATTCTTGCTCTGGAACCGTCTGGTGGTGCAGTGGACGAGAGCCTCGCAACCTCGACCGACCCGGAAGTCCTTTGCCTCACTGCGCGCCGGCGCGCGTCGGTCGGCAAGCCGTTCTCGCGCCACGAGGTAGAGACGTATCTCCGATTGATGGACGACCTTTGCTGGGTACCCGATCCCGACGATCCGCCGAGCTACGACTGGACGGGAGGCACGCCGGTTGCGGGTGGCGGCAAGATGCAAGTCCGCGCCGAAGCCGCACGTGCGTTGAAGACATGTGGCGGTAGCGAGCTCGAGATCGCGCTTGGAGGAATGCTGGACGCCCATGGCAAGCATTCTGCGGAACTGACGGTCGAACTGCTCGGTGGCCGCCATCCCCTCATGCTTACGCTGCTTGCAGACGTCGATCCGACCCGTCGCGCCCAGGGCCTGCGAGGGTTCGCGCCGTTGCGCTGGCAGAACGAACAATATCTGGACCTGCTGGCGCCTCTGCTCGCCGATGACGTCCTCGAAGTTGCCGAGCTCACGGCAAGCCTCGTCAGGCAATGCGGTTATCGCGTTGCCGGCGGTGTATCGTCGCCGCAGCTCGGCGTTGCGCTTGCCAAGGCGCGTCGCCGTTTCGATGAGGCTTCCGGCGACGCGCGCGGGGTTCGGATAGAGGGCCTTGCCTACCTCGCTCTGCTCGCGAAGGACCGGGCGGAACTGGCCAGACTGATGGCCAGGGTCACAGACGCGGAAATGAACCAGCTGGTGGCCTTGCCGGGCTTCGGCGTCGATGCCATCCAAGGCGTGCTGGATCACGACGTAACGCTTCGGCTCCGCGTCAAGTCTGCTGCATTCGCGTTCTTCCGGGCAGGTAGACCCGGGTCACGGTTCCACGAACTCGCACCGTTGACCTGTTTCGCGCCGGACCGCGATGCGCTGAAACTTGCACTGGAGGAAGTGCGCTGTCGCGCCAGCGCCGGGATCGAGATGGCTCGGTTTGCCCGCGTGGCCCCCTCCTCCACGGACGCCATCGTCGAGGCGGCGTTCACGAATGCAAGGCGTGAGTCAGTCGAGGCATCCGGTTTCAAGGCGCTGATCGACGTCGATCCGGCCAGATTCGCCCAGGCACTCGTGGCGGCACCGGACAAGCTGCAGAACCGGCTTGCGAGGCTCGACACCCTGCTGACCTACCTGCCTTCGCGGCAGGATGGCATCGATCTCATGCAGGCCGTGCGCTCGCATGTCGACCGCCTGTCCCAAAAAAAGTAGCGCTAAACCAGGACATTGCCAAAGCGTAATGTAGCCAAGCCTCGAAACTCGTATGAGGTGGCCCTATCTGCGCTGCGGGCCTGCGGAACGAGATCATGGAAGCAAAGCTCGCCGACATCGGCGCAAACGCGAAGCGCGCGCTGGTTCTCGTCAACCCCAAGGCGCGCAAGGGCCGCGAGGCCGCCGCCCCTGTCGCCGCGGCGCTGACCGACCATGGCTTCGCGCCGCGGCTTGAGCCGTTCGAGAGCTTGCCTGAGATCGCGCGCGATATCGTGCGGTTGCGCGAGACCGCCGACCTCGTGGTGGTGTGCGGCGGCGACGGCTCGGTGTCGTCGGCGGCGCTCGCGGCCAAGGAGAGCGGCCTGCCGCTCGGCATCATCCCGCTCGGCACCGCCAACGACCTTGCCCGAACCCTTTCCATTCCGCTCGATGTCGCCGGTGCGGTGCAGGTGATTGCCGACGGCCACAGGCGGGCCGTCGACATTGGCACCGTCAACGGTCACGCCTTCTTCAACGTCGCCTCGATAGGGCTTTCCACCGAACTCGCCGCAAGCCTCGATCCGCTGACCAAGAAGCGCTTCGGCCGACTCGGCTATGCCATCGCAGCGCTGAAAGTCGTCTCGAAGGTGCGCCCGTTCCGCGCGCATATCGAGGAAAAGGGTGTCACGGCCGATGTCCGCACCTACCAGATCGCCGTCGGCAATGGTCGCCACTATGGCGGCGGCAATGTTGTCGAGGCCAATGCCGCAATCGATGACGGCCACCTCGACCTCTACAGCCTCGAGATGGGCAACGTGCTCAAGCTCGGGCTAATGCTGCGGTCGTTCCGCCAGGGCACGCACGGCGCCTGGTCGGAAGTGCGTACGGCCCGTTGTATCGAGTTCGACATCGAGACAGAAAGGCCGATGCCGGTGAACGCCGACGGCGAGATCGTCACCCAGACTCCGGCGCATTTTCTCGTGCATCCCAAGGCGGTCAGCATCTTCGCGCCGAAATGAGAACGGGCGCCGAAGCGCCCGTCTAATTGTATCAGATCAGTGATGCAAATCAGGCGTTTACAGCCTTTTTCTGTACCGGATTCTGAGCCTTCTTGAGCAGTTCCGCGGTCAGGAAGGCGAGTTCCAGCGCCTGCTCCGCATTGAGGCGCGGGTCGCAATGGGTGTGGTAGCGATCCTGCAATTCCTCGTCGCGGATGGCGCGCGCGCCGCCGGTGCACTCGGTGACGTTCTTGCCCGTCATCTCGACATGGATACCGCCCGGATGCGAACCCTCACCGCGATGGACCTCGAAGAAGGTCTGCACTTCCTTGAGGATGCGGTCGAACGGTCGGGTCTTGTAGCCGGCGGCCGTGATCGTGTTGCCGTGCATGGGATCGCACGACCACACGACCTTGCGGCCTTCCTTCTGCACGGCGCGCACCAGCTTCGGCAGGTGCTCGGCCACCTTGTCGGAGCCGAAGCGGGCGATCAGCGTCAGCCGGCCGGCCTCGTTCTCGGGATTGAGGAGGTCGATCAACCTGATAAGCCCATCAGGCGTGAGCGACGGCCCGCACTTCAGGCCGAGCGGGTTTTTGATGCCGCGGCAATATTCGACATGCGCATGGTCGGGCTGGCGCGTGCGGTCGCCGATCCAGATCATGTGGCCGGACGTGCCGTACCAGTCGCCGGAAGTCGAGTCGACGCGGGTCAGCGCCTCCTCGTAGCCGAGCAGCAGCGCCTCGTGGCTTGTGTAGAAATCCGTCTCGCGCAGCGCGTAGTTGGTCTCGGAGGTGATGCCCACCGCGCGCATGAAGTCCATCGTCTCGGAAATGCGGTTGGCGAGAGCTTCATAGCGCTCCGACTGCGGGCTGTCGGCGACGAAGCCGAGCATCCAGCGATGGACGTTCTCCAGCGAGGCGTAGCCGCCCTGCGCGAAGGCGCGCAGCAGGTTCAGCGTGGCGGCAGACTGGCGATAGGCCATCTCCTGCCGTGCCGGATCGGGCACGCGCGACTTCTCGTCGAACTCGATGCCGTTGATGATGTCGCCGCGATAGCTCGGCAGCGTCACGTCGCCCTTCGTCTCGTTGTCGGACGAGCGCGGCTTGGCGAACTGGCCGGCGATGCGGCCGACCTTCACAACCGGCTGCGAGCCGGCGAAGGTCAACACCACCGCCATCTGCAGGAAGACGCGGAAAAAGTCGCGGATGTTGTCGGCGCCGTGCTCGGCGAAGCTCTCGGCGCAGTCGCCGCCCTGCAGCAGGAAGGCCTGGCCTTCCGCCACTTGGGCGAGCTGCTTCTTCAGCTTGCGCGCCTCGCCTGCAAAAACCAGCGGCGGATAGGTGGCGAGCTGCTTCTCCGTCTGGGCGAGCGCGGCAAGATCCGGATAGGCCGGGACTTGGCTGATCGGCTTGTTGCGCCAGGAATTCGGAGACCACTTAGACATGACAGCACCCAATAGCTAAAGCCGCGCGGGCGGCGCCCGGCGCGGATGCGCGGGTCTATACAGGAAGGGCCGGCATGCTGCCAGCCCCTGCCCTCACCCCGCGCGTTCGCCCTTCACCACGCGGTAGCTTGGGGCATACATGGTCACCAGTTCCTCCGCCGCAGTCGGATGCACCGCCATTGTGCGGTCGAAGTCGTCCTTGGTCAGCCCGGCCTTGATCGGGATGGCGAGCAGTTGCGCCATCTCGCCGGCGTCGGGACCGAGGATGTGGGCGCCGACCACTTTTCGCGATGCGGCGTCGACCACCAGCTTCATCAGCATCTTCTCCTGCCGGCCGGACAGGGTGTGGCGCATCGGGCGGAAGCGGGCGACGTAAAGCTCCAGCTCGTCGAATTTCTCGCCCGCCTTCTCTTCCGTCAGCCCGACCGTGCCGATCTCCGGCTGCGAAAAGACGGCGGTAGCCACCGCGCCGTGGTCGGGCGCCGTCGGGCGGCCACGATAGACGGTGTCGACGAAGCACATCGCCTCATGGATGGCCACCGGCGTCAGCTGAATCCGGTTGGTCACGTCGCCGATGGCGTAGATGTTGTCGATATTGGTGCGGGAGTAGTCGTCCACCACGATCTCGCCGGTCTTGCCCAGCTCGACGCCGACCTCCTCCAGACCCATGCCGTCGCTGTTGGGGCTGCGGCCGATGGCCAGCATCATCTCGCCGACGCTCAGCATCTCGCCGTTCGACAGGTGCACGTCGAGGCCGCCGTCCGGCCGCTTGTCGACGCCGAGCATGATCGCCTGGCAGATGATGCGGATACCCTTCTTCTCCATCTCGTCACGCAGCGCCTTGCGCAGGTCCATGTCGAAACCGCCGAGGATTTCGGCGCCGCGGTAGATCAGCGTCGTCTCGACGCCGAGACCGTGGAAGATGTTGGCGAACTCGACCGCTATGTAGCCGCCGCCGGCGATCGCGATCGCCTTTGGCAGGCGCTTCAGATCGAACGCTTCGCTCGACGTGATGCAATGCTCGTGGCCGGGCAGCGCGGTGTGGCGGTTGGAGTGGCCGCCGGTCGCGACCAGAATGGTTTCAGCCGTCACTGTGCGGTTCTCGGCGACTAGGCGCACCGTGTGGCGATCCTCCAGCACCGCGCGGCTTTCGAAGATCGTCGCGTTGTTCTTCTCCAGTCCGGAGCGGTAGATCGCTTCGAGCCGCGTTATCTCCTTGTCCTTGTTTGCGACCAGCGTAGGCCAGTCGAACGTGGTTTCGCCGACCGTCCAGCCATAGCCGGCTGCGTCCTCGAAATGCTCGGAGAACTGCGAGGCATAAACGAAGAGCTTCTTCGGCACGCAGCCTCGGATGACGCAGGTGCCGCCGAACCGGAATTCCTCGGCGATGGCCACGCGCTTGCCGAGCGAGGCGGTCACGCGTCCGGCCCGCACCCCGCCGGAGCCGCCGCCGATGACGAAGAGATCGTAGTCGTAGCGGGCCATGGCGCGTCTCCTGCAGCTTCAGCGCGGGAGCAATAGTTGGGTATCGTCGCCGTGGGAAGCAATTCCGCGCGCCGCGCAGGCGGAAACAAAAAGGCCCGGCAGAACCGGGCCTTCGATGGGATATTGCGGTGTGCGGTCATCCGCCCGATTGCGTCACCGGTGCTGGCGCATCCGGCGAAGCGATAGGCTTCTTGGTCACTTCCGAGAGATGCTTGCCGACCATCTCGGCCAGATCGCGGGCGATGCCGCGCTGCCAGATGACGGCAGCATCCACCGTCTGGCGACCGACGATATCGCCATCGGCCATCAGCTTCTTGCCGGTCTCGGTGTTGTAGAACGCGGTGATCTCGTTGAGCTGCTGCTCGTTGAAAACCCGGGCATAGATCAGTGCCGCCTCGCGCTCGAGGTCGCCACGGCGACCAACCAGTTCGAGCGTCTTCTCGTCGACGGTCTGCGAGATCAGCTGGCTCAGGTCCGGATTCTTCTGGATGAGCTGGACCTTCAGCTGGGCTGCGGCGCTCGGCAGGAACTCGTCGAATTCGCCAGTGGCGTTGAGCGCGGTGATGGCGGCGCGCGCCGCCTTGAGATGGCTGTCGGTGAACTCCTGCGCCGAGGCCACGCCCGCAAAGGCGAGGACGGAAACAGCGGCGAGAAGGGCAGCGGCCCGACGGACTCGGCTGGCCAGATTCATGATCGTCTTGAACTCCCTCATTGCGGACGTGCGGCTATCGTTTCGATCCCGGCTGCGGAAGCCACGATCGCCAGATCCGCCAACCCCAGAAACAACCCATGCTCCACCACGCCCGGAACAGCGCAAAGAGCACCTGCGAGTGCTCTTGGATCGGGAATGCGGCCAAAAGATGCGTCGAGGATCAGGTGGCCCCCATCTGTAACGAACGGTTGGGCGTCTGTAACAAACGGCTCGCTGTCCGTCATCCGCAATTTCAACGGGCCGGAAAGGCCGAGGCGGGCGGCCGCGCGCTCGATCGCGATGCGGGTCGCGGCCAGCCCGAAGCGGTTCACCTCGACCGGCAGCGGGAAGCGCCCAAGCGTCTCCACCACCTTCCTCGCGTCGGCGATGACGATCATGCGTGCCGAGGCCGCGGCTACGATCTTCTCGCGCAGCAGCGCGCCGCCGCCGCCTTTGACAAGCGCCAGTTCGGGGCCGATCTCGTCGGCGCCGTCGATGGTCAGGTCCAGTTGCGGCAGTTCCTCCAGCGTCGCCAGCGGCACGCCGAGCTCGCGGCAGAGAGCGGCGGTGCGCTCCGAGGTCGGCACGCCGGTGATCTTCATGCCGGACGCGACCTTTTCCGCCAGCAGCCGCACCAGCTCCTCTGCGGTGGAGCCCGTGCCGATACCGAGCTTCATGCCGTCCTCGACATGGGCAAGCGCGGCGCGCGCCGCCTCAATCTTCAGTGCGTTCGCGTCCATCTGCCCGCCCGATTCGGTTGCGGGCCGGGCTTTAGCACCGATTCTTGGCCCGCCAAACCCGCCTCTTGTGGTCCGACGCGGCACCGGCTAACGCGGCTGATCATTCTGGAGGCTACGCCGTGACCCGTCCCATCATCGTCTTCGACCTCGACGGAACGCTGGTGGAGACCGCGCCGGACCTGCTCGACAGCCTCAACCACTGCCTCGGCATCGCCAAGATGGCCGCCGTCGACGAGGCGCGGCTGCGCTCCTATGTCGGCATGGGCGGCAAGGTGATGATCGAGCGCGCCTTCGCCGCGCAGGGCGCGCCGCTGACAGAGGATCACCTGGCCGAGCTGCTGGTCGCCTTTCTCGAGCACTATACCGACAACATCCCCGGCCGCTCGCTCGCCTTTCCCGGCGTCGAAGCCGCGCTGTCGCGCTTCGAGGCGGCGGGGTGGATCATGGCGGTATGCACCAACAAATACGAGGCGCTGTCGCGCAAGCTGCTCGATGCGCTCGGGCTTTCGCCGCGCTTCGCCGCAATCTGCGGGCAGGACACTTTTGCGTTCCGCAAGCCGGACCCCCGCCATCTGATCGAGACGATCCGGCTGGCCGGCGGCGATCCCGAGCGCGCGGTCATGGTCGGCGATTCGTTCACCGACATCGAGACGGCCAAGCGCGCCGGCATTCCGGTCGTGGCCGTCGATTTCGGCTACACCGACCGGCACGTGCGCGAGTTCGAGCCGTCACGAATCATCTCGCATTTCGACGCGCTGACGGTGGCGATGGCGGAGAAGCTTGTCGCGGGCGCCGCTTAGGCGGGTCGGGGTCGCGCCGCTCGACGTTCCTTGACTTCGCGCCGCGGCTCCCCTTATAGGGGCGCCAGACACGCGGCCGAGGCCGCCGGTCGGGCGATTAGCTCAGCGGGAGAGCACACCCTTCACACGGGTGGGGTCGTAGGTTCAATCCCTACATCGCCCACCATTCCCCTTTCCGACACCCGCTATTCCGCGCGCAGCCAGCTTTTCAGCGTCTCGCCGTCGCCGGTCTCCACCGCGTCCGCGATGCGCCGGCCAACCGCCGCGCCGAACTTGTAGCCGTGGCCGGAACAGGCGGAGACGACCAGCGCCTTGCCGATCGCCTCGCCGAAGAAGCGCTGGTCGGCGGTGAAGGTGTAGGCGCAGGTGACCGTGTCGAGCACGCGATAGTCCGCCAGCCGCGCGAAGGGCGGTGCGAAAAGGTCGCGCACCGCCTCTCCTTCGCCCGGTCTCGGTATGCGGCCGGAGTCGGCGTCTGCCCAGCGTTCCTTGTGGAGACCGGAGCCGAATTTCAGTCCCCCGTCGCCGGAAGGCGGGATGATGTAGCCGTCGGTGTCGCCGCCGACGTCGAGGATCACCGGCGCCGCCGCCCATGCCGCTCTCAAGTCCGCGGGCGGTTCGAGATAGACGACGGCGGTGCGGTAGGTCGTCAAGGCCGTGGCCAGTTGCGGGAAGAGGCGCAGCACCCATGCGCCCGCCGTAACCACGACGCGGTCGGCCATCAGCCCCTCGCCGGTCGCCAGGGTCACCGTACCGGCATCGGCATCAACGGCTTCGACCTTCGCATTCTCGCGCAACTCAGCTCCAGCGCTGCGCAGCCACGCCGCGATGCCGGTCGCAATGCGCTGGCAGTGCAGCGCGCCGCCGTCCGGCGAGGTGAAGCCGAAGCGGACGGTGCTGCCTTCCAGGAACGGGTAGCGGCGGGCGGCCTCCGCGCCGTCGAAGCGATCGACAGGCCAGCCACCTACGCGCATGCCGTCCAGATAGGCTTCCGCCTCGTCGCCCGGCTCGCGAGACAGGCACAGGAAGCCGCGCGCATCGTAGTGCCGCGCGCCGAGGTCGCCCCACAGCTCGTCCCAGGCCGCATAGGCCTCGTCGATGGCGCGCGCATAGCCCGCCTGCGGGCCGTAGGCGCGGCGGATGATGCGGTGATGGTCGCCCGATGCCGCCAGCGGATTGGGAACGGAACCCTGCTCAAGCAGCGTCACCGCGTGGCCGCGCTTCGCCAGCTGCCAGGCGCAGGCAAGCCCAGCGATGCCGGCCCCGACGATGATGACGCGCATGCGATTCTCCCTCGAGGCGGGCACCTTACGATCTGGCAAGCAGGCGGCAAGGCGCGCTACAAGAACGCGTCATGCTCCAGCGCGCCTCCGCCCTGTCCTATCTCGATTTTGACGCGTCGACGCGGGTGCTGCGGCTCGACCCGCACGAGTCGGCCTTCGTGCAGGATCCCTACGCCGCCTATGCGTGGATGCACGAGCACGCGCGCGCCTTCTTCTGGGCAGAGTTCGGGATCTGGTGCTTCGCCGGCTACGACGACGTCAACAGCCTGCTGCGCGACCGCCGCGTCGGCCGCCAGCCGCCGGTGCCGTTCGACCCCGCGCCGCGGCTGCATGTCGCCAATTTCGACCTGATCGAGGCTAACTCCATGCTGGAGCTGGAGCCGCCGGTGCACACTAAGCTGCGCACGCTGGTCAACCGCGCCTTCGTCTCGCGGCAGGTGGAGCGGCTGCGGCCCCGCATCGAGGCGCTGGCGAACGAACTGGTGGACCGCTTCGAGGGGGCGGGCGAAGTCGACCTGCTGCCCGCCTTCGCCACGCCGGTGCCGATCACCGTGATAGCCGAGATGCTGGGCGTGCCCGTTGAGATGGGGCCGCAGCTGGTCGACTGGTCGCACCGCATGGTGGCTATGTACATGCATGGCCGCACCCGTGCCGTCGAGGACGACGCCGATCGCGCCGCCCGCGAGTTCGCCGATTTCGTACGCGGCTACGCCCGGGAGCGGCGCGCCAAGCCCGGCGACGACCTGCTCAGCCTGCTGATCTCCGCGCATGAGAGCGGCGAGAAGCTGACCGAGGACGAGCTTGTTTCGTCGGTCATCCTGCTGCTCAACGCCGGCCACGAGGCGACGGTGCACCAGACCGGGAACGCGGTGCGCGCGGTGCTGATGCAGGGCGGCGATCCGGGTCGCTTCTTCGCCTCGCCGCAAGCAACCGCGGCAACGGTCGAGGAATGCCTCCGCTTCGACGCGCCGCTGCACATGTTTAGGCGCTACGCCTATGGGCCGACGGAGCTGCCGGAAGGCGTCGTGCTCCAGGCAGACGAGCAGGTGGGCCTGCTGCTCGGCGCGGCCAACCGCGATTCCCGCGCCTTTGCGCGACCGCACGATTTCGACCCCGCGCGCGCCGACCAGAAGACCGTTGCCTTTGGGGCCGGCATCCATTTCTGCATCGGCGCGCCGCTCGCCCGCGTCGAGATGCAGGCCGCGCTGCAGGTCCTGTTCCGCCGGCTGCCGCGCATCGCGCTGGCCGAGGCGCCGCGCTATCGCGACACCTATCATTTTCACGGTCTCGAACGGCTGATGGTGACATGCTGATGCGCCCTGCCCTCCTGCCTCTCGCGTTCATGGCGGCCCTGTTTCCCGCGGTCGCGTCCGCGCAGGTCGGCTATCTGGCCTTCGGCAGCCAGCCGGCCGACATGCATGCGCGCGCGGTGGAACTGCTGTCGAGCGAAGCCGGCAATCCGGTTTCCGCCGATCAGGTGATCATCAGCGCGGTCGACCTCTCCGGCGACGGCCAGCTCGAAATGATCGCCTATGCGCGCAACCCGGCTTTTTGCGATGATCAGGGCTGCGAGCCGCGCATCTTCATGTTCGACGGGACCGCGTGGATCAACCTGCTCGAGCCGGGTCTGGTGCGCACGCGCGCCGTGCCGGGAGCCTTCTCGATCGTCAACGTCAGCCAGACCGGCTTCTCCGACATTCTCGTCGGCTCGCTGCTGCTCGTCTTCGACGGCCGGCAATATGTCGAGGAGCGTCCGCCGGAGCCGACCGACCTCGACACAGCGGCCTTCGACGCCGCCTGCCGGGGCGGAAGCCGCACCGCCACGCTGCTGGCCGAGGCTTCGATCCCCGACCGTGGCGGCGAATTGTGCGCATGCCTGGCCGGTCTCTTCGAGCAGATGGGCCATCCGCAGGAAGACCTTGACGCTGCCACGGCTGCGTATTCCGGCTCGGGCGAAATCTCCGACGACCCCGACCTGTCCGCCATCCTGGCCGACTACGAGCTGTCCTGCCGGATCGAACTGACGGCCGACTGAGAATGCCGCAGGCTACTTCTGTCGGCGAGACCGGCGCTTCGTCGATGCGTGCGCCCGTGCTGTTGATGGCGCTTGCGCTGTATCTTGGGTTTGTCGCTATCGTTGGCGCGGCGTTCTGGCAGCGCGAGCTGTGGAGCGACGAGGCCGTCTCGCTGATGCTGATCGGCGGCCACGATCCGGCGGAAATCGCGCCCGGCAGCTATACGGCGGCGCAGCTTGCCGCGTTCTACGACCCCGCGCCCGGCCCGTCGCTCGGCGAGATTTGGCGGCGAGCGGCCGAGCGCGACAACCACCCGCCCGGATACAGCGTGCTGTTCGCGGCCATCGTCGCCATAACCGGCGATATCGGGCCGCAGGGGGTGCGTTTCGTCAACATCGCGCTGACGGGCCTGTTCGCCTTTCCGATGCTGCTTCTGATGCGGGAGCTCGGCTGGCGGCCGGCATGGGCGACGGCTGCGGTCGCAACGCTCTCTCCGTTCGCCATCTATGCCGCGCGCGAGATTCGCGCCTACGGTCTGATGCTGCTGCTGGCGACGGTCTCCGCGTGGCTCACCATAGGCGCGCTGCGCGCCGGGCGCAGCCGGTGGGCCTGGATGCTGGCGCTGCTTGCGGTCAACGTGGCCGGCATGGCGCTGCACAAGCTGTTCGTCTTTGTCGTCGCCGCCCAGCTCTGCCTCCTCGGGTGGCACGCGCTGCGCCGGCGCCTGCCTGCCGAGATCGCCGGCGTGGCTCTGCTGGCCCTGGCGTCGGCCGTGGCGGCGCTGCTGCTTCCGAATGTGCTGTCGGTCGATCCCACCATCGGCGCCTTCGAGACCGCATGGCTCAAGCAGCCGCGCAACCCGCTCTTCGTGGTCAATTCGGCGCTTATCTATCTTGGCTACTACGCCGCGTGGTGGATCGCGCCGCCCGACGACATGACCTACACGCTTTACGGCGTCGTCTTCTTTGCCGCGTTCGGGGCACTGCTGCTTTGGCTTGCCTACGTGCTGGGACGCGAGCTTTGGCGCGAGCGCTGGCCGGCCCCGTCGCTGCTGTTCGCCATCCCACCTGCCCTCATGCTCGCACTCTATGTGGCGACGGGAAACGACTTCTCGCAGGCGGCACGCTATTCGGTCATCTGGTCGCCGGTCGCGGCCGCGTGGGCTCTGAGCAGGCTGCGCCCCGGTTTCGAGCGCCGATGGCTGGTGCGCTATCTGGCCGTTTCGCTGGCGGTCGGCTGTACCCTGGTGCTGACCGGCATATCGCATCGCAATCCGGACAACACGCCGCGTTTCGTCCGACTGATCGAGCCGATGGCGGCGCCCCGGCTGGTGTGGACGATGGACACGACGCTCAACACGCGCGCCCTCCTGCTGGCGCTGCAGCAGGAGATGACCAGCACGGGCACGGCGCCGGCCGAGTTTGTCGTCGCCAATGCCGCAGACGTCGCAAGAATCGCGCGTTCCGGCAACCTCATCGCCGGCCCCGAGCGCTACCGGCGGTGGCTGATGCGCACCTGCGTGCCGGGCAGCCTGCGATATATCGGCGCCTATTTCGCCTGCACCGCGACCTGACGCCGTCAGAGCCGGATCACATATTCCTTGCGTGTGGTCTCCAGCACTTCCCAGGTGCCGCGGAAGCCGGGGCGGATGACGAAACTGTCGCCGGCGCGGACGGTACGCGTCTCGCCGCCCTCCTCCGCGATGACCGAGACGCCCGACAGGATGTGGCAGAACTCCCATTCGTCGTAGACAATGCGCCACTTGCCCTGTGTCGCCTCCCAGATGCCGGCACAGAGGCCGTCGCTCTCTTCCGCGTTCCATGTCGTGAAGCGCGGATTACCGCTCAAGATGCGGTCGGGAGCCGGGCCGCCCTCCTCCGGCTCCATGCCTTCGGTTGTGATGGTCAGGAATGCGGGCATCATTTTTTCTTCCGCCCGGGAGATTTCTCTGGCTTTTTCGCGCGCAGCGCCGCCTCGTAGGCAAGCCGCGTCCAGGTTCTCAACTCATCGGAATCGTCGATCGCGCTGTCTGGAATGCTCCAGTATGGCATAGCAACGGGCTTCTTCTGGCCGTCATAGGTCCATTGGCGGGAGCCTGCCGACTCGAACCGCGGGGCGCTTACGGCGTCGGCCTTCAGCACCACCTCGTCGCCGAGGTCGAGGCCGACGATCAGCCCGTCGAAATAGATGCCCTTGCCGCCAAACATGCGGCGGATGCTAACCGGACCGAGCCCGGCGAAGAGATCGCGTATTGAATCGTCGTCCATGCGCGAAAGCTGGCAGAACCGCGCGAGGAAGTCACGCGCCGCCGCGCCGTTGCTGACGTGACGGCGTCAGGTGCGGGTCAAGCCGCGCTGGCCCGCGCCTCGGCAAGCGCCTTGAGATCGGCCGGCTTCAACTCGACCGATTCGCCGCAGCCGCAGGCCGAGCTCTCGTTCGGGTTGCGGAACACGAAGCCGGTCCTGAGCTTGGTCGTCTCGAAATCCATGGTCGTGCCGAGCAGATAGAGCGCCGCTTCCGGCGCGACCCAGACATGCGCGCCTGCGTGTTCGATGTGGTCGTCCTTGGCCACCGGCTCGGTGACGAGGTCGACCGTGTATTCCATGCCGGCGCAGCCGCCCTTCTTGATGCCGACGCGCAGTCCGCGCGAACCGTCGCGCGCATCGACGATGTCGCGCACCCGGCTCGCGGCCGCGTCCGTCAGGCTGATGACCTGGAACCTGCCCATTTCCGTCTCCTTGCACGCCGGTTCAAGGCCGGCGGAACGAGTGCTTCTAGCTAAAGATGGTGAAGAAAGAGCGGCGGCGCAACGGGTCAGTACCAGCCTACCGCCACGCGGGCCTCTTCGCTCATGCGGTCCGGCGTCCACGGCGGGTCGAACACCATCTGCACGTCGACGTCCGATACGCCCTCGACCGAGCTCACCGCGTTCTGCACCCAGCCCGGCATTTCGCCGGCCACGGGGCAGCCGGGCGCCGTCAGCGTCATGTCGATCTTCACCCGGCGGTCGTCCTCGATGTCGATCTTGTAGACCAGTCCGAGCTCGAAGATGTCGGCCGGGATCTCCGGATCGTAGACCGTCTTCAAAGCGCCGATGATGTCGTCGGACAGCCGCGCCAGTTCGTCCGCCGGGATCGCCGACTGGATTTCCGGCAGATTGGGATTCTCTTCGCTCATGGCGTTCACCCGAAGAATTTTCGCGCCTTTTCCAGCGCCTCGGCCAGCACGTCGATCTCGGCCTTCGTGTTGTACATGGCGAACGACGCGCGGCATGTCGACGTCACGCCGTAGCGTTTCAGCAGTGGCTGCGCGCAATGCGTGCCCGCGCGGACGGCAACCCCCGCCCGGTCGATCACCATCGACACGTCGTGCGCATGGATGCCCTGCATCTCGAACGATACGATGGCACCCTTGCCGGGCGCGGTTCCGAAGATGCGCAGCGAATTGATGCGCGACAGGCGCTCCTGTGCATAGGCGCCGAGCTCGGCCTCGTGCGCGGCGATGCGCTCGCGGCCGACGCTGTCCATGTATTCGAGTGCGGCGCCCAGCCCAATCGCCTGCACGATCGGTGGCGTGCCGGCCTCGAAGCGGTGCGGCGGATGGTTGTAGGTGACCTTGTCCTCGGTCACCTCCTCGATCATTTCGCCGCCCCCCATGAAGGGTCGCATCGCCTCCAGCCGCTCGGCCTTGCCGTACAGCACGCCGATGCCCGAGGGACCGTACACCTTGTGGCCGGTGAAGACGTAGAAATCGGCGTCGAGCGCCTGCACGTCGACCGGCATGTGCACCGCCGCCTGGCTGCCGTCGACCAGCACCGGGATGCCGCGCCGGTGGGCGATCTCCACGATCTCGCGGATCGGCGTCACCGTGCCCAGCACGTTGGACATCTGCGTGATGGCGACAAGCTTCGTGCGCGACGTCAGGCACGCCTCGAAAGCGGCCAAGTCGAACGCGCCGTCATCGCTCACCGGCGCCCAGACCAGCTTCGCGCCCTGCCGCTCGCGGATGAAATGCCATGGCACGATGTTGGAGTGGTGCTCCATGATCGAGATGACGATCTCGTCGCCGGCGCCGATGTTGGGCATGCCCCAGCCATAGGCGACGGTGTTGATCGCCTCGGTCGTCGACTTTGTGAATACGATATTGTCCACCGACGGCGCATTCAGGAAGCGGCGCACGATCTCGCGCGCCTTCTCGTAGGCGTCGGTCGCGGCATTCGACAGGAAGTGAAGGCCGCGATGCACGTTCGCATACTCGTGCGAATAGGCGTGCGTCACCGCGTCGATGACCGCCTGCGGCTTCTGCGCCGACGCACCGTTGTCGAGATAGACCAGCGGCTTGCCGTAGACCTCCCGCGAAAGGATCGGGAAGTCGCGGCGGATCGCCTCGACATCGTAAGGGCGGTTGTCGACTTTCTGGTCCATCGTCAGCCGTTCGCGCCGAACCATGCGTCCAGTCGGGCCTCCAGCGGCTCGACCAGCGCCTCGTCGCCCAGTTCCTCGATCACTTCGGCGAGGAACGCCTTGACCAGCAGGCCGCGCGCCTCTTTTTCCGGGATGCCGCGCGCCATCAGGTAGAACAGATGGTTGCGGTCGATCTCGGCCACCGTCGCGCCATGGCCGCAGGCCACGTCGTCGGCAAAGATCTCAAGCTCCGGCTTGATCGAGAACTCGCCCTCGTCAGACAGCAGAAGCGTGTTGCAGGCCATCTTGGCGTCAGTCTTCTGCGCCTCGCGCGCAACGCGGATCTGACCCTGGAACACGCCCTGCGCCTTGCCCAGCACGACGTTGCGGATGATCTCCGTAGACGTCGCACCGAACGCTGCGTGGTCGAGAACCATGGTCACGTCGGTATGGGTAGAACCTGTCAGCAGGTTGACGCCGCGCAGCGTAAATTCGCAGTTTTCGCCGGCCGCGACGATCCGCAGCTCCTGCCGCACCAGTCTGCCGCCGGTATTCATCAGGAACACCGTCAGCTTCGCATTCTTGCCGATCGTCGCGTTGAGCTGGGCCAGGTGGGTCGTCGTCTCCGGTTGCTCCTGAACAATGATCCAGGTCGCTTCGGCTTCGTCGGCCACTTCCAGTTCCGCAACCGACGACACCAGCGCTGCGCCGGCGCCGGTCTGGCGCTCGACAAAAATCGCCTTGGCGCCCTGCCCCACGGACACCGACAGCCGTCCGTGCACCTGCCCGCCGACATGGATGTTCTGCAGCTCGACCGGCGCGGCGAGGACAACCTCCGGCTCGATCGTCACCGAAACCCCGTCCGCGACGAAAGCTGCGTTGATCGCGCCGACCGCGTCGTCCGCGCCCTTCGGCGCAAGCCGCTCTGTGAGTTCGCCGGCCAGCAACTGCGTCGCGAGGCGCTCGATCCTGGCGCCATCGACCTTCGGCAGCTTGCCGGCCGCGCCTGCCGTCGCCAGCACGACAGTGCTGCCAGCCACAAGCGGTGCCGTCGCCTTCGCGGTTACGGCGGCATGCGCAGCCGGCACGTCGGTCAGCAGCCGACGCAGATCGGTGTAATGCCAGCTCTCGACGCGGCGCGTCGGCAGACCGGCCCTGATGGTCTCCACCGCGCGATCTCGCAGCAGCATCATGCCGGGGTCGCCCGGCAGGTCGGCCACCTTCTCCGCGAAAGCCTCGACCAGTGCGGTTTCGGCCGGGGTCAGCTTCGGTGCCGCATTCATGTTCACGGCCATGTTCACCGCCGGCACCTCACGCCGCCTCGCCGAGCACGCCGGCGTAGCCCTCGGCTTCCAGCGTGTGGGCGAGCGTCTTGTCGCCGGACTTCACCACCTGGCCCTTGTAGAGAACGTGCACGCTGTCCGGGACGATGTAGTCGAGCAGGCGCTGGTAGTGGGTGATGACCACCATCGCACGGTCGGGCGAGCGCAGCGCATTGACGCCGTCGGCGACGATCTTGAGCGCGTCGATATCGAGGCCGGAATCGGTCTCGTCGAGCACGCACAGCTTCGGCTCGAGAAGCTTCATCTGCAGGATCTCGGCGCGCTTCTTCTCGCCGCCGGAGAAGCCGACGTTGAGCGGGCGCTTGAGCATGCCCATGTCCATCTGCAGTTCGCCGGCCGCCTTCTTCACGCGGGCCAGCAGGTCGGCGACCTTCAGCGGTTCCTCTCCGCGCTGCTTGCGCTGAGAGTTGAGGGCCACCTTGAGGAACTCCATCGTGGCGACGCCGGGTATCTCCATCGGATACTGGAAGGCCAGGAAGATGCCCTTTGCCGCGCGCTCGGCGGGGTCCATCTCCAAAATGGATTCGCCGTTGAACAGGATGTCCCCCTCGGTGACCTCGTAGTCCTCGCGGCCGGCAAGGATGTAGCTGAGCGTCGACTTGCCCGAGCCGTTCGGTCCCATGATCGCGGCGACCTCGCCGGCTTTCACCGTCAGGTTCAGGCCGCGGATGATCTCGGTGCCGTCTTCGGCGATGCGGGCGTGGAGGTTCTTGATCTCAAGCATGTCGGTCTTTCGTCTTCTTGCCGGCCCGGCGGCCGGTTGGTGTCGTCATGCCCGCCGGACGCGGGCGAGGAAAAGTGCTGCGGCGAGCCAGAACGGAGCTGCGAGAAGCCCCCACACGAAGCCGCCGCCGGTCAGATTGTCGATGCTGCCGTCCGGATATTCGACGATGCAGCTCGACTGAGCCGCCGCGATGCAGTCGGCATACTTCCAGTAGCGGACATAGAACAGCCAGGTCAGCAGCGTTGCGACCAGCGCAAGCGCGCCGCCGATCGTTGCCGCAGCCACCGCTTTCATCCTGTCCGCCATGCCGCTCATGCGGTGCCGCTCCGGCTGCGGACATAGTCGCTGTAGGTGACGGTGAAATCGGTGTGTGCGCGCGCGGTCTTGATGAACTGCCAGGCGGAAAGCGCCGCGCCCGCCATGAACAGGAGCGGACCGGCGACGATCAGCCAGCCCGGGCCCCAGACCGCACCGATCGCGGCGATCAGACCGCCGGCCACGCCCCAGCCCGACATGCCCATGACGAACCGCCATACAGTCCGCCAGCCTTCCGGCCGGATCGGATAGGAGCCCGAACCGCCGTTGGAGCGCACGAACCAGATGTTCTCAGGAAGATCGATTGCCATGACCACCACCCGACTAGATGCCCAATGATGCCCTCAGCGGCGGCAGCACGGATGCCGCCACCAGCCCGACCCCGATCCCCAGCGCGATGCGGAACGCGCGGCTGCCCGCCGACGGGGCAAAGCCGGCGAGCAGGCCGCACACGACGGCATAGAAGCTGAGTGTGACGGGGTCCATTTTTTACCCGACGCTTCCTTCGAGCGATATGCCGATGAGCTTCTGCGCCTCGACGGCGAACTCCATCGGCAGCTCCTGGATGACGTCCCTGACGAAGCCGTTGACGATCAGCGCGATCGCCTCTTCCTCGGGGATGCCGCGCTGCATCACGTAGAACTTCTGGTCCTCGGATATCTTCGAGGTGGTCGCCTCATGCTCCAGCCGCGCGGTCGCATTCTTCGCCTCGATGTAGGGCACGGTATGCGCCCCGCAGTTCGAGCCGATCAGCAGCGAGTCGCAATTGGTGAAGTTGCGCGCGTTCTCCGCCTTGCGGTGTACCGACACCTGGCCGCGATAGGTGTTGTTGGAATGACCGGCCGAGATGCCCTTGGAGATGATGCGGCTCACCGTGTTCTTGCCGAGGTGGATCATCTTGGTGCCGGAATCGATCTGCTGGTAGCCGTTCGATACCGCGATCGAATAGAATTCGCCCTGGCTCTCGTCGCCGCGCAGGATGCAGGACGGGTACTTCCAGGTGATCGCCGAGCCGGTCTCGACCTGCGTCCAAGAGATCTTGGAGCGGTCGCCGCGGCAGTCGCCGCGCTTGGTGACGAAGTTGTAGATGCCGCCCTTGCCCTGCGCATCGCCGGGATACCAGTTCTGCACGGTCGAATATTTGATCTCGGCGTCGTCGAGCGCCACCAGTTCGACCACCGCGGCGTGAAGCTGGTTCTCGTCGCGCTGCGGCGCGGTGCAGCCTTCCAGATAGGACACATATGCGCCTTCGTCGGCGATGATGAGCGTGCGCTCGAACTGGCCGGTGTTCTTCTCGTTGATGCGGAAATAGGTCGACAGCTCCATCGGGCAGCGTACGCCCTTGGGCACGTAGACGAACGAGCCGTCGGTGAAGACCGCCGAATTGAGCGTCGCGTAGTAGTTGTCCGAGGTCGGCACGACGGAGCCGAGATATTTCTTCACCAGCTCGGGATGCTCGCGGATCGCCTCGGAGATCGAACAGAAGATGACGCCTGCCTTGGCCAGCTCTTCCTTGAAGGTGGTGACTACCGAGACGGAATCGAAAACGGCGTCCACCGCCACGCGGCCGGACTTGTAGACGTTGTCGTTGTCGGCGCCGTCATCGGCCTGCGGCTTCTGCACGCCGGCCAGTATTTCCTGCTCCTTGAGCGGGATGCCGAGCTTCTCATAGACCTTGATCAGCTCAGGATCGACGTCGTCGAGCGAACGCGGGCCGGACTGGTTCTTCGGCGCGGCGTAGTAGTGGATGTCCTGGAAATCGATCTTCGGATAGGAAACGCGCGCCCAGGTCGGCTCCTCGAGCGTCAGCCAGCGGCGATAGGCGCCAAGGCGCCATTCCAGCATCCATGCCGGCTCGCTCTTTTTGGCCGAGATGAAGCGGATGATGTCTTCGTTGAGGCCCTTGGGAGCCTTGTCGGTCTCGATGGTGGTCTCGAAACCGTACTTGTACTGGTCCACGTCTATCTTGCGGACCTGCTCGATCGTCTCCTGCACAGCAGGCATCGGCGTTCTCCATCCATGCCGGGTTCAAGGCCCGGCCGTCTTCGAAATCGCGCGCGCTTCTCGCACACGCGGCATATAGTGTCACGCCCGCCGTTCTGCACGGCTGGCCTGCAAAATCACGCGGCGCGCACGCGCCCCTGGTGGCGACCCAGCAGTCGCGACAGCGAGTCCAGGAAGCGCTCGATATCGGCCTGCGTCGTCTGCCGGCCGAGCGAAACACGGATCGCGCCGCCGTCGTCGGCCACACCCATCGCCTTCAGCACATGGCTCGGCCCGACCCTGCCCGACGAGCAGGCCGCACCGGCGGACACCGCGATGCCGTCGACGTCGAAGGCGATCAGCGCCGTCTCGGCCTTGATGCCCGGCAGCGACAGGTTCGCGGTATTCGCGAGCCTCCCGGTTCGCCGCCCGTGGAATACCGCGTCCGGCGCACGTAGCAGGATTTCCCGCTCCAGCACGTCGCGCAAATCCCCGACACGCTGCATCTCGCCCATCGCAGCGAGCGCCACGCGCGCAGCCGCGCCAAGTCCCGCTATGGCCGCGACGTTCTCTGTGCCGGCGCGGAAACCGCGCTCCTGCCCGCCGCCGCGCAGCAGCGGCGCCGGCATCATCAAGTCCGCGCGCGCCACGATGGCGCCTGCGCCCTGCGGGCCGCCAAGCTTGTGCGAGGACAGGATCAGGAAGTCGGCCGACGCATCGGCGATGTCGAGCGCGATGCGCCCCGCCGCCTGCGCGGCGTCGACCACCAGCACACCGCCCGCCGCGCGCACGATGCGGCCGATCTCGCCCAGCGGCTGGATCACACCGGTCTCGTTGTTGGCAGCGTGCACCGCCACCAGCGGCAGCCCGTTCAACGCGTCATGTGCTGAGAGGAGTTGCTCCAACTCGTCGATCCGGACGATGCCGTCGGCATCGACTCCGAACACCTTCACGCTTGCCGCGTCGAAGCGCCCGCCGGACAGCGTGGCGGGATGGTCGGCGGCGTTGACGTAGAGCGTGCCGAAGGCCAGCGGAGCGCGGCCCATGGTCCAGCGCGGCGACAGGAGCAGGTTCGCGGCCTCCGTTGCGCCCGACGTGAAGACGACGTGCTCGGGCCGCGCGTTGCACAGCGCCGCCACATCGCGCCGCGCCGCCTCGACCAGCCTGCGGGCGCCGCGGCCCTCGCCGTGCACGGACGAAGCATTGCCGCCGGCGTCGAGCGCGGCCAGCATGGCGGCGCGCGCTTCCGGCAGGAGCGGCGCACCGGCATTGTGGTCGAGATAGACCCGCTGCTTGTCCATGCGCCTTTATGGAACCTCGCCTTCTGGAGCCGTTTATTTCAAGAACCGCGACGGGCTGCTCGCAAGCAGGCGCAATTTCCTTGAAATCGCAAAGCCTGCCGTCCTATCTAGCCGCCTTGACGCCGGATGCGTGAGTGCGTCCAGTTTTGAACCATTCTAAAGTAGTTCTAGGGAGCGCGGCGTGCCGCGTCAAGCGCCGCAGGCGCGGGTGGCACGCCAAATATGACGATTTCCGTCATCTTTAGACGCAGCGCATCCCCCGACAGAGACGGAGTATCCATGCCCGAGGTGATTTTCGCCGGACCCGCAGGCCGCCTGGAAGGCCGCTATCAGCCGTCGAAAGTGAAGAACGCGCCGATCGCCATCGTGCTGCATCCGCACCCGCAGTTCGGCGGGACGATGAGCAACAAGATCGTCTACGACCTCTTCTACATGTTCCAGAAGCGCGGCTTCACGGCGCTTAGGTTCAACTTCCGCGGTATTGGCCGCAGCCAGGGCGAATTCGACCACGGTGCGGGCGAACTGTCCGACGCCGCCGCCGCGCTGGACTGGGTGCAGTCGCTGCATCCGGACTCCAAGAGCTGCTGGGTCGCCGGCTACTCATTCGGCGCGTGGATCGGCATGCAGCTGCTGATGCGCCGGCCGGAGATCGAGGGGTTCATCTCCGTCGCCCCACAGCCGAACATCTACGATTTCTCGTTCCTGGCGCCCTGCCCGTCGTCCGGGCTCATCATCCATGGTGATGCCGACAAGGTCGCGCCGCCCAAGGACGTGCAGGGTCTGGTCGACAAGCTGCAGTCGCAGAAGGGCATCACGATCACCCAGAAGACGATGCCCGGCGCCAATCATTTCTTCTCCAACGACGCCGATCTGCTGATCGACGAATGCTCGGACTATCTCGACCGCAGATTGCGCGGCGAGCTCGCCGATCCGCGTCCGAAGCGCCTCAGATAGGCCTGGACGACACTTCTTCCCGCAAAAGTGGTGGAATTTGCACGCTTGCGCCCGGCTTTCGGCCTTGACCGGTCGACAGCCGGCTTGGCGCGTGAAACGGTTCGATTGTCCGAATCACGCTACTACCGGGGAAGTTCAACGTGGCGAAGTTCGAAGTGTACAAAGACAAGAAGGGCGAGACGCGTTTCCGGTATCGCGCCGACAATGGTGAGATCGTGTTTGCTTCTGAAGGGTACAAGGCGAAAGCCTCGGCCCTGAAGTCCATCGAGTCGATCAAGAGTAACGTCGCAACCGCTGAAATCGTCGAGGAGGCCCCTGTGGCAAAGACCCCAGCGAAAAAACCTGCCGCCAAGGCGGCACCCAAGGCCAAGGCCGCAGCCGCTCCCAAGGCGAAGGCTGCTCCGAAGGCGAAAGCCGCTGCCGCGCCGAAGGCCAAGGCTCCGGCAAAGGCTGCCGCAGCCAAGCCGGCTGCCGCCAAGAAGGCTCCGGCCAAGGCTGCAGCCGCAGCCAAGCCCGCCGCCGCGAAGGCCAAGGCTCCGGCGAAGGCCGCAGCTGCTGCGAAGCCGAAGGCTGCCGCTGCTCCCAAGGCCAAGGCTCCCGCCAAGGCGAAGGCTGCTCCCAAGGCAAAGGCTGCCCCGAAGGCCAAGGTTCCGGCCTAAGAACTGCCGCGCGGGGTCTATTGCCCGGGAAGGGCAAGGACCCCGCCGCTGGCCGGCGTGCGGCATCCCGTCGTTGTCGGGAAGGTGAGCGGCAGACCGCGTCGCGCGCGTACCGCCAGGTAGGCCCAGGCTTCGGCCTCCATCGCATCGCCGTCGAGGCCGCAATCCTCGGCGAGCAGCACATCGGCGCCAGCGCGGGCTGCAAGGTCTCGCAGGTCGCCCACGATATGCGGGTTCTTGCGCCCGCCGCCGCAGAGGATCCAGAGTCCTGGCGGCTCCGGAAGATGCGCCGCTGCGGCGAAGATCGCTTGCGCCGACACGGCGGCCAGCGTGCGCGCGCCATCGGCTAGCTCCAGTCCCTTCGCATGGTCGAGCGTGAAGTCGAGGCGGTCGAGCGATTTCGGCCCAGCCTTGGCAAAGTACGGATTCTCCAGGTAACGCTCCACCACAGCGGCCACCACGCCGCCCTCGGCCGCGACCGCGCCGCCGGCGTCGAAGGGAATGCCGCCCTCGCGCTGCACCCACTGGTCGATCAGCGCGTTGCCCGGCCCGCTGTCGAAGGCGACCGGATCGCCCTTCGCCGGCACGAAGGTGATATTGGAAATGCCGCCGATGTTGACGAAGCACACGGGCCATCGCCGCAGCTCGGTCGGCAGCGAGGCCGCCAGCGCGGCGTGATAGGCCGGCACGAGCGGCGCACCCTGCCCGCCCTGTTTCATGTCCTGCGCGCGCATGTCGAACACAACCGGGATGCCTGTTTCGCGCGCGAGCAGCGACCCGTCGCCGAGCTGAACCGTGAGCGCCTGCAGGGGCCGATGCAGGACCGTCTGCCCGTGGAAGCCGATGAGCGACGGCTTCGCCGTCTGTCCCGAAAGAAAATCCTTCACGGCGGCCGCATGGCGCAGCGTGACTTCGCTCTCGATCTCTCCAAGGTTACGCGGCCGCTCTTCCCGTCGCACGATCGACTTCGCCGTCTCCAGCGCTTCCGTCAGCCGCCGCCGGAACGCGGCGTCGTAGGGCACGAAGCCGCCCGCGCCACGTTCGACATGACCTTCGCCGTCGGTCGTGACCATCGCGAGGTCGATCCCGTCCATCGACGTGCCGCTCATCAGGCCGAGCGCGGTGACCGCATCCATGCACTTTCCCTTGGTTTGATTGTCACGTTTGATTCCGGCGCGTTCGATGCTAAAGGCGCGCCGACTTTGCCGAAAGCCCGGGGCCGAAAGACCGCCGCCATGACCGCCTTCAAGTCCGATTTCCTGCGCACGCTGTCCGAGCGCGGCTTCATTCACCAGACCTCGGACGACGCCGGCCTCGACGATCTGTTCGCGAAGCAGACCGTGACGGCCTATATCGGCTTCGACGCGACGGCGAAGAGCCTGCACGCCGGCTCGCTGATCCAGATCATGATGCTGCACTGGATGCAGCAGACCGGGCACCGGCCGATCGCCCTGATGGGGGGCGGCACCTCGATGATCGGCGATCCGTCCTTCAAGGACGAGGCGCGCAAGCTGCTCACACCGGAAGGCATCGAGGAAAACCTCGTCGGCATCCGTCGCAACTTCGCGCCCTACCTTTCATTCGGCGAAGGGCCGAAGGACGCGCTCATGGTCAACAATGCCGACTGGCTGCTCGGCATCAACTATGTCGAGTTCCTGCGCGACGTCGGCCGCCACTTCTCGGTCAACCGCATGCTGTCCTTCGACAGCGTCAAGCTGAGGCTCGACCGCGAGCAGTCGCTGTCCTTCCTCGAGTTCAACTACATGATCCTGCAGGCCTACGATTTCGTCGAGCTGTCGAAGCGCTACGGCACGCGGCTGCAGATGGGCGGCTCCGACCAGTGGGGCAACATCGTCAACGGCATCGACCTGGGCCACCGGCTCGGCACGCCGCAGCTCTTCGCGCTGACGTCGCCGCTGCTCACCACATCGTCCGGCGCCAAGATGGGCAAGACCGCATCGGGTGCTGTGTGGCTCGATGCGGAGATGATGAGCCCGTACGAATTCTGGCAGTACTGGCGCAACACCGAGGACGCTGACGTCGGCCGCTTCCTCAAACTCTACACGACGCTGCCGATGGGCGAGATCGCGCGGCTGGCGGCGCTTGGCGGCGCCGAGATCAACGACGCCAAGAAAGTGCTCGCCACCGAGATCACCGGTATGCTGCACGGCCGCGCCGCTGCCGATGCGGCGGCCGAGACCGCGCGACGCACTTTCGAGGAAGGCGCCCTGGCCGAGAACCTGCCGTCGATAGCGGTTCCCGCCGACGAGTTCGCGGCGGGCATCGGCGTGCTTGCGCTGTTCGTCCGCGCCGGGCTTGCCGCCTCCAACGGCGAGGTTCGTCGTCAGGTACAGGGCGGCGGCGTGCGCGTGAACGACCTGCTGGTGACGGATGAAAAGCTCGTAGTCGGTAAGGATCAACTTACTGATGCCGGCGTTGTGAAGCTTTCGCTCGGCAAGAAGAAGCACGTCCTTGTAAGGCCGGTCTGACCTTCCTGTCCCGCGCGCCTATTCGTCGCCGGTGTCCATCGGCTTCGGCTGATACTCGAAGATCTTGCGGAAGATGCCCGGTGCAATCGCCGACAGCGGGTTGATCGAAACCTGCGGGTCTGCCGACTTGCCGTGCAGGCGGAACGTGATGCCGATCAGGCCGCGGTCGCGGCCGTTGCCGAGCACGACGCCGAGCAGCGGGATTTCGCCGAACAGGCGGTTGATGCCGTAGGCCGGCATGAAGGTGCCGGTCACCAGCATGTTGCCGGAGCGGTCGAACACCGTTCCCTGGAATGTCGCTCCGATGGACGAGCCGCGCACCACGCCGTCCGCGATGTTCAGATAGCCGACGCCCTTCTCGATGTTGACGTAGGCCAGCTCGAACTGCGCGCGCGAAGTGTCCATCGCGCTGTTGACGGTCTGGTTCAGTGATTGCTGCGAGCCGGGTGCGGCGCGGTTCACCACCGTGTCCAGCCGCTGCTCCTCGATCAGGTCGAAGTTGCGCGCGATCAGTGGCCCCGACAATGCCTTGCCGACCTGACCCGACAGGCGCAGTTCGGCACTGCCGCCGCGCACGTTCTCGTAGATGTTGAGGAAACGCAGCACCTCGCCGGCGTTGCCGGCCGCAAGCTCAAGGTGGCGCTCGGTGCCGATGGTCGCATCGTTGATGCTGAACGGCGCACCCGAAGCGGTGATACCCGCGCCACGCATGCCGCCGACGGTCGTCCCCGGCCCTGAAAACACCAGCTTCAGGTCGCGCAGCTTCTCCCCGTGGAAGCCGGTGGCGCTGTCGAGCTCCAGGTCGAGCGAGAATTCGTTGGTAGCGCCCCAGCCGCCGTCGCCGTCGCGCGTCGACAGGCTGAACTGGCTCACGACGCTGCGCACGTCGGCGTTCTTGCCGCGCACCCGCGCCGAAAAGCCGCCTTTGCTGCGCCGCTCGACCAGCACGGAAAGATCGTCGCCCGGCCGCAGCGAGAGCCGCGTGAAGTCGGCTTTCGCCAGCCCGCCCTTGTCGGTGTTGATGGTGCCGGCGGCGGAGAACCCCTCGCCGGTCGCGGAGAATTCGGTCAGCTCGGTCGCGCCGTCGCGGCTGCGCATGACGAAGCTCGCTGAAGCCGCCACGCCCGGTTTCTTTTCCCACCCGATCCACGGCACCTTCAGCGTCGTGCGCGTCAGGTCGGCAGTCAGGTCGCTGGCGCCGTCGCCGCGCGAGATCAGGGTGAGGCCGAAAGGTCCGGAAATGATCGCTCCGAGGCCGGGCATCAGCGCGTCGCGCGTTTTGTCGTCCACCTGCAACTCGGCGATCATGCGTCGGCTGGACTTGTCCTTGCCGAGCGGCTCTTCCAGCGAGAAATCGGCGGGCACGCCGTTTAGCCGGCCCTTCGCCTCGACGACTGCGCGGGTCGGATTCGCCGAAATGGTTCCCTCGCCCTCGGAGAGCTGCTGCCCCTCGAAAGCCTGCGGCACCGTAAGCCCGGTGTAGGAAAGCGCCACGTCCCAGTCGAGCGTCTCGCGCGCGGCTCCTGCCACAAGCGGAATCGTCGCCTCGACATGGCCGCTGACAGCGCCGGCCATGCCTTCCGGCTCGAGCTTCAGGTAGCGCGACAGGTTTATCGGCTCGTAATTGGCGATTTCCGCGATAGCGTCGGCGGAACCCTCCACGTCGAGCGCGAGCACCCCGGTAAGAGGCTGGACATGGGTGTCCATGCGAAAGCTTCCGTCGCGCGCTGCGAGCGTGCGGCCGTTCTCGGTGTAGACGGTGCCCGACACCAGGCTGATATCGACATCCTTGCCGGATATGTCGACCAGGCCGATGGCGTCGCGCATGGGCGGAATGGTGCCGGCCATGTCGAAACGCGCGCCGTGCACCTCGAAATGGCCGAGAAGTTCTTGGCCCGTCAGCGGAACGCCGTGTCCGAGGCGGCCCGGCGGGAAGTCGATCTTGAGACTGCCCTTACGCACGATGCCGCCATAGACGTTCGCCAGCGTCCATTTTCGCGCGGCAAATGCGCCGAACCACGGCCACAGGTTCTTGGCCTGACTGGTCGGCAGGTTGGCGACGTCGACTGCCAGCTTGAGACCCATGCCGCCCGCTTCCGGCAGGTCGAGGGAGCCGGAGGCAAGCACCTCGCTCTCGCCCGTCGCGACCACCAGCCGTTCCGCCAGGACGTGCCTCAGGTCCGCCTCGACGCGGCCGGTGAAGAGGATTGCCACCGGCAGTGCCGGTTCCGACGACATCGTCGGCGCGACCAGCGAGCCGCCGCTTGCGAGGTTGAAGAAATAGTGCGGGCTGCCCTCGCCGGCCGCCGGCCCGACAGCGCCGGCCAGCACCAGCGCGGTGCGGCCGTCGCCGGCTTCCAGCCGCGTCAGTTCGTAGCGCGAACTTGACCCGTCGAGCCGCGCCTGCAGTGCGATGCGGCCCTCGTGCTGCGGGCTGCCGCCGACGCTGACGCGCGTGCCCGCCGTCTCGATGGCGGCGTCGAGGCGACCGCGCCCGGAAGGTTCCGCCTGTTCGCCCGTCACCGTCGCGCTGAATGTGCCGACGACGATTCCAGGCGGCTTGGTCCCGGGCGGCAGTTCCGGCTGCGGCCCGGGGCCGGCCACGTCGGCCGAAAGCGAGAAACGCAGCAGCCCAGCGGTGTCGCGCTCGATCGTGGCCGACGCGGAGACGGCGCGCGTGCCGAGCGCACCGTCAAATGTCAGCGTGGCGTCGCGTTCGCCGGATTCGGCAAGCTCAGCGCGGGTGATCGACAGCCTGCGCGAGGGGTCGGCGCCGAGATCGAGCTCGACGTCCTCGATGACGAACCGTCCGGTGCCGGACCCGTCCATCGCCTTCAGAATGCCGCGCAGGCCGCGGAACGCCTCGGCGACCACTTCATCGGCGCCGACCATGCCGTCTTCACCCGCAAGCACGGTCAGCATTCCGCCGTCGCGCGATTGCGGCAGCTCGGCGAGCGAAAGGCTGGCGTCAGAGATCGTTGCTCCGGTGAGCCGCAATTCTCCCCCGAGCAGCGGCAGCAGACGCACGCCGAACCGCAACAGGCCGGCGCGCAGGCGCGTCTCGCCTGTTTCGGCGTCTGTCAGCGACACGTCGCGCAGCTCAACGCCGAACGGTCGAGACAGGCCGAACGTGGCGCGCATCTCACCGGTCGAAAGCCGCACTTCCTCACCGAGCATTCCGGAAACGGCGCGCGCGGCCTCGGCGGTCAGCCGGTCGGATGAAATGGTGATGCTGCCGATGGTCAGCAGCGTGGCGACCAGCGCCAGGAGCAGCGCGAACAGGCCGCCGGCGGCGATAGCGACGTAGCGTGCGGTGCCATGAAGCGAGAGGCCCCGCACGACCTCCTTGGCCGAGGGGAACGAATCCAGCCCCGCGATCTCGCCGCGTCTGAACCTGATCTTCTGCGGGCCTGTCACGCGGCGGATATGTTCCTCTGTTGCGGCCGGCGCGATTCGCGCTAGGAAAACGCCCGGCCGTTGCGGCTACCTACACAGGACAACGGCAATCGTATGACCGTGACCATCGGCGACATCGCACCCGACTTCGATCTCCCGGACCATGACGGCCGCATGGTGAAGCTGTCTGCCCTGCTCGGCAAGCCCGTCGTCGTCTTTGTCTACCCCCAGGACGACACCGAAACCTGCACCGCCGAAGCTGTTTCCTTTTCGTCGCTGGCCGGCAGGTTTCGCAGCGCGGGCGCCAAACTCTTCGGTCTGTCGCCGGACGACGTCGCGAAACATCGCAAGTTCCGGATCAAGCATGATCTGAAGATGTCCCTGCTCAGTGATCCCGACCGTCTGGTCATCGAGCGATGGGGCTGCTGGGGGGAGAAGGAGCTGTTCGGCCGGCGCTACATGGGCGTGATTCGTTCGACCTTTCTGGTCGATGCGGAAGGCCGCTTCGCCGGTGTGTGGCGCGGCGTGCGGGTTGCCGGCCATGCCAAAGCGGTGCTTGCTGCCACGCAGGCGCTGAAAGGAACCAAGCCCTCCGCATGACGTTCTGCCTGCCACAAAGGCAACAGGCGGAGAAATCCCATGCGCAGCATCCTGCTCTGGCTTCTTGGAGTTCCGATCCCGATCATCATCCTGATCTGGTTGCTCACCTGACCGGGCGAAAAACTGTTAATGCGGCAGCGCCGCAGTGGCGCTCCGCAACCCTCCGTTAACCCTAAGGATGTGTAATCGCGACCATCGGAAGACTCGTCAGTGTCGGTGGTGCGGACCTTGCAGAACGCTCGACAAGAAACGGTATTCGGCAAGCGCAGAGAGCCACACACGGTCATCATCGCTCGCGGCGACCAGATACGCCATTTCACCGTGCGTCCGTGGGTTGCCGCGCTCGCCGGATCGGTGCTCGCCGCGGTGGCGATCGGTTATCTGCTCGCCACGACCTACCTCGTGCTGCGCGACGATCTGATCGGCGCCAGCATCGCCCGTCAGGCCCGCCTCCAGCACGCCTACGAAGACCGCATCGCCGCGCTGCGCGCGCAGGTCGACCGCATCACCAGCCGCCAGCTCCTCGACCAGCAGCTCATGGAGACGAAGGTTTCGGAGCTGATCGCCCGGCAGACGCAACTTACCCGCCGGCATGGCCGACTCGACCCGATCCTCCAGCGCGCCGGCAACGACCTCCCGGTCGAGGCGCCGGCGCCCGCTCCGGCGGAGGCAGCCCCCGCCGACCGCCGCGTCGACGCGGGCAAGGCAGCCGTCCCCGTCACGGCGGCTGCGCTGGGATTCTGGGGCGGAAATGACGCCGGCAGGGGCACGCTGTCGTCTGCCGATCGCACGGACCTGCTATTTGCCGAGATCAACCAGTCGCTTCGCACCATCGAGAACGAGCAGATTGACCGTGTCGCGACGCTTGCCGACGACGTGGACCGCACCGCCGGCGAAATCGCGGATGCGCTTGAGCAGGCCGGCTTCTCGGTCGAGGAACATCAGCCCGAATCCGGCATCGGCGGCCCGCTGATCGCGGTCGACGACAAGCAGATGTTCGAAGCCCGCGTCGACCAGCTCGACGAAGCTCTCTCGCGCCTGGAAGGGGTAAAGAAGGTGGCAATGAAGCTGCCGATCCACAATCCCGCGCCGGGCTATCCCGTGTCGTCTTCCTTCGGGGTCCGCCGCGATCCGCTGATCGGCCGCCCGGCGATGCATGCGGGCATGGACTTCCGCGTGCCCTACGGGCTGCCGGTGCGCGCATCGGGCGCCGGAAAGGTCGTCAAGGCCAGCTGGAACGGCGGCTACGGACGCATGGTCGAGGTCGAGCATGCCGACGGCTTCACCACGCGCTACGCCCACATGTCGAAGATCTCGGTCGAGGTCGGCGACGAGGTGCAGCGCGGCACGATCGTCGGCGCGGTCGGATCGAGCGGTCGCTCGACCGGCCCGCACCTGCACTACGAGGTGCGCCGCGAGGGCACGGCGATAGACCCGCTGAAATTCATCAAGGCTGGGCGAAAGATCGCCAAGCTGATGTAACGAAAAGGGCGGCTGAGCCGCCCTTCAATTACTCGATATCCGCCACAGGCTGCCCTGCCCCGCCTTCGACGCGGTGGGCGAGCGACGCTTCCATGAACTCGTCCAGGCCGCCATCGAGCACGGCCGACGGGTTGGTGCTTTCGACGCCGGTGCGCAGATCCTTCACGAGCTGATAGGGCTGCAGCACGTAGGAGCGGATCTGGTGGCCCCAGCCGATGTCGGTCTTAGCCGCCTCGGTGGCGTTGGCAGCTGCCTCGCGCTTCTTCAGCTCTTCCTCGTACAGGCGCGCGCGCAGCATCTCCCACGCCTTGGCGCGGTTCTGGTGCTGCGAACGCCCGGCCTGGCATGCGACGGCGATGCCGGTGGCGATGTGGGTGATGCGAACCGCCGAGTCGGTGGTGTTGACGTGCTGGCCGCCCGCGCCCGACGAGCGATAGGTGTCGATGCGCACGTCGGATTCGGACACCTGGATCTCGATCGAATCGTCGATGACCGGATAGACCCACGCGCTGGCAAACGAGGTGTGCCGGCGCGCGTTCGAATCGTAGGGCGAGATGCGGACCAGCCGGTGCACGCCCGATTCGGTCTTCAGCCAGCCATAGGCGTTGTGGCCCTTGACCTGGATGGTGGCAGACTTGATGCCCGCCTCCTCGCCGTCATGCACCTCCAGCACCTCGACCTTCATGCCGCGGCGCTCTGCCCAGCGGGTGTACATGCGCAGCAGCATGTTGGCCCAGTCCTGGCTCTCGGTGCCGCCGGCGCCGGCGTGGACTTCGAGATAGGTGTCGTTGTGGTCGGCCTCGCCCGAAAGCAACGTCTCGACCTGCCGCTCGCGCACTTCGGCGGCAAGCTCGCGGATCGCGGCTTCCGCGTCGACGACGATGGCCTTGTCGCCTTCGGCTTCGCCGAGCTCGATCAGTTCGATGTTGTCGTCCAGCGACTGCGTAAGACGACGCACGGCGCCGATGCCGTCCTCGAGCGTCTGGCGCTCGCGCATCAGCTTCTGGGCTTCCTGCGCGTCGTTCCAGAGGCTGGGGTCTTCAGCCCGGTTGTTCAGATAATCGAGGCGCTTGAGGGCAGGTTCCCAGTCAAAGATGCCTCCTCAGCAGGGTTATGCCCTGCTTGATTTCGTCGGCCAGACCCTCGATTTCGGCTCGCATTGTTCTCTCGTCGGCAAAGAAGGAAGGGCCGGCCCTGCCGATGGCGGAGGCCGGCCCAAATCGCGGCGGACCATAGGGAGCATGGTCCGCCCTGTAAAGGCTCGAAGGACGGCTAGAAAAGTCCGCCGCCGCCGCTCTTGATCGCCTGGTTGGCCTGCGGCGAGATGGCGTTGGCGCGTTCTTCGCCCTCCATCTGGTCCATGCCGATCACCCAGTAGCTGTCGGCCGGACCGGTGCCGGGCTTGAACGCCTCGGAGATCGCGCCCGGCGTGCCCGGCTCGACGCGCATGCCGCTCTTGCGATCGACGGTGATGCGCTTCATGCCTTCCGGCATCTTGAAGGCGACCGGCGTCGAGTCGCCCAGCGCGTCGGCCATGAATTCCTTGAACACCGGCGCCGCGAGACCGCCGCCGGTGGCGCCCTTGCCCATTGGAATCGGACGGTCGTAGCCGAGATAGACGCCGACCACGAGGTTGGGCGTGTAGCCGACGAACCAGGCGTCCTTCTCCTCGTTGGTGGTGCCGGTCTTGCCGGCGATCGGGCGCTTCAGTTCCGACACCGTCACGGCAGTGCCGCGCGTGACGACGCCTTCCATCATCGAGGTGATCTGGTAGGCGGTCATCGGGTCGAGCACCTGCTCGGCGTTGTCGACCAGTTCGGGCTCGGCCTGATTGCTCCAGTGGTCGGACGAACAGCCCTCGCAGCCACGCTCGTCGTGGCGGAACACGGTCTTGCCGTAGCGGTCCTGGATGCGGTCGATCAGCGACGGTTTTATCTGTTTGCCGCCATTGGCCATGACGGCGTAGGCGCCGACCATGCGCATCACGGTCGTTTCGCCCGAACCCAGCGCCATCGGCAGGTAGGGAAGGAGCTTGTCATAGACGCCGAAGCGCTCGGCATATTCGACGACGAGGTTCATGCCCATGTCGTTGGCGAGCCGCACGGTCATCAGGTTGCGCGAGCGCTCGATGCCGTTGCGCAGCGTCGACGGGCCGGCCGATTCGCCGCCGTAGTTCTTCGGCTCCCAGACATTGTTGCCCTGCACGATGCGGATCGGCGCGTCGAGCACAACCGAGGCCGGGGTATAGCCGTTGTCGAGCGCGGCGGCGTAGACGATCGGTTTGAATGAGGAACCCGGCTGCCGATAGGCCTGCGTGGCGCGGTTGAACTCCGAAGCCGCGTAGGAGAAGCCGCCGGCGAGCGCCAGCACGCGGCCCGTGTGCGGGTCCATCGCGACCAGCGCGCCGCCGATCTCCGGCACCTGCTTGATGGCGTAGGCGCCGGGCGCATCTGCTTTCGGCTCGACGAAGATGGCGTCGCCGACCTTCAGCACCTCGGCGGGCGACTTCGCTTTCACGATCTTGCCGCCCTCGGCCTTGTAGCGCATGGCCCAGCCCATGTCCTCGAGGGCGACCTTGCCTTCGACTCGCTTGTCGTCGACTTCGCCGGACACCGTCGATTCGGGCTTGATGCCGATGCGCAGGCCCGTCTCGTCGACACCGAGCACGACCGCGACCTTCCATTCCGGCACATCGTAGAGGCCCTTCACCTCGTAGACCGCCTTGCCCCAGTCCTGCCCGAGGTCCTCGATGTGGGTGATCGGACCGCGATAGCCGCGCAGCGTGTCGAACTTCATCAGGCCGTGCTGAAGCGCCTTGCGGGCGATCAGCTGCATCTTCGGGTCGAGCGTGGAGCGCACCGACAGGCCGCCCTCGTAAAGCGCGTCCTCGCCGTAGCGCGAGATCAGCTGACGGCGCACCTCCTCGGTGAAATATTCGCCCGCGAACAGGTAGCTGCCGCTGTTGCGCGGGTTGACGCCAAGCGGCAGGTCTTTCGCCTTTTCGGCTTCCTCGCCCGAGATGTAGCCATTCTCCAGCATCTGCTCGATCACCCAGTTGCGCCGCTCGATGGCGCGCTCGGTGTGGCGGAAGGGATGATAGTTCGACGGTCCGCGCGGCAGGGCCGCGAGATAGGCGGCCTCGGCCACGGTCAGTTCGTTCACCGACTTGTCGAAATAGGTCAGCGCCGCGCCGGCGATGCCGTAGGCGTTCAGGCCGAAGAAGATCTCGTTGAGGTACAGTTCGAGGATGCGGTCCTTCGAATAGGCGCGCTCGATACGGAAGGAGAGGATCATCTCCTTGATCTTGCGTTCGTAGGTCTGGTCCGAGGACAGCAGGAAGTTCTTTGCCACCTGCTGTGTGATCGTGGAGGCGCCGACGGGGCGGCGACCCGTACCCATGTTCTGCGCGTTGGTCACGATGGCGCGCACCAGGCCGATCGGATCGATGCCGGGGTGCGTGTAGAAATTCTTGTCCTCGGCCGACAGGAACGCCGCCTTGACCCGATCCGGCACCGCCTGGATCGGCAGGAACAGGCGCTTCTCGCGGGCGAACTCGGCCATGAGCGAGCCGTCAGCCGCGTGCACCCGCGTGGTCACCGGGGGCTCGTAGCGGGCCAGCACCTCGTAGTCCGGCAGACCCTTCGACACGTCGCCGATGTAAAGCGCCACGCCGGCCGCACCGACCAGTCCCAGCGCCACGGCGAGGCCGAAGAAATATCCGAGAAGCCGTATCATTCCCACTCCGAAGTCAGATCGGGGGGACTGCCCGCGCCTGCCCCGGCCCCCATCCGGGCCGCGAGCCGTCCCTCGCCGCTTTCTGGCCCCAGATTCGCAGGGCCGTGTGGGCAAAATGCGGCGGCCTGCCGCCTGCCTTGCCACGATTCGAATTAGAGCATGCGCTGTGGCCCTACTGCAACGATACGGGCCGCACCGCTTTGCCTGCCACTAACCGCCGGTACGCAGCCTGGGGCCGGCGAACTCCATGATCGCTTCGGCGATGCCGCCGATCGCCTTGGCCCGCCATTCGGCGCTCTGCAACTGCTGCTCGTCGTCCTTGTTCGAAAGATAGCCGAGTTCGAGCAGCACTGACGGCACGTCAGGCGCCTTGAGCACCTTGAAGCCGGCGAAGCGGTGGGGGTTCTTGATCATCTCCACCTGCTCGGACAGCTCGCCGAGCAGCGAGCGGGCGAAGCGGATCGAGAAGGCGTGCGTCTCGCGCCGTACCAGATCCATGAGGATGTCGGACACCGCGTGGTCGGCGTCCTCGACCGCCATGCCGGCCAGCTCGTCGGAAAGGTTCTCGCGTGCGGCCAGCGCCGCGGCGTCGGCGTCCGACGCCTGGTCGGAGACGGTATAGACGGTGGCGCCGCGAATGCCCTTGTACTTGATCGTGTCGGCATGCACCGAGATGAACAGGTCGGCGCCGTACTGGCGCGCGATGCGCACCCGCTCATCGAGGCGCAGGAACGTGTCGTCGTCTCGGGTCAGATGCACCCTGATCTTGGGGTCCTGCGCCAGGCGGTTGCGCAGTTCGCTGGCGAAATTCAGCGTCACCGCCTTCTCCAGCGTGCCGCCGATGCCTTCCGCGCCCGAATCGATGCCGCCATGACCGGGATCGATGACGATGGTGAAGGGCTTTGCTGCCGGCTCGCCGGCCGAAACCACGCGATCGCCCTTGGCCGTCACGGTCGAGCCGGTGACGGCGATCTGCTCGGCCAGCGCGGTCTCGAACTCCGTCTCGCTGGCGGCGACCAGGTCGGCGACCAGACGGTGGCCCGGCGAACTTTCGTTGGCGATGACGTCGAGCCCTTCCACCCTGAACGGGCCCTTGGTGGCGAGGATAAGCCGCGACGTGCCGGCTTCGAGCTGGCCGAAGCGAACCCCGGTCACCAGCCCGCGCGGCGCGGCGTCCGCCGGATCGAGCGCCAAAGTCGTGCCCTGCAGGTCGAGCACCAGTCGATGCGGCCCGCGCATCAGCGTCCAGCGCAGCTGCGGCTCGCGCTCCATCTGCAGCACGATGCGGACGCGACTGGCGTCGCCGGCCATCTTGTAGCCATGGACCCGTATCGGTTCGGCGGCTGCGGCCGGAAGCGACATGCCTGCCAGCACGAGGACAAGCAGGAGCAACGCCGCGAACGCTTTTCGGGCCAGCGGCGTCGGCAGGCAGTTGAAGAGGCTGGAAGTCCGCACCATCTCTTCCCGTGGCCCTCTCACCGGGGGCGGCCGCGGCGCGGCCTTCTGCTTCCGCTGTTAGCCCGGCATGGTTAACCGAGACTTGCGGCAACGCCAAGCCGGCTCCACGGCGGGGCGGCTCCGGAATCGGGGTTGCAACCGCGCCTGTCAAATCATAAAAGCGTCGCCGGGTCAGGGCACCATCCGCCCCTATTCCGCGTTCCGGTATCCATTTGCGGCGTCAACCACCGTGAGAAAGCCGGCCCCGTGAGAGAGCGGGTCGGTCCGGATCGCGGCCGGCGAACGGAGCGGTTGCCCACCGACCCAGCGATTTCTTCAAGGTGCAGCCGGCTCGACCGTGCCCTTGGCGGAGGAATGCGGCCCGGGGTTTCCCGCGCCGGCTCGACGCGAACGAGTTTTCGCCGCGAGCGAAGGAACGGCCCGCTTGCGGGCCATGTCATAGAAGAAGAGGCTCGCGCAGGATTTCGATGGAGTTGGGCGCCTCCCAGGCCAGGACCGGAACAGACCGCGCCATGACGGCCGCGGCCGGTTGCCCCGACGCTCCCTCCCTTGCCCTGCGCAGCCGCAATTTATCCGGCAGCCATGGTCGGCCAGCCCCCTCACGCAGCGTGACAACGCCGCGGAGGCTGCCTCCTCGCGCCGGGGAGAACACACCTAATGCCCAACAAGATGCTCATAGATGCCTCCCACCCGGAGGAGACGCGGGTCGTCGTCGTACGCGGTAGCCGCATCGAGGAATTCGATTTCGAGTCACAGGACAAGAAGCAGCTCAAAGGAAATATCTACCTGGCCCGCGTGACGCGGGTGGAGCCCTCGCTCCAGGCTGCCTTCATCGAATATGGCGGGAACCGGCACGGCTTCCTCGCCTTCAGCGAAATTCACCCGGACTACTACCAGATTCCGGTCGCCGACCGTCAGGCGCTGCTGCGCGCCGAGGCGGAAGACGCCGAGGCCGAGGACGACGACGAGGACGAGGAGCGCGGCCGGGGCCGCGGGCGCCGTCGCCGCGGACGTGGCCGCGACCGCAACGGCGAGAAGCGCGCGTCCGGCGAGGCCGGTGCGGCTTCGGACAATGACGCGGATGGCGAAAGCCACGACGACGAGGCCGCGGAAGACGGCGAAACCGTCGCCGAGGCGTCCGATGCGATCAACGCCGGGGAGGATTATTCCGAATCCGCTGAAAAAGGCGGCGAAATCGCCGATTCGGACGGCAACGACGATGATGGCGACGATGAACCCCGCTCCGGCCCGGCCATGGCCATGGCGGTTTCCGGCGACGTGATCTCCGAAGACGTCGGCGGCGGCGAAGGCGACGGCGGGGAGAACGGCTCTCCTTCCGAAGGCGCGGAGGAGACGGCCGGTCACGGCGGAAACGGCGAAGTCGAGGAAGTCAACAGCGGCGCCGAGGCATCAGACGTCGAATCGGTTGGCGCCGACGATGCCGTCGAGGATGTGCGGCGCGCCCGCCGCTTCCCGCGCAAGCAGTACAAGATCCAGGAAGTCATCAAGCGCCGCCAGATCCTGCTGGTGCAGGTCGTCAAGGAAGAGCGCGGCAACAAGGGCGCCGCACTCACCACCTATCTGTCGCTCGCAGGCCGCTATTCCGTGCTGATGCCGAACACCGCGCGTGGCGGCGGCATCTCCCGCAAGATCACCAACGCTACCGACCGCAAGCGCCTCAAGGACGTGGTCAAGGATCTCGACGTACCGCAGGGCATGGGCGTCATCCTGCGCACGGCGGGCGAGAGCCGCACCAAGGCCGAGATCAAGCGCGACTACGAATATCTGATGCGGTTGTGGGAGAACGTCCGCACGCTCACGCTGCAGTCGACCGCCCCTGCCCTCGTCTACGAGGAAGGTTCGCTGATCAAGCGTTCGGTGCGCGACCTCTACAACAAGGATATCGACGACATCCAGGTTGCCGGCGAGGACGGCTATCGCGAGGCCAAGGACTTCATGCGCATGCTGATGCCCAGCCATGCGAAGGTGGTCCAGCCCTACCGCGACCCGGTGCCGCTTTTCGTGCGCCACGGCGTCGAATCGCAGCTCGACCGCATGCTGCAGCCGCAGGTGACGCTGAAGTCGGGCGGCTACATCATCATCAACCAGACGGAAGCGCTGGTTTCGATCGACGTCAACTCCGGCCGCTCGACGCGCGAGCACTCGATCGAGGACACCGCGCTGCAGACCAACCTGGAGGCCGCCGACGAGGTGGCGCGCCAGCTGCGCCTGCGTGACCTCGCGGGCCTGATCGTCATCGACTTCATCGACATGGAAGAGAACCGGAACAACCGGGCCGTCGAGAAGAGGATGAAGGACTGCCTCAAGAACGACCGCGCCCGCATCCAGGTCGGCCGCATCTCGCATTTCGGCCTCTTGGAGATGAGCCGCCAGCGCATCCGCGCCAGCGTGCTGGAATCCACGATGAAGCCATGCCCGCATTGCGGTGGCACCGGCCACGTGCGCTCCGACTCATCGGTGGCGCTGATGGTGGTGCGCGCGATCGAGGAATTCCTGCTCAAGGATTCCCGCAGCCACATCACCGTGCGCACGCCGGTTTCGACGGCGCTTTATGTGCTGAACCACAAGCGCAGCACGCTGGTTGACCTCGAAAAGCGCTTCGGGGTGGTGATTACGCTGGAAACGGATGAAACCGTGGCGGCACAGCACTACGCAATTGCGCGTGGCGCTTTTGCCGAAAAGCCGGAAGGCTTTGTCGAGGCTCGCCCGCAGCCGGTCTATGTCGAGCCGGAGGAACCGGAGGACGAGATCGTCGTCGAGGACGAGGCTGACGAGGAGAACGAACAGCCGCAGGCCGCGCAGCAGCAGGCGCGTTCGGGCGACGAAAATGGCGACGGCCAACGCGACCGCAAGCGGCGCAGGCGGCGCAGGCGGCGCGGTGGCAGGGATCGCGAGCACGGCGAACGCGATCAGTCGAATGGAAATGCCGGCGACGCAGAGGGTGCCTCGGCATCCGAACAGACGGAAGAAGCTTCCGATGAAGCCGAAGAGGCTGCAGCGGGTGCAGAGGTCGTGACTGCCGAGACCGTCGAAGCAGGCGATGACGCGCATGGCAAGAAGCGCCGGCGCGGCAAGCGCGGCGGCAAGCGCAATCGCCCTGAAAATGGCGAAGCGGAAGCCACCGCAGTCGCGGACGGCGAAGCAGCTACAAGCGAAGCGGCGGATCCCGTGAGCACTGCCGAAGCTGAGCCGGTGCAAGCTGTAGCGACCGTGGAAGCGGCTGATGAGGCGCAGGCTTCGGCAGAGGCCGAAGCACCGGCCTCCGAGAAGCCGAAGAAGCCGCGCCGCACGACGAAGTCCAAGAAGGCCGCAGCCGCCGAAGCTGATGCAGCGGAAGCGGTGGTGGAGCAAGCGCCTGCCGGCGAAGCTGTTGCGGAAAAGGCGGAGAGCGCCAAAGAGCCGGCGGCAAAGGCTCCGGCCAAGCCGCGCGCAACCCGCCGCAAGACGGCAGCAGCGGCGGCGGAGACGCCAGCAAGTCCGGTGGTTTCCTCTGTCGTGGCCGATCAGCCCGCCGAACCGGCTGCGGAAGACAAGCCGAAGCGCGGCGGATGGTGGCAACGGAAGGGCTTCTTCTAAGCCTGAGCCCCCCTACCTGCTCATTTGATACATCAAAGCCCCGCGCCATCACCATGTTGGCGCGGGGTTTTCGGTTCTGGATAGACGATAGTTGACCTATCGTTGTCGTCAGGCGGCAAAAATCGACCAGTTCATCGCCTTGGCAAGCTTTTCAAGCGCGATGGAGCCAAGTTGGGAATTGCCGCTGCTGTTGAGACCCGGCGACCATACCGCGACCGATGCCTCGCCTGGCACGACGCCGAGGATGCCGCCGCCGACGCCGCTCTTGCCGGGAATGCCGACGCGAAAGGCGAAATCCCCCGAACCGTCATAGTGGCCGCAGGTAAGCATCAGCGCGCAGATGCGACGCGCGCGCTCGGCCGAGACCACCGAATGACCGGTGGCGGGATGGCGCCCGCCGTGAGCCAGGAAACGTCCGGCCAGCGCGAGCTGGCGGCACGACATCGCAATGGCGCAATGATGATAGTAGACCCCGAGCGAGAGTTCCGGCGCATGGGTGATGTTGCCGAACGAACGCATGTAGTTGGCCAGCGCCACGTTGCGATATCCGGTCGCCTGTTCCGAGGCGGCGACCTCGCGGTCGATGTAGATCGTCTCGTCATCCGCCAGGAACTGGATGAAGCGCAGGATCTCGCCGATTGCCTCTCGCGGTTCGTGGCCGGCCAGGACGACATCCGTGACGACGACCGCGCCCGCATTGATGAACGGATTGCGCGGAATGCCGTGTTCGTGCTCGAGCTGGACGATCGAGTTGAACGGGTTGCCCGACGGTTCGCGCCCGACCCGCTTCCACAACGTATCGCCGATCTTCCCGAGCGCCAGCGTCAACGTGAAGACCTTCGACACGCTCTGGATCGAGAACGGGATGTCGGCATCGCCGCTGGCGATAAGCTGGCCATCGTTCATGGCAACCGCGATGCCGAACTGGTCGACATCCACCTTCGCGAGTTGCGGAATATAGGTCGCGACCTCGCCCCGATCGGGGCGGGCCGCCATTTCGGCGGCGATGTCGGCCAGGACGGTCTCGATATCGGCGGCCGTCACCTGAGCCACCTCTTCAGCCGATCCATCGCGGTCTCCATCTCCGAAAAGCTTCCCGCGTAGGAGAACCGCATGAAGCGGTTGCCGTTCGCGACATCGAAATCGTGGCCGGGCGTCGCCGCGACATGCGCCTCGGCGATCATGCGCCGCGCGAATTCCATGCTGTCGTTCGTATGGGCCGACACGTCGCAATAGGCGTAGAACGCGCCGTCCATCGGCGCGGCGATGCGAAGGCCCAGCTCGGGCAGCCGGCGTAGCAGCAGCTCGCGGTTCCGGCGGTAGGTGTCCTTGATCGCCTCAAGCTCCGCCGTCCCGCCGAACGCCTCGCAGGCGGCGATCTGCGACAGTTCGGGGGCGGAGATGTAGAGGCTCTGCTGCAATCGCTCGATCGGCCGAACCAGTTCGTCCGGCACGATCATCCAGCCGACCCGCCAGCCCGTCATGCAGTAGTATTTCGAGAAGGAATTGATGACGACAAGGTCGTCACCCAGGCCAAGTGCGGTCACGTCGGCAGCGGTGTAGGCAAGGCGGTGATAGATCTCGTCCGAAATGACGGAGATGGCGAGCGCCCTTGCGTTCTCGACGATGCGGGACAATTCGTCCGAAGGAATGACCGCGCCGGTGGGGTTCGCGGGACTGGCGAACAGCACGCCCGCGAGCGGCGACTTCCTATGTGTCTGTTCCAGCAGATCCGCGGTCAGGTAGCCGGCGTCGCCGAGTTCGATCTCGACCACTTCAAGCCCCAGCGCGGCGAGGATGTTCCGGTATGCCGGATAGCCCGGCGACGTGATCGCCACCCGGTCACCCGGATCGAACATTGCCAGAAAGGCGAGGTTGAAGGCTGCGGACGAGCCGGTCGTCACGATGACACGCCCGGGCGCAACCTCGACCCCGTAGTGATCGGCGTAATGCTGCGCGATGGCGTTCCGCAATGCGGCCGTCCCCAGAGCGTCTGTATAGCCGATGCGTCCCGTGGAAAGCGCGCGGACGGCCGCTTCCCTCACGGCGATCGGCGCTGCGCCGGAAGGCTGTCCGACGGCCATCGAAATGACGTCCAGACCTTGCTGGCGCAGCCGGTTCGCCTCCGCAAGTACGTCCATCGCGTGGAACGGCTCGATATGGCTTCGGCGGGAGATCGATATGGCCATGAATGCTCCGGTCGGCATGGTGCGCCGCACATTTGCCGGAATGGTGTGGGGATCACAAGTTCAGGAACGCCCCGTTTCGCCTTTTAATCGTCCCGATGCTCGTCTAGGTGTAGCCTCCGACATGACCGTTCACAGACCGAACAGCAGCTGGCTGAAGCGCTTGTCGCGCGCCGCGCTCGCGGCTGCGGTGGCGGTTCCGGCCGCGTGGTTTGCGCCCGCCGCAAACGCGCAGCAGCGCAGCCTTCCGATCGTCCGCGACGCCGAGATCGAAGCCCTGGTCCGCGATTATGTGCGCCCGATCCTCAAGGCCGCCGGCCTGACCAAGGCCGGCGTGGACATCGTCCTGGTCAACGACGACAGTTTCAACGCTTTCGTTGCCGGACGCCGCATGTTCATCAACACCGGCGCGCTGATGACGGCCGAGACCCCCAACGAGATCATCGGCGTCATCGCGCATGAGGCCGGCCACCTCGCCGACAATCACCAGGAACGGCTGCGCGACCAGCTCGCCCGGGCCCAGACCATGGCCGTCGTCGCCTCCCTCCTCGGCATCGGCGCGTCGGTCGCGGGAGCCGCCACCAATTCCGGAGATCTGGGACGTGCCGGCACCGGCATCGCCATGGGCGGCGCGGAGGCCGCGCGGCGCTCGCTGCTGGGCTATCAGCGCACGGAGGAGTCCGCGGCCGATATCGCGGCCCTTCGCTACCTCGATGCGACCGGCCAGTCCGCCCAAGGCATGCTGAAGACTTTCGGGCGGTTCCAGAGCGCGCTGGCGCTGAGCGGTGCGCGCGTCGACCCCTATCAGGTCAGCCACCCCATGCCGCGCGATCGCATCGCCAACCTGACCGAGCGCGCACAGAAGAGCCCGAACTTCGGCAAGACCGACCCGCCGGCGCTTCAGCTCAGGCACGACATGATGCGGGCCAAGATCGCAGCCTTCACGGGCGGCCAGGGTGCGACGTCGCGCATGTTCCGCAAGGATGCGCGCGGCATTCCCGCCCTCTACGGCGATGCGATCACGACCTATCTCTACGGCAATCCGCGCGCTGCGCTGGCCAAGATCGAGGCATTGATCAAGCAGCAGCCGCAGAATGCCTATTTTCACGAGCTGCGCGGCGACATCCTGATGAAGGCGAACCGGGCGTCCGATGCTGCCGACGCCTATGCCAAGGCAGTCAAGCTCGACCCGTCTCGTTCCGGGCTCATCAATGTCAGCTACGGCCAGGCCCTGCTCGCCATCGGCAGTCCGGACGCGGTCAAACGCGCGGTGACTGAAATCAGCAAGGGCATCGAGCGCGACCGGGAAAACCCGTCCGCCTACCGGCCGCTTGCTCAGGCCTACGGGCAGATGGGGGAGATCGGCCTGGCCGAGCTTGCCAGCGCCGAAGGCGAGTACTATTCGGGCAGGTATCTCGATGCCAAGATCTTTGCCGCGCGGGCGCAGACGAAGCTCAAACGGGGCTCCCCCGGATGGGTCCGCGCGCAGGACATCATTAATTACCGCGAAGCGGGCAAAAAACGGAAATGACCCGGTCGCGGGCGCAGGAAGGACTGGAGCCAAGATGAAGAAGACACTCGCGCTCGGCCTGGCGGGGCTCGCAATCTCCGCCGCGATGCTTGGTTTCGGCTTTTACTCGGGCCAGCGGCCGGCGGTCGCCGCCGCGCCGGAGAGCGAGATGGCGACGTCGGGCGGGCAACGCGCCCAGATCGAGGAGGTCGTGCGCGACTACCTTCTCGCCAACCCCGAACTGATGGTCGAGGTGCAGGCTGCCCTCGAGGCGAAACAGGAAGAGAAGCAGCGGGTCGCCCAGCAGACGACCATATCGACCCAGAAGGATCAGATATTCAGCGGCGAGAACGACGGCTGGGGCGGAAATCCGCAGGGGAACGTCACTCTTGTCGAGTTCTTCGACTACAATTGCGGTTACTGCAAACGCGCTTTCCCCGACATGCAGGCGCTGGTGAAGGACGATCCGAACGTCCGCGTCGTCTACAAGGAGTTCCCCATCCTCGGACCGGATTCACAGAAGGCCCACGTCGTCTCAACCGCGTTCCGCACGCTGATGCCGGAGAAATGGTCCGAGTTCCATCTGGCGCTCATGGGCGCATCTCGCGCGACTGAAGAGAGCGCGATGCGTATCGCCCTCTCGCTCGGGGCGGATGAAGCCGCCCTGCGCAAGGAAATGGAGAACCCGAAGATCGTCGCCGGCTTCGAGGCAACCTACGATCTCGCCAACAAGCTGGCGATCACCGGCACCCCGTCCTACGTTGTCGGCAAGGAAGTCGTGTTCGGGGCGCTCGGCAAGGCAGTCCTCGAGGAAAAGGTTGCGCTCGCACGGGGCTGTGGTAGCGAAACCTGCTGAAAAACCCGCCATTGCCGCCGCGCGTTTGTGGACATTGCGACAAGGGCCTTGCGCTTGGCGGCGCACACTTTAAGCCGAACCGGTGGGTGGCCCGCGCCCGCGGCCATCGTGCCGGAATGGATTGCTGAATGACGAAACTGATTTACGTCCTCAACGGCCCGAACCTCAACATGCTCGGCACCCGCGAGCCGGAGATATACGGGACGACGACGCTCGACGACATCGCAGGCATGCTGGAGGATCGCGCGCTCGAACTGGGGTTCGAGATCGACATGCGCCAGTCGAACCACGAAGGGCACCTCGTCGACTGGGTCCAGGAGGCGAACGCCTCCGGCGCCAGGGCGGTCATCATCAATCCCGGCGCCTATACCCACACCTCGATCGCGCTCCACGACGCGATCAAGGGGGTCTCGATCCCGGTGATCGAGGTGCATCTGTCCAATCCGCATGCCCGCGAGGCCTTCCGCCACGTCAGCTATGTCGGGCAGGCGGCGAAGGGTTCGATCATGGGGTTCGGCGCGCAATCCTACATGCTTGCGCTGGACGCCGCCGCCCGCATCTGACAATGGCGGGCGCCACACGACATTCTTTGAAACCATAGAAGAGCAACCGATGGCCGATCAAACGCAGGGGAAAGCAATGCAGGTCGACCCAGAACTGGTGCGCCAGCTTGCCCAGCTGCTGGACGACACCAACCTTACCGAGATCGAGGTCCAGGACGGCGAGCGCCGGATCAAGGTCGCGCGCACCGTGACGGTCGGCGCCGCGCCGATCGCGATGCCCGCGCCCGTCGCCGCCCCGGCCGCCGCTCCGGCCGCGGCGCCCGCCGCCGAAGCGCCGGCCGACCATCCCGGCGCGGTCAAGTCGCCGATGGTGGGCACCGCCTATCTGTCGCCCGAGCCGGGCGGCAAGTCGTTCGTCGCGCCGGGCGACAAGGTCGCCGCCGGCCAGACGCTGCTGATCGTCGAGGCGATGAAGGTGATGAACGCCATCGCCGCCCCGCGCGCAGGCACGGTCAAGGCGCTGCTGGTCGAGAACGGCCAGCCGGTGGAATATGACCAGCCGCTCGCGGTCGTCGAGTAAGCCGGCGTGGCGATAAGCAAGGTCCTGATCGCCAATCGCGGTGAGATCGCGCTCCGCATCCACCGCGCCTGCCATGAGATGGGCATCCAGACCGTCGCGGTCCATTCGACCGCCGACGCCGACGCGATGCACGTCCGCCTGGCCGATCAGTCGGTGTGCATCGGCCCGCCGCCGGCGGCCGAGAGCTACCTGAACATCCCCAGCATCATCGCCGCGGCCGAGATCTCGGGCGCGGACGCGATCCATCCCGGCTACGGCTTCCTCTCGGAAAACGCGCTGTTCGCCGAGATCGTCGAATCGCACAACCTGATCTGGATCGGCCCGAAGCCCGAGCATATCCGCACGAT
>JAHBYZ010000017.1 GCA_019635695.1 Rhizobiaceae bacterium
ACCGGAACGAGTCTGGAACGAATCAGCGACGAATCACTGACTCGACCAGATTCTTGTTCTGTTCACCGCAAGATGTTGATTTGAATCAGGATTTCTCACCACATGCAGAATCGCCCGAGCCTCCGGCGGGGACTCCACCGACCCGGCGTTAACGTTTCGGCGCGGCGGCCCTGATCCCGCCCGCCAGGCAACGGGGATCTGCGGTCAAACTTATGAAATCATTAGGGAAGATGAACCGGAGATTAAGCGGAGCGCGGTCGGCGGGGCGGCTTTCGTTAACGATGCGGCCAAAGCCGGAACGAATCGGCGACGAATCAGCTTCCGCGCCAGGTTTCCGGTCCGTTCACCGCAACATCTGGTGGCTGCCTCGCAGAAGCCGGACTAACCCGCCTTCTACGGACGCGATGCAACCTATCCGATTCCCGTGTCCGTTAACCTTCCTGCGCCGAAACGGCACATGCAGGTTGCTCCCCCGATCTTCCACAACCTTCTTCGTCGAGCGGGGCGAGGCCTGCCGGATCGAACTTGCCGCAGGGTCAAAACCGTGACTCTGCTGGCGTCAGCCGCCCGGCCCTCGCGCGGCCGGCCGGCGTGCGCCGGTCCATATCGCGATTTGCTCCTATGGAGGGGTCCATGCAAAAGCGTCTATTCGCCGAATTCCTCGGCACGTTCTGGCTCGTCTTCGGCGGCTGCGGCAGCGCCGTGCTGGCGGCTGCCTTCCCCGATGTCGGCATCGGCCTGCTTGGCGTGTCGCTCGCCTTCGGTCTCACCGTGCTGACGATGGCCTACGCCGTCGGCGGCATTTCGGGCGGGCATTTCAATCCCGCCGTGTCCGTCGGTCTTCTCGCCGCGGGCCGGTTCCCGGCCAAGGATCTGATCCCCTATGTGATCGCCCAGATCGTCGGCGCGGTCGTGGCGGCGGCGGTGCTCTATTTCATCGTCAGCGGCAAGGCGGACTTCGCCGGCGTTGGCGGTTTCGCGTCCAACGGGTATGGCGACGCGTCGCCCGGCAAGTTCTCCATGGGTGCAGCGCTGGTCATGGAAGTCGTCATGACCTTCATGTTCCTGATGATCATCCTCGGCGCCACCACCGGCCGCGTGCCGGGAGGCTTCGCGCCGATCGCCATCGGCCTTGCCCTGACTCTGATCCATCTGGTGTCGATCCCGGTGACCAACACGTCGGTCAACCCGGCACGTTCGCTGGGCGTCGCGGTCTTTGCCGATGGCTGGGCGCTGCAGCAGCTGTGGCTGTTCATCGTCGCACCGATCGTCGGCGCCGCGATCGCCGGCGTGGTGCACAACGCGCTGTTCGGCGAAGACCGCGCACAGCTGAGCGGCGCAGTTCCGGCTGAGTAGAGAACGGCGCGGAGCGGCGGGCGACCCGCCGCTCCGTTTCCGGCTTACGAGAAGAACTGCCCGCCGTTCGCCGAGATCGTCGAGCCGGTGATGAAGCCGGCATCGTCCGAGGCGAGGAAGACGACGCAGCGCGCGATCTCGTCGGGCTCGCCGAGCCGGCCCACCGGGATTTGCGCGATGATGCCCTCGCGCACCTTCTCCGGCACCGCCATGACCATGTCGGTGGCGATGTAGCCGGGCGCGATCACGTTGACGGTGATGCCGGCCTTTGCCCCCTCCTGCGCCAGCGCGCGCGAAAAACCGATGTCGCCGGCCTTTGCCGCGGAATAGTTCGCCTGCCCCATCTGGCCCTTCTGGCCGTTGATGGAGGATATGGTGATGACGCGGCCGAACTTGCGGTCACGCATGCCGGGCCACACCGGATGCGTCATGTTGAAGACGCCGTTGAGGTTGGTGTCGATCACCTCGCGCCACTGCTGCGGCGTCATGCGATGGAACATGCCGTCGCGGGTGATGCCGGCATTGTTGACCAGCACGTCGACCGGGCCGAGATCGGCCTCCACCGCCTTGATGCCGGCGGCGCAGGCCTCGTAATCGGCGACCGACCATTTGTAGACGGGGATGCCCGTATCGGCCTTGAACTTCGCCGCCGCCTCGTCGTTGCCGGCATAGTTTGCCGCCACCTTGTAGCCGGCCTTCTTCAAGGCCACCGAAATCGCCGCGCCGATGCCGCGCGAACCCCCGGTGACGAGTGCAACTCGTGCCATGAAAATCTCCTCCTCGCTTGTGCGGAGGGCGGTCCGGTTCTCTGCCGTGATCCGCCTTCCGTGGTTCCTGTTCGGCCCTAGTTCACCGCCTCGACGCACATCGCCACGCCCATACCGCCGCCGATGCACAGCGTCGCGAGACCCTTCTTCGCGCCACGACGGCGCATCTCGTAGACCAGCGTGTTGAACACACGCGCGCCCGAAGCGCCGATCGGGTGGCCGATGGCGATGGCGCCGCCGTTGACGTTCACGATGTCCGGGTTCCAACCCATGTCCTTGTTCACCGCGCAGGCCTGCGCGGCGAAGGCCTCGTTGGCCTCTACCAGATCGAGGTCGTCGACCTTCCAGCCGGCTTTGGCGAGCGCCTTGCGCGAGGCGGGAATCGGCCCGGTGCCCATGATCTGCGGGTCGACGCCGGCGGTCGCCCACGACACGATGCGCACCAGTGGGGTGATGCCGCGCTTGGCCGCTTCCGCTTCCGTCATCAGCACCACGGCCGCGGCTCCGTCATTGATGCCGGAGGCATTGGCGGCGGTCACCGTGCCTTCCTTGTCGAAGGCCGGCTTGAGCTTGGCCATGGCCTCCAGCGTCGCGCCGTGGCGAATGTATTCGTCCTGGTCCACCACGACGTCGCCCTTGCGGGTCTTCAGCGTGACCGGCACGATCTCGTCCTTGAAGCGGCCGGCCTTCTGCGCGGCTTCCGCCTTGTTCTGCGAAGCGACCGCGAAGGCGTCCTGCACGTCGCGCGACAGCTGCCACTGGCGGGCGATGTTCTCCGCCGTGTTGCCCATATGGTAGCCGTAGAAGGCGTCGGTCAGGCCATCCTTCAGCATCGTGTCGACGAGCTTGACGTCGCCCATCTTCACGCCGCCGCGCAGATACTGCGCGTGCGGCGCCATCGACATGGATTCCTGCCCGCCGGCAACGATGATCGAGGCGTCGCCGGTGGCGATCTGCTGCATGCCGACTGCAATCGAGCGCAGGCCCGAGCCGCAGAGCTGGTTCAGGCCCCAGGAAGTCGCCTCGTCCGGAATGCCGGCCGCGCGCGCGGCCTGCCGCGCCGGGTTCTGGCCCTGTCCGGCGGCGAGGATCTGGCCCAGGATCACCTCGTCGACTTCCTTCGCATCGACACCGGCGCGCTCCAGCGCGGCCTTGATCGCCACCGCGCCGAGCACGTGGGCCGGCGTCTCTGCGAAGGCGCCGTTGAACGAGCCGACGGGCGTGCGCGCCGCGCCGGCGATGACGATGGACTGGGCATTGGCCATGAGACGAACTCCCTGATCATGCCGCCATCCGTGCGGCGGCTGGGTTTGTCCCGTATCTGGCCACTTCCGGCCTTGCTGTCAAAGCCGTTTTGCACTGCGGCATGCCGGTGCGGAAACCTCTGCAGGCGCATTTAGCCCCATATCGCGCTGCGGCAACCGGCCCTTCCGCACCGCACAAAGTGCTTTCATTTCAGTTGGTTTTGCGCAATCCTGCCTCAATTGCCCAAGGAAACGGCCGTAGAAACAGGCCGACCAGGCACGGATGGGGTGTTGGGAGGAACGCGATGCCCGCCAAGGACGAACCGGTCGTCATCAAGAAATACGCCAACCGGCGCCTCTACAACACCGGCACGTCCACCTACGTCACGCTTGAGGATCTCGCCGAGATGGTGAAGCGCGGCGAGGACTTCACCGTGCAGGACGCCAAGTCCGGCGACGACATCACGCACTCGGTGCTCACCCAGATCATCTTCGAGCTGGAGAACAAGGATGGGCAGAACATGCTGCCGATCCCGTTCCTGCGCCAGCTGATCTCCTTCTACGGCGACCAGATGCAGATGGTGGTGCCGAGTTTTCTCGAACAGTCGATGATGGCCTTCGCCAAGGAGCAGGAGCGCTTCCGCGAGCAGATGAAGGACGCCTTCGGCAAGAACCCGATGGACGTGATGTCCACCGCGCCGCTCAAGGCCTTCGAGGAGCAGGCGCGGCGCAATGTCGAGCTGTTCCAGAACGCCATGCGCATGTTCACGCCGTTCCCCACCGCTCCGGAGACGGGGGGCGCGGATGCCGGCAGCGGCCAGAGGGAGGCGGCCGGCGACGATCTTTCGGAACTGCGCGAGCAGATCGCCGCCATGCAGCGCAAGATCGACTCCATGGGTCGCCGCTGATCTCGCCATGACGACCGGACGCGTCGTCGCCATCCTGCTGGTCTTCCTCGTCTTCGGGCCGGCGCTCGGCGCTGTCGCGATCGGCATTCTGGGCACGCTGTCGCTGCCGTTCCTGCCGGCTCAGCTTCCACGCGGCTTCTCGGCGGCTCTGGCGGTCGCCCTGATGCTGCCGGTCAGCTACATGGCCGGCGGCATGCAGGCGCTGATAGCCGGCGGCGTGACCACGCTGGCGCTGAAGCGCGGCCGGTCGCCCTGGCTGCCCGTCCTCGTCGTCGCGGCGCTTTCCGCCATCGGATTCGTTTTCTACGCGGGCATGTTCGACGAGTCGGCGCCGGCCTTCATCGTCGCCCACGTCGTCTCGGCGGCGGCGTGCCTCGGCATCTGCGCGCCGTTCGGCCTGCTTTTACCCTCGCCCCCGGCATCGGCCTAGGACGACAGTCCGTCAGCGGATGCTGATGTCGCGGCCGGCAGCCCTGAGCGACACCGAGAAGCCGGCCAGCACGTCGATCAGCGCAATGAAACCGAGCACGAAGAACAGGCTGGAGGCCGCGCCCTGCACCAGCAGGAACTCGACGATGAACAGCACCAGCACGGCCAGCGACAGCATGTGATCGACCACCGAAACGTTGCTGGTGCGGGTCGACTTCAGCACTTCTATGAAGAGCAGCGCCAGCGCGATCACGACCATCAGGTCGGCGAGCGTCATCGACCATGTGCCACCCGACAGCATCGGCAGCGAGAACAGCACGTCGCCCCACGGATTGCCCTCGCCGCCGAACAACCCGACGAGCCCGAGATTGTAGAGCACGAAAGGGACGATCATCAGCGGAAGATGGGCAAGCATCGCGGGGCTCCTCGGAGACGCCATGTGAGACGGCCGGGCGCAGGCCGTCAAGCAGGCGCGCAAAAGCAAAGGACCGGCCACAAGGCCGGTCCCGTGCAAATCTGCGCTGTGGCCGGTGGGCCGGAAAGCCTCAGCCTTCCTTGGGCTCCAGCACCTGGCGGCCGCGATACATGCCGGTCTTCAGGTCGATGTGGTGCGGACGGCGCATCTCGCCGGAATTCTTGTCCTCGACATAGGTCGGCGCCTTCAGCGCGTCGGCCGAGCGGCGCATGCCGCGCTTGGACGGCGAGGTCTTTCTTTTGGGTACGGCCACGGAACTGCTCCAATCTTGCTGCCGCCGGTCTCACGCTTCGCCAGCCCGGCGGGCGGCGTTGCGGCGGCGAACTTCCCTGAAAGTCGGGTGCCTATATACGAGGTGCGCAGCTTTTGCCAGCGGGAACCGCGAATTTTTCGCCGCACCGCCGCCGGCTGCTGTTGCAGGCACACCCCGGCTTACTTCAGGCACCCCCGGCTTACTTCAGGCACCCCCCGCTTACTTCAGGCACCCATTGTAGCCGCCCGCCTTCTCCGCACGCGCCTGCACTATTGTGGCCAGCCGGTTCATCGCGGGGCTGGGCTTGGCGGGGTTGCGCGTGCGCGGACTGGGCAGCGTGACGGCCAGCAACGCGGCCTGCCGCGACGTAAGGTCCTTGGCCGCACGGCCGAAATGGTGCTGAGCGGCGGCCTCGGCGCCGTAAACGTTCGGGCCCCACTCGGCGATGTTGAGATAGATCTCCATAACCCGCCGCTTCGGCAGCACGAAGTCGAACCACACCGCCAGCGGCACCTCCAGCGCTTTGCGCACGTAGGAGCGGCCGTGCCAGAGGAACAGGTTCTTGACCGTCTGCATGGGGATGGTCGAGGCGCCTCGCGAGCCCTCGCCCGAGAGGATCTCCTCGATCACCAGGTTCATCGCGCCCCAGTCGACGCCGCCATGGCTGCAGAAGCGGCCGTCCTCGGACATCATCACCGAGTTGGCGATGCGCTCGCCCATGTCGTCGAGGGCGGTCCATTGCCGGTCGTAGCCCTTGAGCATGACGACATCGGCGAGCATCAGGTTGGAAACGGGTCTGACCACCGGAATGGCGTAGAACAGCGTGAGCGCCAGCGGCAACGCGCCGAGCGCCACGACGGCGACGAAGGCGTAGCGCAGAAGCCGCGCAGCCGTACCGCGCCGGGAGCCACGCCGTGCCCGCCGGCCGGCGCCCGCGCGCACCCGCCTGTCTTCAGCGTCGATAGCCGGTTCCATGCCGCCGCTTTTTTGTGTCGAACAATCGCAATACCGGGCATGGCCCCGCCATGCAAATGCCGTAAGCTTGACCGACCGCCTCGAATGTGGCCAACGCTGCCGCCATGAAGGGCGACGAAGCCGACCATTTCACCGCCGCGCTGGCTGCCGCGGCGAGGCGCGTCGAGCAGCGGCTCGATGCGCTGCTCGCCATCCATCCGCAGCGCGGCGAGATCGCCCGACCGGAACGGCTGCTCGCCGCAATGCGCCACGGGGTGCTCAACGGCGGCAAGCGCTTTCGTCCTTTCCTCGTGCTGGAGAGCGCGGCCCTGTTCGGCGCCGAACCCGCGGCCGCGATGGACGTTGCCGCGGCGCTCGAATGCATCCACTGTTACTCGCTGGTGCACGACGACTTGCCGGCGATGGACGACGACGATCTGCGCCGCGGCCGGCCGACGGTGCACCGCGCCTATGACGAGGCGACGGCGATCCTCGCCGGCGACGCGCTGCTGACGCTGGCTTTCGACATCGTGGCCGCAGTCGAGCTGCCGGCCGAGCGCCGCGTGGCGCTTGTCTCCATGCTGGCGCGCGCCGCCGGGCTGGGCGGCATGGCCGGAGGCCAGATGCTCGATCTTGCGGCGGAACGGGACGCGCCCGACGAGGCCGGCATCATCCGCCTGCAGGCGATGAAGACCGGCGCGCTGATCCGCTTCGCCTGCGAGGCCGGCCCGGTGATCGCGGGCGCTTCGGGCGAGCACCGCGAACGGCTTGCCGCTTTCGGTGAGGCGATCGGGCTGGCCTTCCAGCTCGCCGACGACCTGCTCGACCTGACGGCAAGCGCGGAGACGATGGGCAAGGCGACGGGCAAGGATGCCGCCGCCGGCAAGGCGACGCTTGCCGCCCTGCACGGGCCGGACTGGACGCGGCGGCAGCTCGCCGGGCTCGTCGCACAGGCGCGCGAGCTGCTTGCGCCCTATGGCGACGGCGCGGCGCTGCTTTCGGCCGCCGCCCGCTTCGTGGCCGACCGGCGGTCCTGACGACCGCAGCGCAGCATTAAGCACGGCTTAATTCGATTGCTCGATATTGATCGGGTTTATCGTGTCTGTTGCGTCCGTTGCGTACCGGAGTACCCGCGTCAATGTCGTCCGCCATCACGCGATCCTACCTGCGCAGCAGACTGCTGTTCATCTTGTTGGGTTTCGTGGCGGCGGTCGGCTGCGGCGCGGGCTTTATCCTGTGGCAGGCTGAAAAGGCCAAGATCGACGTCGAGTTCGCCGAGCTGGTGCGTTACACGGCCGACGCCGTCGACGACGTGCTCTATCATGCGCTGCAGCTGGACAATTCGCGCATCATCGCCGACGCCGGCAAACAGCGTGCGGCCGTCGAGGCCGTCCGCAAGGACCTGCACGCCGCGATCGGGCGCCTCAACGAATCCTACGACGCCATGCGGCTGTCTTCGGGCGACACGATGGGGCGCGGCGAAAGCACCTTGATCGCCGAGGAGGAAGCCGCCGCCGCGGGCCAGGTGGTCCAGAACGCGGCGCTGGCGCGGGTTGCCGGTCTGCCGATGCCGGCGGCGGTGCTCGAGCTCTGGGAAGGCTCGCTGCGCGCCGACATCAAGGAGGTGCTGACCCACGCAGACCGCCTCGACATATTCACCGACTTCTCCCTGCCGGTGGCCCAGCGCGTTTTCACCGCTCTCCACGCGGTTGCGACCGAGCGTGTGCGGCCGAACCTTGCCACTACCCTGGACCGGCTAGACGCTGGCATGGCCCGCAGCTGGGGCATGCTGCAATGGACGCTTTCGCTCGTCGCGCTGACCATCATGGTGATCGGCGCGCTTGTCGGCCTGCGCGTGTTCGAGCCGATGGCCCGAAATATCGAAGACGCCCACCGCAATCTCCAAGACGCCAAGGAATCGGTCGAGCAGGCGCGCATAAAGGCGGAATCCGCCGACCGCGCCAAGTCGGAATTCCTCGCCAATATGAGCCACGAGATCAGGACGCCGATGAACGGCGTGCTCGGCATGGCCGAGCTACTGGCGCGCACGGCGCTCGACGCGCGGCAATCGATGTTCGTCGACGTGATCGTCAAGTCGGGCAATGCGCTGCTGACCATCATCAACGACATCCTCGATTTCTCGAAGATCGACGCCGGCCAGCTCGTGCTCGACCCCGCGCCGTTCCGCATCGGCGAGGCGGTCGAGGACGTCGCCACGCTGGTCTCGACGAAGGTCGCCGAGAAGGATCTGGAACTGATCGTACGCGTCGATCCGGGCCTGCCGCTTTCGGTGATCGGCGACGTCGGCCGCTTCCGCCAGGTGACGACGAACCTCGTCGGCAATGCGGTGAAATTCACAGAGCGCGGCCACGTGCTGGTCGATATCTCCGGCACGCCGCGCGACGACGGCGCGATCCTGGTGAAGGTCACCGTGGAGGACACAGGCATCGGCATTCCCGCCGACAAGCTCGGCAGCGTCTTCGACAAGTTCGCGCAGGTGGACGCCTCGTCCACCCGCCGCCACGAGGGCACCGGGCTGGGCCTCGCCATCGCCTCCCGCCTCGTGGCGCTGATGGGCGGCGAGATCGGCGCGCAGAGCACGCTCGGCAAGGGCTCGACCTTCTGGTTCACAGCCGTGTTTCCCGTCGACCACAGTGCCGAGAAGCCGAAGCCGATCCCGCTCGACGTCACCGGCGCGCGCATCCTCGCCATCGACGACAACCCGATCAACCGCCAGATCATAACGGAGCAGCTGAAGAGCTGGGGCTTCGACTGCGCGGCGGCCGAAAGCGGCCGCATGGGGCTCGCCTTCCTCGACAAGGCGGCCGAACTGGGCGCGGCGATCGACTGCGTCATTCTCGATTTCCAGATGCCGGACATGAATGGCGGCGAGGTTGCGAAGGCGATCCGCGCCGCACCCGCCACCCGCGACACGCCGATCGTGCTGCTGACCTCCGTCGACCAGGTCAACGTCTCGCGCATGGCTGCCGAATGCGGCGTCACGGCCCAGCTCAACAAGCCCGCGCGCTCGTCCGCGCTGCTGGAGACGATCGTGTCGGCCATGCAGACGGTGCGTTCGGAGCGCATGCGCCGCGCCGGCGCGGAGATGCCGGCAGCGCCGGTTACGCCGATCCGCAAGGCGCTGACGCCGGCGCCAGAGAGCCGCATCTCGGCCGCGACGCTGCGGGCCGCGACGTCCACGCTCGACGTATTGATCGCCGAGGACAACGAGGTGAACCAGCTGGTGTTCAGCCAGATCCTCGACGGCCTCGGCCTCGTTTACCGCATCGCCTCCAATGGCCGCACGGCGGTGGAGCTGCACCGCACGCTGAAGCCACGCGTCATCCTGATGGACGTGTCGATGCCGGAAATGAACGGGCTGGAAGCGACCCGCGCCATCCGCGAGGCCGAGACCACGACCGGCCAGCATACGCCGATCATCGGCATTACCGCTCATGCGCTGAAGGGCGACCGCGAACGCTGTATCGAGGCCGGCATGGACGACTATCTGTCCAAGCCGGTGTCGCCCGCCAAGCTCCAGCTCAAGCTGGAAACCTGGATGGGCGCGCCCGACATGGCGATGACGGCGTAGCGCTTCGACGCTGCGGCATCTAGGCTGCCTCGGCCTCCCGCATCCGCGCCGCGATCCCTGCAATCTGGGCGTCGAACTTGCTGCGGCGGGTGGCGACGTCGTCGGACCATGCGCTGAAACGATCCAGCAGCGGCAGGAATGCGGCAAGCTCCGCCTCGCTCCATTCCGACAGGAAGTCGCCCATCAGCAGCGCCTTGTATTCCTTGACGGCCTCCACCGCCGCCGCGCCGCGCTCCGTCAGCGTCACCACGGCGCGCCGCGCGTCGGCCTGCGAGACGCCGCGCCGCGCATAGCCGCGCTCGACCATCTCGGCGACGATGCGGCTGGCGCGCGAGGGATCGATGGAAAGCCGCTCGGCCACCGTTCCGACCGTCGTCTCGCCCGCAGCCGCATCGCCGAACTCGCTCTCCGCGCCCTCGATGGCGAACAGCACGTCGAGCGTCTGCAGGTCGAGATCGATGCCGAGGTCGGCCAGCGCGATCTGGCCCAGCTCGCGCCGCGCGGCGCGCCTGCGCCAGCGCTGCAGCACGGCGTCGATCCTGGCCATGGCCGCAACGGCCGGCGCACTGATGCCGGCGCGGCCGAGCCGCGTGCCGATCTCGCCTTGCCTGTGCTTCGTCATGTTCCGCTCCCGGCGAAAATATATGTCATTCGCACATATATGCCATTGACATGGATTTGCTGCAAGCAGATATAGGAGCGGTTCCCTGCCGCCGCCAAGCTCCTCCCGGGCGACGACGAGAGCGGCCCCGACCCATAGGCGGGGCCTTTTCGCGTTTGAAGGATTGCATCATGTCTGCCCAACCAATTCCGGGCCAACCCATTGCAGGCCAACCAACGCCGGGCGAGCACCAGCCGCGCGTCGGCCTCGTCATCGGCGCCGTCGCCGCCACGCTGTTGCTGGCCTCGCTCGGCCAGACCATCGTGTCGACGGCGCTGCCGACAATCGTCTCCGACCTCGGCGGCCTCGACCACCTGTCGTGGGTCGTCATCGCCTACCTGCTGGCCTCGACCGTAGTGGCGCCGGTCTACGGCAAGCTCGGCGACCTCTACGGCCGCAAGGTGGTGCTGCAGGTTGCGATCCTGATCTTCCTTATTGGCGCCGCACTATCGGCCTTCGCCTCGTCGATGACCTTCCTGATTGCCGCCCGCGCCCTGCAGGGGCTCGGCGGCGGCGGCCTGATGGTCGTCGCCATGACCGTGGTGGCCGACGTCATACCGCCGCGCCAGCGTGGCAAGGTACAGGGCGTGTTCGGCGGCGTCTTCGGCGTCTCCACCGTCATCGGCCCGCTGCTCGGCGGCTTCATCGTCGAGCATTTTTCCTGGCACTGGATCTTCCTGGTCAACCTGCCGGTCGGCATTGCCGCTCTGGCGGTTATCGCCGCCGCGCTGCCCGCGCGGGCCGAGCGCATCGAGCACTCGATCGACTATGCCGGCTTCGCGCTGCTGACCGGCTCGCTCTCGGCGATCGTGCTCTTCACCAGCCTGGGCGGCAACACCTTCGCCTGGACGGACCCAATGATGATCGGCCTCGCCGTCGCCGCGCCGGTACTGCTGGCCCTGTTCGTCTGGGTCGAGTCGCGCGCCAAGGAGCCGGTGCTGCCGCTGAAGCTGTTCCGCAACAACACTTTCGTGGTGACCAACGCAGTCGGCTTCATCGTCGGCCTGGCGATGTTCGGCTCGATCACCTTCCTGCCGCTTTACCTGCAGATCGCCAAGGGCGTGAGCCCGACCGAATCCGGTCTGCAGCTGCTGCCGATGATGATCGGCCTCATCGGCGCCTCGACGCTGTCGGGCACTATCATGAGCCGCACCGGCCACTATCGCTGGCTGCCGATCGCTTCGACGGCGCTGCTCGTCGTCGGCCTGCTTCTGCTCGGCACGATGCAGATCGCCACGCCCGACTGGCAGGTGGGCATCTACATGTTCCTCGTCGGCCTCGGCATCGGCCCGACCATGAGTGTCGGCGTCACCGCCAGCCAGAACGCGGTCGAGCGCTCCATGGTCGGCGTCGCCACCGCGGGGACGACCATGTTCCGCCAGATCGGCGGCTCCATCGGCATCTCGGTGTTCGGCGCCATCTTCTCCAACCGGCTGGCGGCGGAACTGGGCGGTCTCGGCGGCGGACATGCCGGGGGTTCGGGAGCTTTCAACCGCGACATGATTGCGGCCCTGCCGGAACCGGTCAGGGAGACGGTGCTCAACGCCTTCGCCAGCGCGCTGCACCCCGTGTTCTTTGTCGCGGCGGCGGCCGGCGTGATCGCCTTCGCAGTCAGCTTCCTGCTCAAGGAGATCCCGCTTTCCAACGTGGTACGCAAGGAGCCGGAGGCGGAGATCGCCGCGGAGGAGGCCGGCGCCGCCGCCGTCGCCGCCGCACCGGCCTATCCGAGCCGTTGAAACGCAGGAGGCGGCGTCAGGCCGCCTCCGCCCCCGTGAATTCCTGCACGATGCGGTCGCTGGCGTGGATACACACCACGTCGAGCCGCGTGTCGCCGATGTTGCGGAAGCCGTGCGGCTTGCCGGCCTCGGCGACCACCGTGTCGCCCGCCCCGGCCTCGATCACCTCGCCATCAACGGTGAACCGCGCCCGCCCGGAGCGGATGATCCACGTCTCCGGATAGGGATGAACGTGCAGGTCGACGGACTGGCCCGGCGCGTAGTCGACCGCAAAGAACGAGATCGGCGTGCCGTGGTCGGCGCCCTCGAACTTGACGGTCTTGCTGACGCCCTCCGGGCGCGGCTCGAAACGAACGATCTTCGGCATAACGGTTCTCCTCGATTGCGGCCGCTGGACGAAGTCGCGGCCGGGATTTATCTTGATACGAAGATAGCTTGAATTATCTCGGCGTCAAGATAAATATCTTCACATCGAGACAAAAGGAGTTGCGATGCGTGATTTTGGCTGGGAGACGCCGCGCGAGCGGCTGCGCGATGCGGTCGACCTGCGCCGCGCGCAATGGGCACACGAACTGCCCGACCTCGACACCGAGCCCATGGCGGTGCTCGGCCGCATCTGGCGCATCGCCAACATGCTGGCGCCGGGCATCGAGGCGACGTTCAAGGCGTTCGAGCTGGAACGCGGCGAGTTCGACGTCATCTCGACCATGCGCCGCTCGGGTCCGCCCTACCGCCTTACGCCGACGGAACTCTACACGATGCTGATGATATCCTCGGGCGGCCTGACTCACCGGCTCGACCGGCTGGAGAAGGCCGGACTTGTCCGTCGCGAGGCGTCGGAGGCGGACGGCCGCAGCCGTGTCGTCGCGCTGACGGAAAAGGGGATCGAGACGGCGGAAAGGGCCTTCCGCGCCGACATGGCGCAGGAAGCGGAGACGCTGTCGCGGCTGCCGCCCGAGGACCGGATAGCGCTGGCCGACCTGCTCAGGAAGCTGACGCTGGCGGTCGAAGATTAAAGAGAAACACCCCCTACACCACGCTTCGCGTGGTCCCCTTCCCCCGTAAACGGGGGAAGAAACGGCGTCGCGGCCGGCCCCGACCTGGATCCTCCCCCGTTTACGGGGGAGGGGGACCGCCGAAGGCGGGGGAGGGGGCGTTCGTACCCCTCAATACTTCCTACTCTTCACCCACGGCAGCAGCACCAGCCCGAGCGCGAACAGCACGATGATCGGCGTCACGCCGAGGCGCTGCGCATCCTGCGCCGACAGGCCGAACGCCTCCGAGGCGAACAGGCCGGTGGCGAAGGCGATCGCCAGCGGCCCGATGAACGTCGTGGCGCGGCCCGACAGGGCGTAGAGGCCGAACGCCTCGGTGACCCGCTCGCGCTCGACCTGGTCGACCAGCAGCGTGCGCGACGCCGCCTGCAGCGACCCGCCGGCGGCGCCGATCAGCGCGCCCGCGATGTAGAAGACGATATCGGGCAGGCTGCTCGCCTGCCCGGGCTCGGCCACCGTCACGAACAGCACCTGCGTCTGCGTCGTCGAGATGACGATCAGGCAGGCCAGTGTCAGCAGGATCGCCGACCACGCCACCACCGGACGCGGCCCGAAACGCTGGTCGGCGCGCCCGCCCAGCCAGGCGCCCACCGCGCCGGTGATGTTGGCGAGGATGCCGAAAATGCCGACCTGGATGATCGACCATCCAAGCACACCCACGGCGTAGATGCCGCCGAAGGAATAGAGCGCGTTGAGCGCGTCGCGGTAGAACATCGACCCGATCAGGAACGAGAAGTAGCTGCGCTCCTTCGGCAGTCCCTTGATCGTCGCCCAGAGCTGCCGCAGCCCGCGGCCGATCGCGCCGGCGGATGCGCGCCGCGCGACATCCGGCGTCCAGAAGAACATCGGCAGCGCGAAGACGAGATACCACACCGCGGTGAACGGCCCGCTGGCGCGGTCGCCCTCGTGCATCGCCGGGTCGAGCCCGAACAGCGGCGACAGGCCGAGCAAGGTCTTGCCGCTCTCCGGCGAAGCCGACAGAAGGCCGAGCACGACGACGAGAGTGATGAGGCCACCGACATAGCCCAGTCCCCAGGCGGAGCCGGACAGCCGCCCGAGTTCGGCGCGCGGCACCAGCGTCGGCATCATGGCGTTGTTGAAGACAGCGGCGAACTCCATGCCGAACACTGCAAGCGCGATCCAGAACAGCACCCAGGTCAGGTCGCTCATGCCCGGAGTCGCATACCAAAGCATCCAGCAGCCGATGATGCCGAGCACCGAGAAGCCGGCGATCCACGGCTTGCGCGGCCCGGACGCGTCGGCGATGGCGCCGAGCACCGGCGACCCGAGCGCGATGAGCAGGCCGCCTATGCCGGTAGCGTAGCCCCACAATTCCTGCCCCTGCGCGGAATTGGCCGCGACATGCGCGGCGAAATAGGGTCCGAACACGAAGGTGATGATGAGTGTGTGAAATGGCTGCTGCGCCCAGTCGAACAGCATCCAGCCCCAGATGCCTTTCTTCGAGGCGCGCGTCTCGCCGCCCGCCAGCCCGCCTGCGTCCGTCACAGCCATCACGTCCCCCGACCGCTATGCCGCCAAGTCTGCCATCAAACCGGCCGCCACGGAAAGCCGCGAAACGGAAATGTCGCCGCCTTCGGTCAGCGCCTGCAGCCGCTCGCGCGTGCGGGCGATGCGTTCGCCGCCTGCGGCGAGCCAGGACGCGACGGCATCGCCGCCCTTGCCCTTCTTCGCGCCCTTGAGCGCTGCCATCGCGATGCCGCGCCGCGCCGCGCCGATCGTGTCGAGCGCCCGGTTCAGGGCCAGTTCCTCGTAATAGTCGCCGGTCTGGATGGCGCGCGCCGCGTCCTCGACCGGGCCGATGCGAAACGCCTCCGTAACCGCGCAGTAGGCCGTCGCGGCGTCGGCCAGCGCGGCGTTGGCCGCACGCGCTACCAGCGCGATGTCGGGAACCATCTCGCCGATGCCTGCGAAGGCGAGCCGGGCGGCGAGCACCGCCGGCGCCCCCTCGGCGGCGAACAGCGCCCGTCGCTCCTCCAGCCGCAGGCGCAGGAAGTCGGGCAGCAGCTTCGGCAGCACCGGCTCCAGCTCGCGCGTCGCCGCGGAAAGCACCGCCGCCCGCTCACCGATGCTTCCCGTCCCGCCATTCTTCAGCAGCCACGCGGTCGCCGCATGCACCAGCCGCCCGACCTGCCCGTAGAAGCCGAGCTGGGCGACGCCGCCGACCTTGTTGTCGAGCGCGTCTATGTCGCGATAGAGCGGCGCCAGCACGAAACCGTCGCGCGCCACCGCATAGGCCGCGACCACGTCGCCCGCCGAAGCCCCCGTCATGTCGACCATGCGGCTGACGAAGCTCGGGCCTCCGCGATTGACCGCGTCGTTGCCGAGTTCGGTGGCGACGATCTCGCGCCTTAGCCGGTGGCCGCGGATGTCGTCGCCGAATTTCTTCTGCATCTTCGCCGGAAAATAACCGACGAGGTCTGCCTGCAGATGCGCGTCGTCTGGCACGGCGCTGGCGATGACGTCGTCGAACAGTGTCAGCTTTGCATAGGCCAGCAGCACGCCGAGTTCTGCGCGCGTCAGCGGCTGCCGACGCGCCTGCCGCTCGGTCAGCGCCGCCGGCGACGGCAGGTACTCGACCGCGCGATTGAGCAGGCCTCGCGCCTCCAGCGACGCCATCATCCTCGCCTGATGCGGAAGGTCGGCCAGCCCGCGCCGCTCGGCCAGCGAGATCGCCAGCGTCTGCTGGTAGTTGTTGGCGAGCACGAGGCTCGCGACCTCGTCGGTCATTTCCGCCAGCAGCTTGTTGCGCGCCTCGCGCTTCAGCCGGCCGGAGCGCATGGCGCCCGAGAACGCGATCTTGATGTTGACCTCGACGTCGGAGGAGTTGACCCCGCCCGAATTGTCGATGGCGTCGGAGTTGCAGCGCCCGCCCCTGAGTCCGAACTCGATGCGGCCGCGCTGGGTCATGCCGAGGTTGGCGCCCTCGCCGATGACCTTGGCGCCCACCTCCGCCCCCGTGACGCGAATGGCGTCGTTGGCCTTGTCGCCAACCTCGGCATTGGTCTCGCCCGAGCCGCGCACATAGGTGCCAATGCCGCCGAACCAGAGCAGGTCGACCGGGCATTTGAGCACCGCCGACATGATCTCGGCTGGCGACGCTGGTCCCTTGGGCAGGCCGATCGCCGCGGCGGCTTCCGCCGTCAGCTCCACCGACTTCAGCGTGCGCGGGATGATCATGCCGCCCTTCGACAGCTTGGCGCGGTCGTAGTCCTGCCAGCTCGAACGCGGCATGGCGAACAGCCGCTGCCGCTCGGCCATGGAGGCGACGGGGTCGGGCGTCGGGTCGATGAAGATGTCGCGGTGGTCGAAGGCGGCCACCAGCCGGATCTCCGGCGACAGCAGCATGCCGTTGCCGAACACGTCGCCCGACATGTCGCCGACGCCGGCGACGGTGAAGGGCTCTTTCTGGATATTGCGGTCCATCTCGCGGAAGTGCCGTTTCACCGCCTCCCACGCACCACGCGCGGTAATGCCCATTTTCTTGTGGTCGTAGCCGGCCGAGCCGCCCGACGCGAAGGCGTCGTCGAGCCAGAAATCGCGGCTCTGGCTGATGGCGTTTGCCGTGTCGGAGAAGGTCGCAGTGCCCTTGTCGGCGGCAACGACGAAGTAAGGGTCGTCGCCGTCGCGGCATTGCACGCCCTTCGGGTGCACGACATGATCGTCAACGATGTTGTCGGTCACCGACAGCAGGCTGGAGACGAAGTTGACATAGGCCGCCGTTCCGGCGGCAAACACCGCGTCGCGGCTGCCGCCTGCGGGAAGCTGCTTCGGGAAGAACCCGCCCTTGGCGCCGACAGGCACGATGACGGCGTTCTTGACCTGCTGCGCCTTCACCAGCCCCAGCACCTCGGTGCGGTAGTCCTGCGCCCTGTCCGACCACCGCAACCCGCCACGCGCCACCGGGCCGAAGCGCAGGTGCACGCCCTCGACCTCCGGCCCGTAGACGAAGATCTCGCGCCACGGCCGCGGCTCCGGCAGGCCGGCGACGGCCTTGGCGTCGAACTTGAAGGCGAGCGAAACACCCGGCTGACGCGGTGCGAAATGGTTGGTCCTCACCGTCGACAGCACGAGGTTGAGGAAGCGGCGGATGATGGTGTCGTCGTCGAGGCTCGGCACCGCCTCGAGCGCCGTCGCGATCCGGGCCTGCGTCTCGGTGCCTTCGACCCCGGCCTGCTCGCGGTCGTGTCTGAGCGTGAACAAATGCGACAGGAGCTTCGCGACCTCGGGGTAGCGGTTCAGCACGCCGGCGACGAACTCCGGGCTTTGCGGAATGCCGGCCTGCTGCAGGTAGCGGCCGTAGGCCCTCAGCACGCGGATCTGGCGGGGGGCAAGCCTGGCCATGCGGCCAAGCGCGTTGTAGCCGTCATTGTCGGCCTCGCCGCGCCACACCGACAGGAACACCGAGGCGAACAGGTCGCCGCCGTCGGAAAGGTCGATGTCGCGGCCGTCGGCGCTCTCCAGCTCCATGTCGTGCAGGAACACCGGCGCTGCCCCGTCGGCGTCGCCATCTATTTCAAAGGTGCGCTCGCTGACGACGCGGAACCCCATGTTCTCCAGCAGCGGCACCCGGCGCGACAGCGCCACCGGCGCGCCGTGATGGGCGATGCGCAGCGAGGTTTCCGCCGGCTTCTGGCCCTCTTCACGCAGGAAGGCAATGGCAATCGGGTTCTGCGCGTCGACGCCGGCGAGCATGGCGGCATCGCGCAGCGCGATCTGCGGCCCGAAGCTCGACCGGTAGCTCTCGGGGCAGCGCAGCGCCGCCTGCGTGGTTGCCGCGCTCGCGCCAGCTTCCCGCGCGGCCTCGCGCAGACCGTCGTCCCAGGTGCGCACGATGGCGCGGATATCGCCTTCCAGCCTCTCGGGCTCCGGCTTGGGCGTCTTGCCGCCCGAGCGGCCGATGATGAAGTGCACGCGAGCGAGCGTGCCCTCGGGAAAGGCGGGATAGTAGGCCGACAGCCGGCCCTCGAACACCTTCTTCAGATGGTCGCCGATCTCGACGCGCACGCGAGAATCGTAGCGGTCGCGCGGCACGAACACGATGATCGAGACAAAGCGGTCAAAGGGGTCGACGCGGTAGAGCACGCGCACGCGCGGCCGCTCGCCGAGCGCCAGGATCGCCATGGCGTGCTTGCGCAGGATCGGCGCGCTGATCTGGAACAGCTCGTCGCGCGGATAGGCCTCGAGCACGTTGATGAGCGCCTTGCCGGAATGGTCGGAGGCGTCGAAGCCCGAGCGCGCGATGACGGCGTGGGCCTTCGAGCGCAGATAAGGGATGCTCATCACCGAGCGCGTGTATGCGGTCGACGTGAACAGGCCGACGATGCGCAGCTCGCCCGACAGCCGGCCTTTCGCGTCGAACGTCTTGACGCCTATGTAGTCGAGATAGATGCGCCGGTGCACGACCGACTTGGCATTGGCCTTGGTGACGATCAGCGGCTCGGGTCCGTGCAGGAAGGCGCGGATCTCCGGCGTCGTCGTCACCGGCTCGCTGCCGCGCCGCAGCACGCGCACGTCCGGATCGGCGAGGATGCCCAACCCCTCGGCGCCCGAGCGCTCCAGCGTGCCGTCCTTCTCGCCGCCGCGATAGTCGTATTCGCGCATGCCGAGGAAGGTGAAGTTGTTGTCGCGCAGCCATTCAAGGAACGCGATCGCCTCGCTGACGTCGGCCTTGTCGAGCGGCGAGGCGCCGTAGCGGAACGCCGAGATCGCCTGGTCCAGCCTCGCCAGCATCGGCTTCCAGTCGGCCACGGCAAGCTTCACCTGCCCGAGGATGAATTGGAGCCGTCCCCTCAGCGCCTCCTTCTCCGCCGCCGACAGACGCGGCACGTGGATGTGGATCAGGCTGACCCGGTCGGCATCGGGCTCGTTCTTCGCACCCGCGTCGGCTGCGATGGACGCGACGCCGCTTCTGTCATGGTGCACCGCGATCACCGGGTGCAGCACAAGCGTTGCTTCGCCGCCGGTCTCGTTCACTTCGGCCGAGATGGAATCGAACAGGAACGGCATGTTGTCGTTGACAACCGTGACTGCCGTCAGCGCCGTGCCGCCGAGCACGAGAGCGGGGTCGTCGTCGATGGCGATGACGCTGTCGCCGCGCCGGTGCTGCTTCAGAGCGGCAAAGGCGAGGCGGGCGGAAAGCGCCGTGACCGCAGGGTCATATGCGGCGATGTCCTCTTCGGCTGCGCGCGCGCGCATCAACTCCAGCAGCTTCGCCTCGCCGGCACCGTCCTTGCCGGATCGGCCGCCGCCAGCTCCGTTGCCAGACTTGCGCGTGATCCCAGAGGCTTTCGTGCCTGCCTTCATCGCGCTCCCCCGCCCTGTTTCGCCGATTCGGTGCAGCGATTTTGCCGGTATGCTAACAGAACGACAGCCCGCGGCCACTCCGCGCCGCGGCAAACTGCGAAATTCGCGTGAAGGGAGGATGACTTCGATGCTGGACCGCTCGAAACCGGGACGGATCACCGCGCTGGATCTGCCGCAACCGCCGCTTTCCGACGCGACGAAGGCCTATTTCGCCAAATGCGAGGAGAAGCTGGGTCTCGTTCCCAACGTGCTGCGTGCATACGCCTTCGACGAAAAGAAGCTGCGTGCCTTCACCGACACCTACAACGATTTGATGCTGGGCGAGTCCGGCCTGTCCAAGCTGGAGCGCGAGATGATCGCCGTCGTCGTCTCGGCGCTCAACCACTGCCATTACTGCCTGGTGGCGCACGGCGCGGCGGTGCGCCAGCTCTCCGGCGATCCGGCCTTCGGCGAGCAGATCGCCACCAACTGGCGGGTGGCCGCGCTGAGCGGCAAGCAGGTGGCGATGCTGGAGTTCGCCGAGAAGCTGACCGAGCAGCCGTCGAAGATCGTCGACGCCGACCGGCAGAGGCTGCGCGAGGCCGGCTTCTCCGACCGCGACATCTGGGACATCGCTTCGACCGCCGCCTTCTTCAACATGTCCAACCGCGTCGCCGCGGCGATCGACATGCTGCCGAACCCGGAATACCACGCCATGGCGCGGTAGGAGCTACCCGCCCGCCGCGACCTGATCGGACTTGGTCACGAGCCGGTACTTGGCCATCTCCTCGGCCGACAGATAGTAGAGCGCGCGCGGCGGCGTATCGAGTGCGTGCAGCCACAGCGCCGGGTCGACGCCGAGCTCGATCAGCAGGCGCGAGATGCGCGCGGTGGTGACCTGAGCGTCGGCCATGGCCTGAGCCGGCGGCGTGTCGGGATTGTTGCTGGCGTAGAACTGGTGCAGCCCGACCGCGCCCTTCTCATCGACGATGCGCGTGGCGCCGCCGGCCAGCATCAGCGGGCAGGACGAGGCGCACAGCGCGCCGTCCTCCACTTCGGTGGCGAAACCCTTCTCGCGCATCAGCCGGGCCATCGCCATGGCGTCGTCGAGCGAACCGCCCGGCGAGTTGAGTGTCACGCGTCTAACATACTCGCCGCGCAGTTCGACTTCCTCGGCGAAGCGCAGGGCGGACCCCACATCGACACTGCCGATCGCCTCCAGCGTGCCGCCCGGCTGCAGGATGAAGCGCATCGGGTCGCGCAGCATCGCCTCGTTGGTGCGGATGAACTGGCGCGGGTCGACGCCGCCGCCGGCATTGTCGGAATCCACAGCCGGCGGCAGAATGGGCACGGTCACCGCCGTCGCGGAAGCCGCGTCCGGCATCAGGCCGTTGCGCTCCAGCAGATCGGAAAAGTCGAGCGCCAGAACCGAGGCCGTGCCGATCAACATGCCGAAGAAGGCGGCCCGGATCAGCCGGCCCTCCTCGAAGCGCTGCAGGTAGCGCATCAGGGGGCTCTGGCGCGGCCGGTTTGCGACGGTCTGTTCGAGACTCATGGCACGCCTCTAGCTGTCGAAACGCTTGCTGCCGGCAAGCGGTAGCGGTGTGACGTTCTTGTCCGAAGCCGCCGGCGCCTGCGCTGGCACTGGCGCGGCTTCCGGTTCTTCCGCCGGTGCTTCGGCTCGCGCGGCAGCGAGCACGCCGGAGAGGCGCAGCGCGCGGGCCATGTCGGCGGCCGAAACCAGCTCGGCCTCGTCCATCTCGTCCTCGCCGCGCCGGATGGCGCCGTAGACAACCGCCATGATGCCGACCAGCACGGCCGGCAGCAGGTCGATCGAGATGGCGCCGGCCCAGCTCGGGATGAAGTCGCCGGCGTAGCGCAGCACCGCCTCGGCCGACGTCATCGGCACGTATTTGCGCTCGGCCACCTTCGGCAGCGCCAGGATCTCGGCGGCGGCGGCGGCAAGCGCCTGCGACTGCTGGCCGACCGATTCGCGCACCGTTGCCATGACGATGTCCTGGCGGCCCGCAAGGTCCGCCGACCGCCCGTCCGCGATCGGCGCGATGAAGCCGGCGGAAAGGTCGGTCGCGGCGCGCGCCACCGACGGCGCGACGGATGTGCGCTCGAGCGCGGCGATGACGCCGGCGAGTTTCACCGCCTCCTGGCCGAAACTGTCGGAGCGCGGCTCCACCGGACCGGGCGCGGAGACGAGGCCGCGCATGGCGGCAAGATGCGTCTGCCCTTCCTCGAACAGCGTCGCCGCCTGGTCGCGGCCGGCGGCGATCGACGCCTCCAGCTCGCGCATCTGCGCCGACATCTGGCTGAGCAGCTGCACGACGCTGCCTGAACCCGACGTTCCGGTGAGCGCGCCCGACTGCGCCTCGTCCTCGGCCAGCCGCTGGAAGCGGGCGGCGGCGCGCTGGATGTCGGGCAGCAGCGACTGCGCGCTGATGGCGTTCGAATTGGCCTGATCGAGATCGTCGGCGTAGCCTTCCAGCGTCGTCGCCAGATGCTGCTCGACGGCCGCCGAGCCGGCAAGCGCCGCCGCGTTCAGCCAGGACGACATGGCGACGATCATCGCCGAGCCAAGCAGCATCACCAAGAACAGCATGGCGCGCGAGGCGAAGTCGCGAACCTCCGGCACGAAGCGGATCAGGTAGGTCCAGAAGCCGTAGATCGCGACCGAGACCGCGACGGAATAGATGACAGCGGCGAAGAATACGGCGGTAGCGCTGCCGTCGAGCAGGCTGCGCACGCCGAGATAGGTATAGACGCCGGACGCTAGCGCCAGCGTCGCCAGCACAAAGCGCGTCATCATCTCCAGCGAGGAGATCTGGTTGCGCAGCGCGCGCGCCGTGCGGGCATGACTCATGGTTTACGCTTCCTTAACGAAACGCACACGACGCCGCAGGATCGTGGCCGCAATGTGGGCCGGATGCGGCGCCGCGCTTACCCTGCGATCACTTGCAGACCAGAGGCGGCGTCGGCACCTCGCCGTCGGCCAGCCCCCACATCTGCTCGCGGCCCTTCCACAGAACCGGCTGGTAGTCGCAATGCTGGCGCCACCCGCCGTCGCCACGGTCGGCGTAGCGCGCCCGTTCCTCGGCCTCCATCTCGGCCGCGATATGGCCCATGCCGACGACGATGCGCTTGTAGCCGGACGGGCTGAGGATGATGAGGTTGCCGAAGGAATCGTCGTAGACGCGCTCCTTGACCCGGCCGGCCTCGGCGGCGGTCAGGCAGAGCGTGAGCGCGGCGCCTGCCGCCGCGATTGTGAGCATTCTCTTGTGCATTTGGCCGTCCCTCCGACGCCTGAAGAAACCCCTGCCCCCTCGTAGGCGGAAGTTAACGCTTTCTTCACCATTGTCACGCAGCCGCCACCGCACGGTCCACCGCGATTGACTTTCGTGGTTAATTCGCCAGACGTAGCCGCCATGGCCCACAAGACCTCCGCCGAGCCCCAGATCGACATCGCGCAGTTGCGCCTCAGGGACGCGCACGACTTCGCGCCGCTGCTGGCCGGCTACGCCCAGGCGCTGAAGCGCGGCGCGCCGCGCCGGCCCGACGATTTCTATGCGGAGACGCTGCTTCAGGACCGCGCCATCGAGATCATGGGCGCCCGCCTCGACGGGGCGCTGGTCGGCTTCGCCATCTATGTCGACCTGCCCGAGCCGGTGTCGGGTCTGCGCTGCGGCGTGGTCGACCACATCTACGTGCACCACGACCATCGCCAGAAGGGCATCGCCAAGGCGATCGTCGACCTGCTCGCCGACCAGGCAGAGGAGCGCGGCTGGTCGAAGCTGATCCTCAACGCGCCGCGCCAGCCCGAGGACGGCCGCAAGCTCTACGAGCAGATCGCCGCGCCGTCGGACTGGACGAGCTGGATCATCCGCTTTGACGGGCGTTAGCTGTGGACCGCGCGGCGGCCTTGATCTCGCCCCGGTTCCCTCTATAGCGTCGCGCGCCATGACGCTCAGCACACGCGCCGGCCGCGGCCCGGTCTTCGTTTTCCTCGCCGCGCTGGCGTCGCTCGCCGGCTGCATGTCGGTGGACGAGCCAAAGGCTCCCGCCGGCGGCGCCCAGCCCCGGCTGGCCACATACTCCTGCGGCGAGGACGGCACGCTGCGCATCGAGGCCGCCAGCGGAATGGTGCGCGTCACTCTGACGGAACCGGCCGATCCCAAGGCTGCGCCCGAGGACGCCCGCCCGCCGGAGCCGGTCGAGCTGCCCGCCGCGCCCCCCGGCCAGTCGACACGTTTCGGCAAGGAAGGCTATGCACTCGTCGTCGAGGGCCGTGAGGCGCTGTACATGAAGGCCGGCCGCGTACCGATGACCTGCACGCGGTAGCAGACGCCCGGCTTCCGCTGGGGATATTCCGGCAATAATCGATTGAAGCCGGCAGACCGATTCCGCGATCTGCGGAAAATCGATTAAGGCGGCCTGCGCGCACGGTTTTCCCGCTTTGACGCGGTGCAAAAACGGACTAGAACCCGTTCTGCCCGCGGACCGGGCAGCCTGCGCATTTGGCAGGCTGTTCTGCGTTGCGGCGGGCCATATCTTGGGGGTGCCCAAGCAAGGGGAGCCATGAGCACGCAAGCCACCCGCGCCAGACCCGTTTCGCCGCATCTCCAGATCTATCGCTGGACGCCGACGATGGCGATGTCCATCGTCCACCGCGCCACCGGCATCGCGCTTTACGGCGGCATGCTGCTGGTGGCCTGGTGGCTGGTCGCCGCCGCGACCTCGCCTTCGTGGTTCGACTTCGCCAACTGGCTGCTCGGCTCTTGGTTCGGCCTGCTGGTCCTGATCGGTTTTTCCTGGGCGCTGATCCACCACGCGCTCGGCGGCGTGCGCCACTATGTCTGGGACACCGGCGTCGGGCTCGACAAGAAGACGGCGACCACGCTGTCGTCGCTGACACTGGTGGGCTCCCTGCTGCTCACGGCCGCCCTGTGGGCCGCCTACTATTTCCTGCTCTGAGGTCGACATGAGCGATATGCGCACGCCGCTGCGAAGGGTTCGCGGGCTCGGGGCGGCTAGGGAAGGTACCGGTCATTTCTGGTTCGTACGGGTCAGCGGCGTGGCGCTGCTGTTCCTGTCGCTGTTTGCCATCGGCGTGGTCTTCGCGCTCTCCGGCAAGAGCTACGAACAGGCACGCGCCGTGCTCGCCCAGCCGGTCATCACCATCGGCCTGCTGCTGTTCGTCGTGCTCTCGGCCGAGCACATGCGGCAGGGCATACTCGATTCCATCCACGACTATTTCCACGGCGACCTGCTCAAGGTCGTCATCGTCATGCTCAACACCCTGTTCTGCCTGCTCGTCGGCGCGGCCTGCGTCTTCGCATTGCTCAGAATCTCGTTCGGAGGCTGATCTTGGCCGAGACCCGCAAGAACCAGCCGAAGCCGGCCACGATCGGCAGTGCCTACAAGTTCGTCGACCACGCCTATGACGTGGTGGTGGTGGGAGCCGGCGGCGCCGGCCTGCGCGCCACGCTCGGCATGGCCGAGCAGGGGCTGAAGACCGCCTGCATCACCAAGGTGTTCCCGACACGCTCGCATACGGTCGCCGCGCAGGGCGGCATCGCCGCGTCGCTGCGCAACATGGGGCCCGACAACTGGCAGTGGCACCTCTACGACACCGTCAAGGGCTCCGACTGGCTCGGCGACGTCGACGCCATGGAATACCTGGCGCGCGAGGCACCGGCCGCCGTCTACGAGCTAGAGCACTACGGCGTGCCGTTCAGCCGCACCGAGGACGGCCGCATCTACCAGCGCCCGTTCGGCGGCCACATGCAGAATTTCGGCGACGGGCCGCCCGTGCAGCGCACCTGCGCGGCCGCCGACCGCACCGGCCACGCCATCCTGCACACGCTCTACGGCCAGTCGGTGAAGAACAAGGCGCAGTTCTTCATCGAATATTTCGCCCTCGACCTCCTGATGGACGCCGACGGCGTCTGCACCGGCGTCGTGGCGTGGAACCTCGACGACGGCACCATCCACCGCTTCGCCGCCAAGATGGTGGTGCTGGCCACCGGCGGCTACGGCCGCGCCTACCAGACGGCGACCTCGGCCCACACCTGCACCGGCGACGGCAACGGCATGGTCGCGCGCGCCGGCTTGCCTCTCCAGGACATGGAGTTCGTGCAGTTCCACCCAACCGGCATCTATGGCGCCGGCTGCCTCATCACCGAAGGCGCGCGCGGCGAGGGCGGCTACCTGGTCAACTCGCAGGGCGAGCGCTTCATGGAACGCTATGCGCCATCGGCCAAGGACCTCGCCTCGCGCGACGTCGTCTCGCGCTGCATGACGCTTGAGGTGCGCGAGGGCCGCGGGGTGGGCAAGAACAAGGACCACATCTTCCTGCATCTCGACCATCTCGACCCGGCCGTGCTGCACGAGCGCCTGCCCGGCATCTCCGAGAGCGCAAAGATCTTTGCCGGCGTCGACGTGACCCGCGAACCGATCCCGGTTTCGCCGACGGTGCACTACAACATGGGTGGCATCCCCACAAACTACTGGGGCGAGGTGCTCAACCCGAAGCTCGGCGGCCCCGACGCCGTTCAGCCCGGCCTGATGGCCGTCGGCGAGGCCGGCTGCGCCTCGGTCCACGGCGCCAATCGCCTCGGTTCCAACTCGCTGATCGACCTCGTCGTCTTCGGCCGCGCCTCGGCGATCCGCGCTGGCCAGACGATCAATCGCGACACCGCCGTGCCACCGATCGACGAGGCATCCAGCGAGAAGATCATGGAGCGCTTCGACCGGCTGCGGAACGCCAATGGCGGCACGCCGACCGCGCGCCTGCGCGAGAAGATGCAGGCCGCCATGCAGGCCGACGCCGCGGTGTTCCGCACGCAGGAATCGCTTGAGGAAGGCTGCCGCAAGATTTCGGCCTGCTGGGGCCAGATGTCGGACCTCAAGGTCTTCGACCGCTCGATGATCTGGAACTCCGACCTCGTCGAAACGCTGGAGCTGGAGAACCTGATGGCCTGCGCCATCACCACGGTCTACGGCGCGGAAGCGCGCAAGGAGAGCCGCGGCGCGCACGCACGGGAGGATTTCTCCGAACGCGACGACAAGAACTGGCGCAAGCACACGCTGTCCTGGGTGGACGACAAGGGCAAGGTGACGCTCGACTATCGCCCGGTGCACACCGACACGATGCTGCCGGTCGACGAAGGCGGCATCGACCCGGCCAGGATCGCGCCGAAGAAGAGGGTCTACTGAGATGGTCGAACTCACCCTCCCGAAGAACTCGAAGGTCAAGGCCGGCAAGACCTGGCCGAAGCCGGACGGCGCGACCAATCTGCGCGAATACCGCGTCTACCGCTGGTCGCCGGATGACGGCGAGAACCCCCATGTCGACACATACTATGTCGACATGGACGATTGCGGGCCGATGGTTCTCGACGCCCTGCTCTACATCAAGAACAACATCGACCCGACGCTGACGCTGCGCCGCTCGTGCCGTGAGGGCATCTGCGGCTCCTGCGCGATGAACATCGACGGGTCGAACACGCTCGCCTGCACCAAGGGCATGGACGAGATTTCGGGGCCGGTGCGCGTCTATCCGCTGCCGCACATGCCGGTGGTCAAGGACCTCGTGCCCGACCTCACCGTGCCTTATGCGCAGCTCTCCTCCATCGAGCCGTGGCTGCAGACCGTGTCGCCGGAGCCCGCCAAGGAGTGGAAGCAGAGCCACGAGGACCGGCAGAAGCTCGACGGCCTCTACGAGTGCATCCTGTGCTTCTGCTGCCAGACCTCGTGCCCGAGCTACTGGTGGAACGGCGAGAAGTATCTCGGCCCCGCCGTGCTGCTGCAGGCCTATCGCTGGCTGATCGACTCCAGAGACGAGATGACCGGCGAACGGCTCGACAATCTGGAAGACCCGTTCCGCCTCTATCGCTGCCACACGATCATGAACTGCACGCAGGCCTGCCCCAAGGGCCTGAACCCCGCCAAGGCGATCGCCGAGATCAAGAAGATGATGGTGGAGCGGCGGGTGTAACCCCGCCCGTCACACAGTCGTGTCGTCGCCCTGAGTTGAGAATCCCCGGCGCAATGGTAGGTTCCGCACCTTCCCGGGAGAACCCTCATGCGCGTCGCAGCCATCGCCCTTGCATTGGGACTCTCGGCTCTCGGCGCTGCCGTACCGGCGCAGGCGGAAAAGCTCACCGCCATCTTCGCGGGGGGCTGCTTCTGGAGCGTCGAATACGATTTCGACCGGGTCGCCGGGGTACTTTCCACGACGTCGGGATACATCGGCGGCAGGACCGCCAGCCCGACCTATTACGACCACACCTCGGCCGGTCATCGCGAGGCGGTGCGGGTCGAATACGACAGCAACCGCGTCGACTATGACGAGCTGGTGAAGATCTTCTTCCGCTCGGTCGACCCGACCGACGGCGGCGGCCAGTTCTGCGACCGCGGCCACAGCTACACGACGGCGGTCTACGCGGTCGGCGACGAGCAGCTGGCGATCGCCGGCAAGGCGAAGGCGGTTGCGGCCAAGGAACTGAAGAAGGAGATCGTCACGGAGGTGGTCCCCGCTCCGGAATTCTGGCCGGCCGAGGACTACCATCAGGACTATTACAAGAAGAATCCAGCCCGCTACAAATCCTACCGCAGCGGCTGCGGCCGCGACGCCAGCGTCGACCGGGTCTGGGGCCCGCAGGCCCGCTACGGCATCAATCAAGGCAGCTGAGCTTCACCCCGCCAGGCGATCCGTTTCGCCCGGCCTCGAGCCGTTCTTTCACCCGAGCTTCGCGTCCAGCGTCACCTTGATGGCGCCGAGCGCCTTGGAGACCGGGCAGCCTTCCTTGGCCTTGTTGGCCAGTTCCTTGAACTTGGCGTCGTCGATGCCGGGAACCTTGCCGACCAGTGTCAGAGCACTTTCGGTGATACCCGTGCCGGGGACCAGCGTCACCACCGCGGTCGCGTCGAGGCTGGTCGCCGGCGTGCCGTTCTCGGCGAGGAAATGCGAGAGCTGCATGGCGAAGCAGCCGGCATGCGCCGCCGCGATCAGCTCTTCCGGATTGGTGCCGGACTTGCCGGTCTCGTCCTCGAAGCGCGCCTTGAACGAATAGGGCTGGCCCTTGAGCACGCCGCTCTGCGTGTCGAGCGTGCCCTTGCCTTCCTTGAGATTGCCCTTCCAGACGGCTTTCGCGCTGTGCTTCATAATTGTCTCCCTGATTGCGCCGCGGGACGGGCGCTCCTCGACCTATGTGGCGCACGACGGCGGCAAATCCACTGCCGCCTTGTTTTGCGCCAAGTCGACCGTTCATATGCCGCAAGGGCAGCGGCTTGGGAAGCAGCATGACGGCAAGGTTCGGCCAATCGCGGGGTCATGGCGCGCTTAACGGCCTTCGCGCCGCGCTGCTTGCGTGCGCCTGCGCGCTACCGGTCGCGGCGACAGCACAGCCCGTCGACCGCCCGGCCGATCCGCGCGCTGAAGAGATCCAGAAGCTGCTCGACGACGAGGAGTCGTTCGCGGCGGAGAAACTCGCGCGCGAGGCACTCGCCGACTCCGAAAAACTGCTGGCCGCACAGGCGCTCGAAACCGCGAACTTCCATCGCCTGCTCGGCGATTCGCTCTACGTCCAGCGCCGTTTCGAGGAGGCCGAGCCGCACTTTCGCGAGGCGCTGGAGATACGCGAGCGCTTCCTCGGCGAACATGCCGACACCGCCGTCTCCGCCGCCGATCTCGGCTACACACTGCGCAACCAGGGCAGACTGGAAGAGGCCGAGCCCTACTACCGCCAGGCGCTCGACATCCGCATCGCCGTGCTCGGGGCACAGCACCCGGAGGTCGCGAAAAGCTGGCAGAGATTGGCGCGGCTGGTCGACCAGCGCGGCGATCATCTGCGCGCCGCCGGGCTCATGGACGAGGCATTGGCTGCCGGGCGCGTCGCCTTCCAGGCGACCGATCCCGTGCTGGTCGAATGGACCGGCGAGCGCGCCGCCATGCTGCATGACGGGGGCAATCTGGAGGAAGCGGAGAAGGGCTATCGCGAGGTTCTGCGGTTGGCCGCGCAAGGCATCGTCGACACCGACGGCGCGGTCGCCGCGACGGCCATGGTCGGACTCGCCAATCTGCTCTCCGCCACCGACCGGCCGGAAGAGGCGGAGACGATGTACCGCGCCGCGCTGGCCGCGCGCGAGCGCATGTACGGGCAGGTTCACGCGACCGTGGCCTCGGTGCTGGAAGGCATGGGCCGGCTCTACGAGCGCCAGCAGCGCTACGCCGACGCGCTGCCGCCATATCTGCGGGCGCTCGCCATCCGCGACACCGTGGGCGGGGACTTCAACAGGGCTTCGGCCGAAAATCTGCTGCGCATCGGCGCTGTCTATTCCGCCCTCGACCGCCCCGCCGATGCCGAGAAGGTGTACCGCCGGGCGCTGGCGATCCGCGAGACGCTGGACGGGCTGGAAGCGCGCAGCGTCGCCGACGTGCTGCGCGTGCTCGCCGGCACCTTGCGCGCGCAGGACAGGCTGGCCGAGGCCGAGAGCGCCTACAAGCGCACCATCGCCATCGACGAGGCGACGCTGCCGCCCGACCATCCTTACCTCGCCTTCGACATGATGCTGCTCGGCGTCATGTTCTCGGGCCAGCAGCGCTTCGTCGAGGCACGGCCGCTGCTCGAGCGCGCACTGGCGATCATGGAGGGCAACAAGGCGTTGGCCGCCAGCGTGCCGGTGGCGCGCACCGCGCTGGCGTCGCTGCTGTTCGCGCAAGGCGACCTCGACGGCGCGGCCGACCTGACCGCGCGTTCGCTGCAGGACGTGCGGGAGGCGCGCGGCGAGGTGCGCGAGGTGGCCGACCTGTCGGTCGTGATGGCGCAGATCAGGCTCAAGCAGGAGCGGTTCGACGCGGCGTCGCAACACCTCGTCGATGCCGACGCCATCTACGGGAAGGTCTCGCCCGGCAGCCGCTCCCATATCCGCGTTTCGGCGATCCGCGGCAGCATAGCCGCCGACCGCGGCGACTACGCCGGCGCCCTGCCCATTTTCCGCGAGGTGCTCGGCAAGCTCGAGACGATCTATGGCGTCGACCATCCGGAGACAGGATCGGCACGCTTCGAGCTCGGCCGCACGCTGTTTGCGCTCGGAGAATTCGCCGAGGCGTCGCAGGTGCTGGAGAAAGGCGCGGAGCTCGTCCAGCGGATGGCGGAGGTCGACGCCGCGACCGCCTTCCAGACGCGCACCGGCAATGTCGAAGATCAGGCGATCGCCCGCGGCGCGGTGTTCGACGGGCTGGTCAAGAGCTACGACCGGCTGCGCGGCGCGGGCGCGGACGACGACGCGCTTGCGGAGAAGGCGTTCCTGATCGCGCAGCGCGTGATCGAATCGCAGGCGGCGCACGCACTGGCGCAGATGGCGGCCCGGCAGGCGGCCGGCGACGGCGCGCTCGCCGGACTGGCGCGCGAGCGGCAGGACGCGGTGAGCCGCTGGCGTCGCGCCGACGTGAAGCTGACCGCCGCGCTCACGGTGCCGCCGGCGGACCGCGACGCCGGCGAGGTCGAAACGCTGCGGGCAGAGCTGAGCGCCGCCGATGCGGCAATTGCCGCGATCGACGCCCGCCTTGCCACCGAGTTCCCCCAATTCGCCGAACTGCAGCGCCCGGTTCCGGTCGGCTTCGAGGCCGTGCGCCAGCGGCTGGGCAAGGACGACGTCCTGCTCTTCCTGGCCGACACGGCCGGTTTCGGCGGCGCGGAATGGGAAACCTACCTCTGGGCCGTGCCGAGCAGCGGCGCACCGCGCTGGGTCAAGCTGCCGCGCACGACCGGCGAGCTGATAGCGGCTGTGCGCGAGCTGAGGACGCTGATGCGGGTGGCCGGCGAAGTGCGCGGCGCGGCATCGCTTGCCCCCGACACGGACGCGGACCGCCCGGCACGCGTGCTGGAAGCGGCCAACAAGCTCTATGGCGCCACGCTGGCTCCTGTCGCCGACATGATCGCCGGCAAGAACCTGATCGTCGTGCCGTCGAAGCGGCTGTCTGGCTTGCCTTTCCACTTGCTGGTCGACGAGATCCCCGGCGCGGGCGCCGCAGACGGCTACCGCGACGCCGGCTGGCTGGCCAAGAAGCATGCCATCACCGTCCTGCCGGCCGTGAGCGCGCTTGGCGCCACTACCGCCGTTGCCGCGCAACGGCCGGAAGGCCTGCCCTATCTCGGCTTCGCCAACCCGCTGCTGGTTGGACGCCGCGGCAGCAATCAGAGTGCCTTCGGTCGCGATGCATGTCCGGACCTCGCGCCGCTGGACGCCGCGGCGGCAGGGGACGAGACCATGCCGGAGCTCTCGACGCTATTTCGCGGCGCGGTGGCGGATGTCGACGCGGTGCGGCTTCTGGAGCCGCTGCCGGAGACCGCGGACGAGGCCTGCGCGATCGCCGCGCAACTCGGCGCCAATGCTTCGGCCGTCAAACTGGGCGAGTTCGCGACGGAGACGGAAGCCAAGCGGCTTTCGCAATCCGGGGAAATGACGCGGGCGCGCATCCTGCATTTCGCCACCCACGGGCTGGTATCGGGCGAGCTGCAAGGTCTGATCGAGCCGGCGATTGTGCTGACGCCGCCGGCCGCAGCCTCGCCGGACGACGACGGACTGCTCACCGCGTCGGAGGTGACGACGCTGAAGCTGGATGCCGACTGGGTGATCCTGTCGGCCTGCAACACGGCCGCCGGAGACGGCGGCGGCGAGGCGCTGTCGGGCCTCGCACGCGCCTTCTTCTACGCCGGCGCCCATTCGCTGATGGTATCGCACTGGCCCGTCGCGTCGGATGCAGCGGTGCGGCTTGCCACCGGCGCCATCGGCGAGATCGCTGCCGATCCGCAGGTGTCGCGCGCCGAGGCGCTGCGCCGCGCCATGGCGGCCGAGATCGCCGCCGGCGGCCGCCGCGCCGACCCGGCCAACTGGGCGCCGTTCATCGTCGTCGGCGGGTAGGTCTCAGATCGCCTCGCCGCGCAGCAGCCGCGGCGATTCGCTGGAGCCCGACGCCTGCGCGATGAAGAAGTCCTTCAGCCGCGGCATGCGCTCGACCATGCCTAGCCCGATTGTCCTCAGGCTGCGCAGCGGGCCGATATCGTTGGAGAACAGGCGATTCAGCACGTCGGTGGTGACGCCCATCTGCACCGTGTCGAAACGCCGCCAGCGCTGGTAGCCCTCCAGCACGTCGAGCCCGCCTATGTCGCGGCCGAGCCGGTCGGCCTCGACCACCACCTCGGCGAGCGCCGCCGCATCCTTGAAGCCGAGATTGAGGCCTTGACCGGCGATCGGGTGGATGCCGTGGGCGGCGTCGCCGGCGAGCGCGAAACGCGGCCTGACGAAATCGCGTGCAAGAAGCAGCCCAAGCGGCCAGGCGCGCGGCTTGTCCATCACGGAGATGTTGCCGAGCTTCAGGCCGAAACGGAGCTCGAGCTCGGTCTCGAACACGAGGGGGTCTTCCTCCACCAGCCGCTGCGCGTCCACCGTACGCTCCGTCCAGACGATGGACGAGCGATGCGTGCCGTCGGGTGCGTCGCGAAGCGGCAATCTTGCGAACGGGCCGGCCGGCAGAAAATGCTCTTCCGCGCGGCCGCCGTGCGGGCGCTCGTGCGCGACCGTGCAGACGATGCCGGACTGGCCGTATTCCCAGTCGACCGTCTTGATGCCGGCCATGTCGCGCAGGCGCGAGCGCACGCCGTCGGCCGCGACCAGCAGCCGGGCCGCCAGCGGCAAGCCGTCCGCGAGGTGGACCGTGACATGGCCGGCATGCGTCTCGAAGCCGTTCACCGCGACGCCCTCGATCAGGTCGATCTTCAACGCGCCGGCCAGCCGCCGCAGCGCACCGTTGAGGGCGCGGTTCTCGACCATGTGCGCGAACGGTTCTCCCGAGCGGGATTCATGGGGCGATACTTCGCCGCCAAAGGTCAGGATCGCCGGCCGCACCGGGTCTGCCGTGCGCGTGTCGGTGATCACCATGTCGACGATGGGCTCGGCGCCCGCGGCGATCTCATCCCATGCGCCGAGGCTCTCCAGCATGCGGCGAGCGGCGGCGGCGATCGCCGAGGCGCGGCCGTCGCGCTGCCACACGCCCGCCGGCGCGGCATCGACCACCGCGACCTTGAGGCTCGGCCGTGCGGTGCGGATGGCCACGGCCGCCGCCAGGCCGACATAGCCGGCCCCTGCGACCAGCACATCGACGTCGGCCGGGCGATCGTCGTTGGGGGTGCTGCGAGCGGCCTTGGCCATATGTTCACTCCTTCGAAGGGCGGCGGCGGCGCTGCGCCAGCGGCCTCGACGCTTGACTTGCCGTCGCGCCCTCTTCAGGAACGCCTGGATTGCGACGCTGCGAGGGCACCATGACCAAGGACGCTGCGAATCCCGAGGTCATGCGGGAACTCCTGGATATTCTCGACCTCGAACCGCTGGAACACAACCTGTTCCGGGGTCGCAGCCCGCAGACCGGCTGGCAGCGCGTTTTCGGCGGCCAGGTGATCGGCCAGGCGGTGGTGGCGGCGCAGCGCACCGTCGATCCCGACCGGGTGATGCATTCGCTGCATTGCTACTTCATGCTGCCGGGCGATCCCAAGGTGCCGATCATCTACGAGGTCGACCGCATCCGCGACGGCTCCTCGTTTACGACGCGCCGGGTGGTCGCGATCCAGCACGGCCACGCCATTTTCACGCTCGCCGCCTCGTTCCAGCGCGAGGAAGACGGCATGGAGCACCAGATGACCATGCCGCTCGGCGTGCCGCAGCCTGAAGTGCTGAAGACCCAGCGCGAGCTGCTGGCCGAGACCACCGCCGACATTCCAGACGTCGTGCGCCGCTTCTGGGCCAAGGAGCGGCCGCTGGAGGTGAAGCCGGTCAACACCGAGCACTATCTGACCCGCGACAAGCTCGAACCCCGGCAATATGTGTGGATGCGGGTCAACGGCGCGGTTCCGCAGGATGGCCGCCTGCAGTCGGCGATCCTCGCCTACCTGTCGGACATGACGCTGCTCGACACCGCCAACTTCGCCCATGGCCGCACCGGCTTCGATCCCGACCTGCAGATGGCCAGCCTCGACCACGCAATGTGGTTCCACCGGCCCTGCGCGCTCGACGACTGGCTGCTCTACGCGCAGGACAGCCCCAACATGATCGGCTCGCGCGGTTTCACCCGCGGCTTCCTCTACGCGCGAGACGGGCGCCTGATCGCCTCGGTGGCACAGGAAGGGCTGATCCGCCAGCGCACGCGGCCCAGCACTTAGGCATTTTTCCATTTCTGCCTATTTTGTGTGCAGTACACATGCTGCACCTGCGAAGCCGTGTGCCCGGACTTCGCGCAATCGCCTTTCTTTACAGAAGGTTAAGTGCCCTGCCGGGCAACTGGCATCGTTCTTGAATCACCCTTGTCACGCTCCGGCCCTCAGCGCGAACGGCCGGTGGTGTCGTGTGAACGCGGGGGACCCGCACTGAGCAAAGGGTGAAACCTTATGAAAATCGTGATGGCAATCATCAAGCCATTCAAGCTCGACGAGGTGCGCGAGGCGCTCACCGCCGTCGGCATCCAAGGGCTGACCGTCACCGAGGTGAAGGGCTACGGGCGCCAGAAGGGGCATACCGAGATCTACCGCGGCGCCGAATACGCGGTGAGCTTCCTGCCCAAGATCAAGATCGAGGTCGCCGTGTCCACCGACATGGTCGACAAGGCCGTCGAGGCCATCACCAACGCCGCCAAGACCGGCCAGATCGGCGACGGCAAGATCTTCGTCTTCGGCATCGAGCAGGCCGTGCGCATCCGCACCGGCGAGACCGACACTGACGCGCTGTGAGCATCCAAGGGGTTATGGAGACAACAATGAATATCGCTGAAAAGATCGCGCCATATGCGCGCACTGCCCTGGGGGCCACGCTGGCGCTGGCCGCATTCGGCACCGTGGCCGCGCTCGCGCAGGACGCCGCCGCGCCGGCAGCCCCCGAAGCGGCCGCAGCCGCGACCATGGACAAGGGCGACGTCGCCTGGATGATGACGTCGACGCTGCTCGTCCTGTTCATGGTGCTGCCCGGCCTGGCCCTGTTCTACGGCGGCCTCGTTCGCACCAAGAACATGCTGTCGGTGCTGATGCAGTGCACCGGCATCACCGCCACGGTCATCATCGTCTATGTGCTGTGGGGCTACTCGATGGCCTTCGGCGACGCTCCGAGCGCCTACTGGGGCGGTCTCGGCAAGGCTTTCCTGGCCGGGGTGACGCCCGAAAGCATGGCGGCGACCTTCACCGCCGGCGTCGAGATCCCCGAATACGTCTTCATCGTTTTCCAGATGACCTTCGCCTGCATCACGCCGGCACTGATCATCGGCGGCTTCGCCGAGCGCATCAAGTTCTCGGCGGTGATCCTGTTCGTCATTCTCTGGGTAACGATCGTCTACTTCCCGATCGCCCACATGGTTTGGGATTCGGACGGCCTGATCTACGGCTGGGGTGCCCTCGACTTCGCTGGCGGCACGGTCGTGCACATCAACGCCGGTATCGCCGCCCTCGTCGGCGCCATCATGATCGGCAAGCGCAGCGGCTACGGCCGTGACAACATGGCCCCGCACTCGATGACGCTGACCATGGTCGGCGCCTCGATCCTGTGGGTCGGCTGGTTCGGCTTCAACGCCGGCTCCAACCTCGAGGCTAACGGCGGCGCTGCTCTGGCGATGATCAACACCTTCACGGCCACGGCCGGCGCCATCGCGGCGTGGGTGATCATCGAATCGCTGACCCGCGGCAAGGCTTCCATGCTGGGTGCGGCTTCCGGCCTCGTTGCCGGTCTGGTCGCGGTGACCCCGGCTGCCGGCTTCGTCGGCCCCGTCGGCGCCATCGTGCTCGGCGCAATCGCCTCGGCCGCGTGCTACTTCTTCGTGGCAGTCGTGAAGATCAAGCTCGGCTACGACGACTCGCTCGACGTGTTCGGCATCCACGGCGTCGGCGGCATCATCGGCGCCATCGGCACCGGCATCTTCAATGCCCCGGCGCTCGGCGGCATCGGCTACGGCGACATGACGGTCGGCGGCCAGGTCTGGACCCAGATCCTCGGCGTGCTCGTCACCATCGTGTGGTGCGGCATCGGCTCGGCGATCCTCTACAAGGTCGTCGACCTGATCATCGGCCTGCGCCCGACCGTCGAGGCGGAGTCGACCGGCCTCGACCTGACCTCGCACGGCGAAGTGGCCTACCACAACTAGCCAAGGCGAAGGCGGCCCGTATCCATCGGAGCGGGCCGCCGCTTTCCCCCATTCCCTATCCCGTCGTGGCGCATCCGTGCGCCACAACTAGAGGCCCGGAGCGATCCGGGCCTCCTTTTTATGTCGGCGTCGTGGAGAGGAGTGTCGGGCGGAGCGGCTCAGTAGCCGCGCTCGTCGCCCTTGCGGCGGGCCTTCTTGGCCGCCTTGCGCGCCGCATAGCGGGCGTCGCGCGCCGCCTTCTGCTCGGCGAGCAGGGCGACCATCTTCTCGGCTTCCTCGATGCGCAGCATCTCGGCGAGCTTGTCTTCCTCGATCTTGCGCAGGCGATCTTCCTCGGCCTTGCGGGCAGCCTCGGCGGCCAACCGCTCCTCCTCGATCTTGCGCAGGCGGGCTTCCTCGGCCTCGCGCGCGATGCGTTCGATCTCGCGCTGCGCCTCACGCGCCTCGCGCGCCTTGATCGTCTCGGAATGCTGCGCGCGGCGCTCGGCCAGCGCCGGATCGGTGGCCACCTTGCGCGCCTTCTCCAGCAGCGCCTTGCGCGCCGCAGCGGCGTCGCCCGCGCGCTTCTGGAATTCGGGCCTCTTGTCTGCGAGCATCGGGTCTCCTGTTTCGGGCTTTACGGCTGCCGCACCCGGGCGCGAACTGCGCAACGGAACGGGGCGGGACTCCACGGTCTTGGGATTTGACGGTGGGACACATAGTTTCGAAGCGCCGCGAAGGCAAGGGGAAGAGACATCTTAGTCGCGACGCTTGCACATCGGCGCCCCGTGCATACGATGTCGGCGATGCGGATATTTGCAGCCACAACGGTTTTTGCGGCGCTGCTGGCAGCGACGACCGGTGCCGCCCGCTCCGACACATTCGACTTCGCGGCCGAAGCCCACCGCGGCCATTTCATCTCCATCTACTATCAGACGACCGGGACGCGGATCGCCTACAGCCAGGACATGGAGATGCGGGCGCAGGACGACTTCGTCGACTATGCCGACATTTACATCCACGTATCGCCCGATAACCGGCATTTCCTGTTCTTCGGCGGCTGCGTGGACACGGGGTTCGAAGCCGTCGTCCGCGACGGCCACGGCGTCGCACTCGGCGGCGAACAGCGCATCTTCGACATCGACTGCCTGCCCGATGCGGGTGAGGGCGACGACACGAAATGGGCGAGGGGCCGAGTCTCCTTCGACGCGGACGAGGAGGGACTGGACCTTTCGCTGACCTGGATGCGACATGAAGACGTCACCGACGACACCGGCCAACGGCGGGTGCGACATACCAAATCCGATCTGAGCCTGTCGGTCGAGTTCGAGCAGGGCAGGATCGGCGAACGCGACTGCCGGATCGCCGATTTGACAAGCGCGCAGGCCGACGAAACACAAGCCGGCGCGGCAGACGAACTCACGCTCCACGACCACAGCTTTACTGTCGCCTATCTCAGCCGGCAGATGGAATGCGAGGAGCGCCCGACACGGTTTCCACCGCCGCCCGGCACGGGCAAGCCGATCCCGCCCACGCCGCACGCCACGCCTTGAACGCGGCTGCATGGTTAATGTCACCTTAACCCTCGAACCCTAGTCTCCCGGCCGACGCCGGCGCGCCTGTCATGCGCTGCGCGGTTCGATTGGGGAGCGACATGCGTTCGGGCAGCAGTCTGGCACTGGCGGGCGACAGCCAAGGCATCGCGGGCTTCTTTGCGCGGCTTCTGCGGCGCACGATCGGCGCGGCCCTGCTCGCGGCGACGGGTGCCGCGGCGGGCGCGCTCGCTACTTGGAATGTCGGCGACCCCTCCTTCAGCCACGCCACCGACGCCGTAGTGACCAATGCGGTCGGCTATCCGGGCGCGGTCTTCGCCGACCTCGCCATGCAGTTCTTCGGTCTGGCTTCCGTCGCCGCGCTGGCGCCTGCGCTGTGCTGGGCGGTGCTGATGCTGGCCGGCAGCGCGGTAGACCGGCCATGGCGCCGCGCCGCCGCCTGGCTGGGCATGGCGCTGGCCGCTGCCGCGATCGCGGGCTGCATCGCCGCGCCCGCGACCTGGCCGCTGCCTTCCGGGCTCGGCGGCGTCATGGGCGACATGGTGCTTTCGGTGCCGGGCTTCTTCCTCGGCGGCTATCCTCAGGGCGCGACCGGGCTGGTGGTGGCGCTGCTGCTCGCCGCACCCGCTTTGTGGCTGTTTCTCTACGCCGCCGGCCTGATCCGCCGCTCGCAGCCGATGGTCATGCCGCGCAAGGCCGCCGAGGCGGTCGAGGACGACGATGACGAGGACCGCGAAGGCGCGGCGGCTCTGGTGTTCGGCTGGCTCGTCCACACATGGCTGTCGCTCCGCGGTTCGCTGCGACGCACGCTCGGTGGCGCCCGTCCCACCGTCGGCAGGACCATGCGCCTGCCGCCGCTCGACGAGGACGACGATATTTCCGAATGGACCGGCCCCGAGTGGCCCGAACCGGGGGCGCGACCTTCTCCGCAGCGCGCGCAGAGGAATGCAGATACGCGGCAGGAACCGCGTTTCGCCGACGACGCCGGGTTCGAGGACGACGAAGACGACATCGACCTCGACACGGTGATCGTGCCGACGCCGCAGGGCGGCCCGCGCCCGGCGGTGCTCAAGCCTGCAGCCCGGGTCGAAAACCCCGCTCCCCGGCCGCAGCAGGGCGTACGCGCTCATCGCGAAGCACAGACCTCGCTGATTTCCTCCGGCGATTTTGAGATGCCGACGCTGCATTTCCTCGCCGAGCCGAAAAGCGTGGCGAAGGATCCCACGCTGTCGAAGGAATCGCTGGAGCAGAACGCCCGGCTGCTGGAGGGCGTGCTGGAGGATTTCGGCGTCAAGGGCGAGATCATCCATGTCCGCCCCGGCCCGGTCGTCACCCTCTACGAGCTTGAGCCGGCGCCCGGCATCAAGTCGAGCCGTGTGATTGGCCTTGCCGACGACATCGCCCGTTCGATGAGCGCCATAGCGTGCCGCGTCGCCGTCGTGCCCGGCCGCAACGCCATCGGCATCGAGCTGCCCAACGCAAAGCGCGAGACCGTCTACCTGCGCGAGCTGCTGGCCAGCCGCGACTTCGAGCAGACCAAGGCCAAGCTGGCGCTGGCACTCGGCAAGACCATCAACGGCGAGGCCGTCATCGCCGACATCGCCAAGTTCCCGCATCTGCTGGTGGCCGGCACCACCGGCTCGGGCAAGTCCGTGGCCATCAACACCTTCATCCTGTCGATCCTCTACCGCATGACGCCGGCCGACTGCCGCCTGATCATGATCGACCCGAAGATGCTGGAGCTGTCGGTCTATGACGGCATCCCGCATCTGCTGACTCCCGTCGTCACCGACCCGAAGAAAGCCGTCGTCGCGCTCAAATGGACCGTGCGCGAGATGGAGGACCGCTACCGCAAGATGTCCAAGGTCGGCGTGCGCAACATCGACGGCTTCAATCAGCGCGTCGAGGCGGCCGCCAAGAAGGGCGAGCAGATCAGCCGCACCGTGCAGACCGGTTTCGACCGCGAGACCGGCGAGGCGATTTACGAGACGGAGAACCTCGACCTGCAGGCCATGCCCTACATCGTCGTCATCATCGACGAGATGGCCGACCTGATGATGGTCGCCGGCAAGGACATCGAGGGCGCGGTGCAGCGCCTCGCGCAGATGGCGCGCGCCGCCGGCATCCATGTGATCATGGCCACGCAGCGTCCGTCGGTTGACGTCATCACCGGCACGATCAAGGCCAACTTCCCGACCCGCATCTCCTTCCAGGTGACGTCGAAGATCGACAGCCGCACCATCCTGGGCGAGATGGGCGCCGAGCAGCTGCTCGGCATGGGCGACATGCTCTACATGGCCGGCGGTGGGCGCATCCAGCGCGTTCACGGTCCCTTCGTCTCCGACGAGGAGGTCGAGAAGGTCGTGGCGCACCTGAAGCTGCAGGGCGCGCCGGAATATCTCGACGCGATCACCGAGGACGACGGCGACGACGAAGACGACGAGGACGCGGCGCCCCGGCGCGGCGGCGGCTCGGGCACGTCCAACCTCGACGAGTCGGACGATCCCTACGACCAGGCGGTGGCTGTGGTGCTGCGCGACGGCAAGGCCTCGACCTCCTATATCCAGCGCCGGCTCGGCGTCGGCTACAACAAGGCAGCCTCCATCATCGAGCGCATGGAGAAGGAAGGCATCGTCGGCCCGGCCAACCACGCCGGCAAGCGCGAGATCCTCGTGCCGACCGAAGGCGAGGATCCGTTCTAGCGCCTCCAACAAAGGGGTGGCGCGCAGCCAAACTTCGGCCCAACTGGGCGCTCATACGACCGAACACACGCGCAGGAGCATCCGCCCATGACCCAGAACGGGACCAAGACCGGCCTCGCCACGATCACCGACCGTCGCCGGCTGCTGCGCGGCATGGCCGGCGCGGGCGTTGCTCTTGTCGGCGCCTCGCTGCTGCCGGGCGTCGTGCAGGCGCAGGCCTCGCAGCCCGCTGCCCAGAAGATCGCCGACCACTTCACCCGCGTGAAGACCATGATGGGCGAGTTCGTCCAGTTCGGCCCGCGCGGCGAGCAGACCGGCGGCAAGTTCTACATCCAGCGCCCGGGCCTGCTGCGCTTCAACTACGAACCGCCGGCGGATTTCCGCGTCATCTCCGACGGCTCCAAGGTCGCGCTCATCAACAACAAGATGAAGACCGCCGACCTCTATTCGCTGCGCAACACGCCGCTGAAGCTGATCCTCGACGAGGAGATCGACCTCTCCGGCAACAAGGTGAAGGGCGTGCGCGAGGAGGCCGACCTCACCACGATCCAGCTCGCCGACCGCAACCTGTTCGGCAATGCGACCATCGCGATGATGTTCGACCCGAAGACGTACGATCTCAGGCAGTGGACGATCACCGACGCGCAGGGCAAGGACACGACGGTGATGATCTTCAACGTTCAGGAAGGCGTCACCTTCGACCCTAGCGTGTTCAAGATCGACTATCAGCGCGTCAACGCCATGACGCAGCCGAAGGGTTCGGGCCAGCAGCGCCCCTGAGCGCGGGCCGACCTGGCCGCCGGCGGGTTGCCAGCCGGCGCTTCAGTTCATAGGTTCCGGCTCCCGTCGCCGGAACCCTCCATGACCTTTTCCATCGCCACCTGGAACATCAACTCCGTTCGCCTGCGCATGCCGCTGGTGGCGCAGCTGCTGACGCAGCGCGCACCCGACATACTGTGCCTGCAGGAGACCAAGACGCCGGACGAGCTGTTCCCGCACGCGCCGCTGCGCGCGCTCGGCTACGAGCACATCCTCATCAGCGGCCAGAAGGGCTACCACGGCGTCGCCATCGCCTCCCGCCGGCCGCTGAAGCTGGTCGAGAAGCGCGACTTCTGCGCCAAGGGCGACTGCCGCCACCTCGCCGCCAGCTTCGAGGCCGGCGGCCGAACCATCCTGCTGCACAATTTCTACGTGCCTGCCGGCGGCGACGAGCCCGATCCGGAGATCAATCCGAAGTTCCGCCACAAGCTGGATTTCGTCGAGGAGATGCGCGGCATCCGTGCGGCCGCACCCGGCCATGACGGCGCGATCCTCGTCGGCGACCTGAACATCGCACCGCTGGAGTCGGATGTGTGGTCGCACAGGCAGCTTCTCAACGTGGTCTCGCACACGCCGGTCGAGACCGAAGGCTTCGAGGCAATGCGCAAGGCCGGCGGCTGGGTCGACCTCATGCGCCAGCACACGCCGGAGCCGCAGAAGATCTACACCTGGTGGAGCTACCGCGCGCAGGACTGGCGCGCGTCGGATCGCGGCCGCCGGCTCGATCATGTCTGGTCGTCGGCGACGCTGGCGCCGCAGCTCGCCGGCATCGAGGTGCTGAAGGACGCGCGCGGCTGGGACCGCCCGTCCGACCACGTGCCGGTCATCGCCCGCTTTGCTCTGGACTGATCGGCGGTCAGGAACCTTTCGCGGCCTTCAGTTCCGCCAGCCGCTTCGCGGCAATCTCCGGAAAAGGCGGCGGGTTCGGCCCGTCGGCGGTCTCCACGAGGATCGCGTCGCAGGCAGCCTCCGTCTCGGCCACCAGCCGCGCCATGAACGCCTCTTTGCCGAGCCCCGGCGGGATCGGCGGCAGGAAGCGCCCGTGGATCGTGCCCGGGTGGCGCAGGAACTTGCGCCTCGGCCAGAACAGCCCCGCCTGATGAGCGACGGGCACAACCGGCAGGCCGAGTTCGGAATAGATCTCGGCGATGCCCCATTTGTAGGCCGGCTCCGCGCCCGGCGGTCGGCGCGTGCCCTCCGGGTAGATGATGAGCTGGCGACCCTCCTGCATCTCCACCCGCGTCAGCGCGATGGCGTCGCGCAGCGCCTTGCCCTTCTTGCCGCGGTCAACCGGGATGAGCCGCTGCTTGATGATGTAGAGCCCGAAGAACGGTATCCAGCGCAGCTCCCGCTTGAGAATGAACAGCGGGTCTTCGAGATAGGGGAAGAAGGCAAGCACGTCCCAGAAGGACTGGTGCTTGGGCGCGAGGATGAAGGGACCGGACGGCAGGTTCTCCATGCCGCGTATGTCCGCGCGGGACCCGCAGATGACCTTCATCAGCCAGAGGCACGAGCGCGCCCAGAATTTGGGGATGTACCAGGACGCCTTGCGCGGCGACAGGAAATAGAACGGCGTCCAGAACACCATCTGTACGATGGTGCTGAGATAGAGCGCGAAATTGAAGAGCAGCGATCGGAAGACGAGCATTGGAGCCGTGGCGAACGTTGGATGCGCGCTGTTACACCACAAGGCGCGTCGCGCCTAGCGCGCCGTCAGTGCGCCGCGGCCGTCGCGAACGGCGCCGCATCCGGCGTTCCGTCGAAGGCGTCGCGGGCCACCGCCGCGATGTATTTGGCGTATTCGGTGAACAGCACGCGCAGCGCGTCGGTGTTGGTCAGCCACTCGCCACGGTCGATGCGCGTGTTGACCACCGGATAGGGCAGGATGCGCGCGCCCGCGCCGAAGCGTTTCATCTCCAGCAGCGATCTCGGCATGTGGTAGTTGTTGGTGACCAGGATGGCGCTGCCGAAGGCGTTGGCGCTCATCCACTTGGCGCTTTCCATCGCGTTGGCGACGGTGTCGGCAGCACGATCGATGTCGATGCAACAGGAGAACAGCGCCTCGTCGGCGCCGCTGAAGCGCTGGATGTCCTCCGGCGAGGTCTGCGGGTTGACGCCCGAGATCAGCAGCCGCTTGCCCTTGCCAGCCTTGAGCAGATCGACCGCCGCGTCGATGCGCGCCTGCCCGCCGGTGAGCACGATGATGGCGTCGGCGTCCTGCGGTTCGTTCGGCGTGGCCAGCCGCCCGATATGACTGGAGAACAGGCCAAAGCCGAAGACGAAAGCGAGCGCGGCGAAGCCGGCGACCCAGAAGACGGCGCGCAACGTCCTTCCGCGCGGACGCACAGCACGCCCGACGGTGCCGGCTGCGCTCACGCTGTCGGCCATCTGTCCCTTCATGTCTGCGTCGCTATCATGCGATTTGGGCATCTGCTCGGCGATTTCGTCAGCAAATCCCAAATTTGCTTACAATTCGATTCTTTCCGTGATGCGGGCCGGCCCGCGCGCTGCGGTCAGTTGTCGCTCTGCCGGGCGTCGAGATCGCTGAGATAGGCGACGACGGTGAAATGCGTGGTGATCGCCGTCAGGAACGCCACCGCCAGCACCACCAGCACGACACCTACATAGCCGCTCGCCCCGATCGCGAACGTGCCGAAGAGAGCCGCCGCCTGGTCGCCCTCGGGCGTCGCCACGTTGCGTGACGACCACCAGGAGAACACCGCGAAGATGAGCGTCGCCAGAATGCCACCGGCGACCGCGCCCTTCAGGCCGGTGACCAGGAAATGCCGGCGGAACTGCGTGGCGATGAAGTTCGCCTCGGCGCCGACGAAATGCAGCACCTCGATGATGTGCCCGTTGCCGGCCATCGCGCCGCGCGTGGCGAAGACGACGGTCAGCACCGTTGCGGCGAGCATCAGCGCCAGAACCCCTGCCCCGATGGTGACCGTGGTGGACGCCATCGCCACCAGCCGGTCCACCCAGGTGCGGTGGTCGTCGAACGTCGCCGAGGCGATCTCCTGCGTGACTGCCGTCCGTATCGCGGCGAAATCCGGCGGCGAAGCGGGGTCGATGGTCACCGTCACCAGCCGCGGCACCGGAAGTTCGTCAAGGTCGAGGCCGGTGCCCAGCCACGGTTCAAGGAGCCGGGCAGTCGCCGCGCGGTCGACCACCGTGACGGCGCGCACGCCGGCGAAGCCGCGCGCGATCTCGGCGGCGCGGACCAGCGTCGCCTCCATGTCGAGCCCCTCGGCCGGACGTATCTGGATCGTCGCCTCGCGCGCGATCTCGGTCTGCCAGGCCGAGGCCGCATCGTTAACCAGCGTGACCGCGCCGAGCGCCAGGCAGGACAGGAAGGTCATAATAGCGATGACCAGCATCAGAGCCGAGCCGGCGACGTTCTGCGGCGGCACGATGGGTGCCGCCTTGCGCGGCTGGCGGCGCGGCAGTGCGGGCGCAATGGCCGGGCCGCCTGCCGGTATCGGGGCCGGCGGCGCTTCCGGCTTCGCGGCCGCGGTGCTGGCTTCGGCCTCAGTCATATATGTCCAGCCTGCCGGCGGCGAGCACCATGCGCCGCGCCTCGACCTGCTCCATCAGCTGGAGGTCGTGGGTGGCGATGACCACCGCAGTGCCGAGGCGGTTGAGCTCGATGAACAGGCGCAGCAGCCGCCGCGCCAGCGTGGGGTCGACATTGCCCGTGGGCTCGTCGGCAAGCAGGATCTGCGGCTGCTCGATCAAGGCGCGCGCAATCGCGGCGCGCTGCTTCTCGCCGCCTGACAGGACTGGCGGCAGCACGTGCATGCGGTCCCCCAGCCCCACCCATTTGAGCAACTCGACCACGTCGGAGCGGTAGCTGCCCTCGTCGCGCCCGCGCACGCGCAGCGGCAGCGCCACGTTCTCGTAGGTGGTCATGTGGTCCAGCAGGCGGAAATCCTGGAACACGATGCCGATGCGCCGGCGAAGCAGCGGCAGCTCGCGCCGGGTGATGCGCGAGCGATCCTTGCCGAACATGGTGATGAGGCCGCGCGTCGGCTTGAGCGACATGAACAGGAGGCGCAGCAGCGAGGTCTTGCCCGCGCCGGAGGGTCCGCTGAGGAACTGGAACGAGCGCTCCGGCACGTTGAACGAAACGTCGCGCAGAATCTCCGGCCCCATGCCGTAGCGCAGCCCGACATTCTCGAAGCGGATCAAGTCGCTGTTTCCGGAACTTCTCGGCACCGCCCCGCCCGTGGCTGCAAATGGTGGAAAATCATGGTTAACGCACGATTAAGCCCCTGCTGCGAAACTGCCCGCGCCGCGAAGCATTAACCAATTCGAACTACTCATGCCGCACACTTCATGCCGAAGCGACGGCGAAAGGGCAACATGAACGACGACCGCATGGCGCGTCCGGTTTCGGGCGAAATCATGTCCGGCGCCGCCGCCAGCCCTTCCGCGCGCGCGGCGCGCAGCGGTGACGTGGTCGACGCCGAGTTCGTGTCGATGCCCGCGGCGTCGGTTGCACCACGCGCGGAGACGCTGGCGGCGCAGGCTCCCATCCCGCCTGCCGCCAAGGGCATGGACATTCTCAAGGAGACGGACGGGCCGCGCTCGCGCCGCGCCGGTCCTGCCTTCTGGCTGTTCGGCCTGGTGCTGGTCGGGGCGGCCTTCTGGGTCTCCGGCGGCCATGCCCTGGTGTCGCGACCGGCATCGCCGCCACCGGTAGTGGAAAGCGATCCGCGCGAAGCGCTGCGCATCATGCGCGTGGAAAGCCGCATCGAGAAGGACGCCGGCAAGGCCTTCGTGCTGGTCGACGGCGAGGTGGTGAACACCGGCAACCGCCCCGCAGTGCTGCCGCCGCTCGACATCCGCGTCACCGACGGTGCCGGAAAGAGCGTCCGCTACGTGCTCGGCACCGGTGAAAGGCGACTGGCGCCTTCGGACCGCTTCCCCTTCTCGAGCCGGCTGGAGGCGCCGGCCGACGGCGTCGGCACGGTGACCGTGGATTTTTCGACGGAGACGAACTGATGCCGGTTGTACGCGGCAAGGATATCGAGGTGCTGTTCAACGCGACCACGATCGCGCGGCGCAACCTGGAACTCGCCAAGGAAATCGCGACGCGCGACTACCACGACCTTTTGGTCATCGCGATCCTGAAGGGCTCCTTCATCTTCGCCGCCGACCTGATCCGCGCCATGCACGACATGGATTTGTCGCCGGAGGTCGAGTTCATCTTCATCTCCAGCTACGGCACCGGCACGACCAGCGGCGAGGTGCGCGTGCTGCGCGACATCGACAATGAGGTCGCCGGCCGCGACGTGCTTTTGATCGACGATATCCTGGAATCCGGCAAGACGCTGAAGTTCACCCGCGACCTGATGCTGTCGCGCGGCGCGCGCTCGGTCGCCATCGCCGTGCTGCTGGACAAGACCAGCAAGCGCCAGATCGACATGGAGGCCGATTTCGTCGGCTTCGAATGCCCCGACTATTTCGTTGTGGGGTACGGAATGGATGTGGCGCACGCCTTCCGCGAATTGCCCTTCGTCGGGGTCGTGAAGGGTGATGCGTAGAGCCTGAGATCGAGGGCTGGAGCGAGGAGGCTCCCGGCCATGAGAACCGAAACGACGGACTATTGCTTCACGGGGTGGGGTGAAATGGGTCGCATACTGGTCGTCGAGGACGACGATTCGGTCCGGGCCTTCTCGGCACGCGCGCTGGCCGCGGACGGCCACGCCGTCGACGTGGCTTCCGACGGCGAGGAGGGGCTGGAGCGCATCCGCGCAACCGGGGGCGCCTACGATCTCGTGCTGTCCGATATCCGCATGCCGGTGATGGACGGCATCGAGATGGCGCGCGCCGCGGCAAGCGCCTTCCCCCATCAGCGCATCCTCTTGATGACCGGCTATGCCGAGCAGCGCGAGCGCGCGGCCGAGTTGGAGGGCATCGTCATCGGCGTCGTGTCGAAGCCGTTCACTCTTGCCGAGATCAGGGCGCAGGTGGCGAAGGCGCTGCGGTAGCGCCTGATCCTCCCCTGCGAAGGGGGAGGATCAGCCTCACCGCATCTGCAGCAGCCGCTCCAGATAATCGCGCTCAAGCTCGGGGCTCAGCGCGTTGCCGAGCCGCTTGCGGATCGCATCGAGGATCTGCCGGGCGCGCTGCGTGTCGATCTCGTCGGGCACCTGCACGGAATTGCCGAAATCCGGTCCGGTGGTGGCGCGCGGGCGGCCGAGCGGGTCGCGGTCGGAAGCGCGCTGGCGGCCGCCTTCGCCGCTGCCGCCCTCTTCCCCCTGCTGGCCCTGCATGGCCTGCATCTGGTTCATCATGTCCTGCGCGCCGCGGCGCAGCGCCTCCAGCGCCTGGCCCTGCTGGCCGACGGCCTGCTCGCCCTGCCCCTGGCCGAGCGACTGCTCGGCGCCGCCCATCGCCTCGCCGGCTTCGCCGAAGCCTTCGCCCGGTTCGATGCCCATGCCGCGCAGGCCTTCCATCAGCGCCTGCAGGTCCTGCTGCAGCTGGCCCTGGCCTTCCTGCAGCTGACGCAGCGCTTCCGCAAACTCCTCCGGCGACATCTGGCCGCCCTGTCCCTGACCCGGCTGCTGGCCCTGCCCCTGTTGTCCCTGTTGTCCCTGCTGACCCTGGCCACGCTGCTGCGAGCGGTCGCGACCGCGCTGTTGCTGGCCGCGCTGCATCTGGTCCATCTGGAACGTCTCGTTCATCAGCTCCTGCTGGCGGCGCATCAGTTCGCCGAGGCGGTCCATCTGCTGGCGCATCTCGCCCTGCTGGCCGCCCTCGCCGGCCTGCTGCTGCTGGCCCATGCGCAGATTGTTCATCATGTCCTGCAGCTGCGACAGCATCTGCTGCGCCTGGTCGCGCGCGCCCGACTTCGCCATCTGCTCGATCTGGTCGAGCATGCGGTCGAGGTCGCTCTGGCGCATCTCCTGGCCGTTCTGCTGTTGCATGTTCTGCTGCTGGCGCGCGAAGTTGGGATCGCGCATGGCGCGTTCGGCAAACTCGCGCAGAAACTCGTTCATGGCGTCGCGCAGTTCCGCCATGAGCCGGTCGATCTCCTCGTCGCTGGCGCCGTTCTCCAGCGCGTCGCGCAGCGCTTCCTGCGCCTGCCTCATGCGCCGCTCGGCCGCCGACAGCGCGCCGTCCTCGATGGCGAGCGCGATCTCCCACAGATAGTCGACGACGTCGCGCAGCTGCTCGTCGCTGCCGGCGACGAACAGGCGCGTGCGCGCCGCCTTGATGCCGAGGTAGTGGCTCGGCGTCGGAATCGTCTCCTCGGGGCGCAGCGTCACCGCGTCCATCAGGCGCAGCACACGGGCGCGGCTGTTGGCGTCGAGCGCCAGCATGCGGCGCATCTCGACCAGCGCCCTTGCCAGCGGGTTGGAGAACGGCCGCTGCGGCAGCACCAGCGTCTTGGCTTCGCTGCGCGCCTGCTGGCCCGCAGCGTCCTTGGCGGTCAGCTGCAGCGTCACGGTGCTGCCCGCCCACGGATGCTCGGTCAGGTCGCGCACGGTGCGCGCGGCGATGCCGCCATTGCGGCGCGGCAGGGTGAGCGGCATGTCGGGCGCCTTGTAGAGCGGCCGCGCGCCGGGCGCGTCGGCCTGTTCCTGCGCGAAATTGGCCTTGCCTTCGACCGCGCCGTAATCGTCCTCGATCTCGTAGGTCAGCTCCAGCGTGCCGTTGACTGCCCGCTTGGGGTCGCCGGTGAAGCGGATGACGGGCGCATGGTCAGGCGTGACCTGGAAGGTCCAGCTGCGCAGCGCCTGATCGCCGGCCATCAGCGACAGGACGCCCTCGCGGTTGAGCTTGCCGCCAAACTGGCGGGGAGCGCCCTCCGCCGGCGGCGGCGCATCGGGATCGACGGTCGCCGTTTCGCCCTCGGCGGCGATCGCGGTGGTGCCGGCGGCGTCCATGAACGCCATCGTCTCGGTGCCGGAGCCGCCGGTGATGCGCACGGCGAAATCGCTGCCCTCGGGCACGCTGAACAGCGTCTGCGCCGCATTGGCGTCCGATGTGAGGAACAACGGGGCGCGGCCGGTATAGGGCGGCGGGGTCACCCAGGCGTCGATGCGCGCAGGCACGGGCGGTTCGCCCGGCTTGCTGCGGAAAACATCGAGCACGGAGCCACCATAGGGCCCGCCGGAGAAGGCCAGCGCAACGACCAGAAGCAGCGCGACCGCCGCACGCAGACCCCAAGGATCGCGCTCGGGAATGCCGGTACGCGGCAGGTCGGCGTCGACCGCGCCCAGCCTTGCGGCCATGCGGCGCTGGTGCTCGCGCCACAGCGCGTCAGCGAAGTCGTCCTTGCCGCCAGACAGCCTGTCGCCCTGCGCCGAGATCGGCGCATGCTGCAAGGCGTTGAAGCGTTCGATGCGACGGTCGACCTCGGCCGCGTCCGGCCGGCGATAGCGCGTGAGCGGCCACAGCGCGGCGAGGAAAGCCAGCGCGAACAGCCCGCCAACGATATAGCGGGGCAGATCCGGCAGCATGCGCAGCAGCCCGAACCAGGCGACGACGAAGAACAGGCCGAGCACAAGCAGGGCGGGCAGCGCCAACGGCCACAACCGCTCGATGACGATGGCCGCGCGGGTGGCGGCACGGGTACGCATCAGCCGGGGGAGCTTGATGGTCGAGGGCTCTTCTCGATTCGCTGCGGCTGGCTTCTGCGCCATCGACCTTCCGTTTTCCGAATCGCGGCGACTGTCCCCCGTCATGCCGCTTTCATGCGAAGATTAGCAGCAAACGCGGCGAAGGCGAGGCGCGAACGCAAACGTGATCGGATGTATGAGGTTTCCGAACCTCAGAGCCAGTCCGGCACCGAATCGAGCCCGATCAGTTCCTCGTAGGTCGGGCGGCGGCGCACGACGTGGAACTGGTCGCCCCGGACCAGCACCTCCGGCACCAGCAGGCGCGAATTGTAGGTGCCGGCCTGCACCGCGCCATAGGCGCCGGCTGTCGCCACGTAGATCAGGTCGCCCGGCTTCATGCGCGGCAGGTCGCGGTCGTGGCCGAGAAAGTCGCCGGTCTCGCAGACCGGCCCGACCACGTCGACGGTCAGCCGCGGTCCGTTCTCGGCGCCATAGCGCACGGGCCTGATATCGTGCCAGGCGTCGTAGAGCGTCGGCCGCACGAGGTCGTTCATCGCCGCGTCGACGATGAGGAAGTTCTTCGCATCGCCTTCCTTCACGTAGACAACCTCGGAGACGAGGATGCCCGCATTGCCGGCGATCAGCCGCCCCGGCTCGAAGATCACCTTGACGCCCAGCGCCTCGACCCGGTTGCGCACCACCTGCGCGTAGGCGTCGGGCAGCGGCGGGGGATCGTTGTCCTGCCGATAGGGAATGCCAAGCCCGCCGCCGAGGTCGACGTGCTCGATGTGGTGGCCGTCCGCACGCAGCGTGCCGACCAGCTCGGTTAGCAGCGCGAACGCATCGTCGAAGGGCTGCAGGTCGGTGATCTGGCTGCCGATATGCATGTCTATGCCGGTCACCGCGATGCCCGGCAGTTCGGCTGCCCGCGCATAGGCGGCACGGGCGCGCTTCCAGGCGATGCCGAACTTGTTCTCGGCCTTGCCGGTCGAGATCTTCTTGTGTGTCTTGGCGTCGACGTCGGGGTTGATGCGCAGCGACACGCGCGCGTTGCGGCCGGCGGCCACCGCGCGCTGCGACAGCAGCTCCAGCTCGGGCTCGGATTCGACGTTGAAGCACAATATGCCGGCGGAGAGGCCGAGATCCATCTCGCGCGCCGTCTTTCCGACGCCGGAGAACATGATGCGCTCGCCGGGGATGCCGGCGGCCAGTGCGCGCCGCAGTTCGCCCTCCGACACCACGTCGGCGCCGGCGCCGAGCGCCGCCAGTGTCTTCAGTACCGCCTGGTTCGAATTCGCCTTCATGGCGTAGCAGACCAGCGTGTCGAGCCCGGCAAAGGCGTCGCGGAAGACGCGGTAGTGCCGCTCCAGCGTGGCGGTCGAATAGACGTAGAACGGCGTGCCGACCGCAGCCGCGATCTCCGGCACCGGCACGTCCTCGGCGTGCAGCACGCCGTCGCGATAGTCGAAATGGTTCACGGAAGGAGCCTAGATGATCGGGTCGAGGACGAACTTGCGGTCGGAGACGGGCGGTTTGGGCTCGGGCGGCAGCGGCTCGTCGTTTTCCTGCGCCTCGCGGCGCGCGTCGAGCCCGGCCTGGTAGGGCGTGTCGAGCGGCGCGCGGCGGCCGCAGGCGGCGAGCGTCAGCGCCATCGTTGCGCCGATGCCGGCCAGAACCACCCTGCGGGACATGTCTGCCATGCCGAACTCCGAAATTAGCGGCAGCGACTAATAGCCGAGTTTGCCGGCGCGTGCATCCCGCGCCAGCCGCGTCTTCCAGTAGCGCACCTGCTTGCGCACCTCAGCCGGGGCGGTGCCGCCAAACGATTTGCGGCTGCGCACCGAGGCGTCGACCGACAGCACGTCGTAGACGTGCGCGTCGATCGCCGGATTGATCGCCTTCAGCTCGTCGAGCGAAAGCTTGGCCAGCGTTTTGCGCTTCTGCTCGGCCAGCGCCACCGCGCGGCCGGTGACGTGGTGCGCCTCGCGGAACGGCAGCCCGGCCTCGCGCACCAGCCAGTCGGCGAGGTCGGTCGCGGTGGAATGGCCGGCGCCGGCGGCCTTCTTCATGGCGGCCTTGTCGACATTCATGTCCGACACCATGCCGGCCATCGCAGCCAGCATCAGCTCCAGCGTCTCGGCGGCGTCGAAGACGGCTTCCTTGTCTTCCTGCATGTCCTTGGAATAGGCGAGCGGCAGGCCCTTCATCACGGTCAACAGCGCCAGCAGGTGGCCGTTGAGCCGGCCGGTCTTGGCCCGCACCAGCTCGGCCGCGTCGGGGTTCTTCTTCTGCGGCATGATCGACGAGCCGGTCGAGAACGAGTCCGACAGCTTCACGAAGCCGAACTGCGGCGTCGACCAGATGACGATCTCCTCGGCCATGCGCGACAGGTGCACGCCGCAGATCGAGGCCGTCGACAGGAACTCCAGCGCGAAGTCGCGGTCAGACACGCTGTCGATGGAATTTCGGGTCGGCTCGCGGAAGCCGAGCGCCTTGGCCGTGACATGGCGGTCGACCGGATAGCCGGTGCCTGCCAGCGCGGCGGCCCCCAGCGGGCTCTCGTCCAGCCGCAGGTGAGCGTCTCGCACGCGCGACAGATCGCGCGCGAACATCTCGACATAGGCCATCAAATGGTGGCCGAACGTGACCGGCTGCGCCGCCTGCAGGTGCGTGAAGCCCGGCATGACGGTGGATACGTGCTCCTCGGCGCGCGAAAGCAGCGCCTCGATGAGGCGGACCAGCGCGACCGCCGTCCTGCCGAGCTCGGCCTTGACCCACAGGCGGAAATCGACGGCGACCTGGTCGTTGCGCGAGCGCGCGGTGTGCAGCCGGCCGGCCGCCGGGCCGATCAGCTCGGCCAGCCGCGACTCCACGTTCATGTGGATGTCTTCGAGCCTGGTCGAGAACGAAAACGTGCCGGCCTCGATCTCTGACAGGATCGTGTTCAGCCCGCGAGCAATCGTTTCTTGGTCCTTAACCGAAATGATGCCTTTTTCAGCAAGCATGGCGGCGTGGGCCAGCGAACCGTCGATGTCCTGCCGGTAGAGCTTCTTGTCGAAGCCGATGGACGCGTTGATCGCCTCCATGATCGCGGCGGGTCCTGTGGCGAAACGTCCGCCCCACATGCGGTTGCTGGTCTTTTGGTCGCTCATGCTGCACTTCGGGCAAAGCGCCCGTCCCGGGGAAGAAGAATTCGATGAAACTGCCAAAGCTGTCCGCGAAGATGGTCATCGCGCTCGCCGCGGTCCTCGGTCTGGCCGCGGGTGCAGGCGCCGTATACGTGACCTTCGGCGGGTCTGACAATCCGGAGCCGCAGCCCGACCCGCGCGCCATCGCCGACGCCCAGTGCGCAGCCAAGAACCAGATGGCTTCCGCCAGCGGCGGCGGGGGTGGCCATGGAACGGCCTCGGACGCCCCGGAGCCCAAGCCGGTCACGCTGATGTCGCTGGTGGCGGAAGCCGCGAAGGGCGAGGTGGCCGGCATGCTGCCGCCCGGTCGGCCGCAGTCGGTGGCCGACCTCGCCTTCGACGGTCCCGACGGCAAGCCGACCAGCCTCGACGCCTTCACCGGCCGCATCGCGCTGGTCAATCTGTGGGCAACCTGGTGCGCGCCCTGCCGCGCCGAGATGCCGGCACTCGACGCCCTGCAGAAGGAAATGGGCGGCGTCGATTTCGAGGTCGTGGCGGTCAATGTCGAGGGCGGCGACGACGTGAAGCCGAAGAAGTTCCTCGAGGACACCAAGGTTCACAATCTCGGCTTCTACCGCGACGACACGCTCGGCATGTTCAACGAGATGAAGAAGCGCAACCTCGCCTTCGGCCTGCCGGTGACGATGCTGGTCGACCGCGACGGCTGTCTGCTGGCCCACATGAACGGCCCGGCCGAATGGGCGAGCGCGGACGCGAAGCACATGATCGAGGTGGCGCTCGCCGGCCTTCCCGCGCCCAAGCCTGAAGGCGAAGAGGAGCACCACGAGGAACCCGCCGCCGAACACGCACCCGAGGGCGCGCACGAGGCCGGCGGCGAGGCGGCCCACGGCGAAGCCGAAGCGCACGAGACCGCCAGCACCAAGAAAGCCGAACATTAGCCGCAGCCGCGCCCAATTGCCGCCCGAACGGGCGGCGACCATGACCCTGGGTCATGGGTCGAGGGCAGACAACCGGTGGCTATTGGAATTTTCCGCCGCGGCGCAATTGTGCTGACGACCACCGCAGCGCTGCTTGCGGCCGGTCCTGCCCTCGCCGGCGAACACGAATTGCTGGCGGCGCTCGGCGCCGGCGACCTCGCAGCCATGCGCGCTGAACTCGAAGGCGGCGCCGATCCGAACGGCATCGAAAACCCGCCGGCCATGGCGACCTGGCTTCCCGTCTACCATGCCGCGGAAGCGGGGCGCGCCGACATGCTTGCCCTGCTGGTCGAATTCGGCGCCGACATCGACCGGCGCGACAGGAACGGCGACCGCGGGCTCGACTGGGCCTCGCGATACGGCGAGATGCCCGTTGTCGCGCTGCTGGTCGGGGCCGGCGCCACGCCTGATCCGCGCGAGGTGGACCTGGACGTGAACGTACCGCTGGTCGAGGCCGCCAATGGCGGCCATGTCGACGTCGCGAACTTCCTGCTCGACAGCGGAGCCAATCCGAACCGCGGCAGCCGCCACGACGGCACGCCGCTGCATGAGGCGGCGCGGCTGGGCGATCCCGCGCTTGCCGCGCGGCTGATCGCAATGGGGGCCGACCCCGCCGCGCGCGAGGACATGACCTTCAAGACGCCGCTGCACAACGCCGCCAGATGGGGTCGCGCTGATGCCGTCCGTTTACTCATCGAAGCCGGGGCGCCGCTCGATGCGCGCGACTGGGACGGACAGACGCCGCTGTGGGTCGCGGCATGGCTCGGCAAGCACGAGATCGTCGAGCTGCTGATGGAGGCGGGCGCTGCCGTGGATATTCCGGACGAAGAAGGGCGATCGCCCATCGTCGTGGCGATGACCCGGCGCCCCGCGCCGGATTGGGAAAAGGCAATAGACGACCCCTTCGTTTCGACCCGCGACCTCGTTCTTGCCCGGGATGCGCTGGAGGGGCGCGACTACGAGGCCACGCTTCGACTGCTAGCGCCGCGCACCAACGACCTCGACACGGCGCTGGCCGAGGCCGTCTGGGGCGGCTGGGAGGAAGCGGCGGGCACCCTCATCGGGCGCGGAGCGCTCGTTCACGGCCGCGCCCTCGACGGCCGGGCGACGCTGGCCGGCTCGTTCTTCTATCCCGGCCTGTCGATGTTCGACCGCCTCGTCGCGGCCAACGTCGATCTTGGGCTTGCCGGATCCGAAACAATCGTCGCGGCGGCCGCCGCCGGGCGCATGGACATCCCGAAGGCGCTGTTCGCCCGACGCTGGCGCGTGGACAGCCCCGACGGGACCGGCCGCACCGCGTTGATGGCGGCGGCGACCGAAGGCCGAGTGGCGATCGTGCCCGAGCTGCTGGCGCTCGGGGCCGACCCGGCGCTACGCGACAATGCCGGGCGCGGCGTCGCCGACCACATGAAGGCGCGGCTCGCCGACCTGATCGGCTTCGCCCTCGAACGCGAGTGCGCGCGCGCTTACCTGCCGACGGACTTCATCCGCGCGGAGGCGGCGCGCCTGTACGCCGCTTACGAGCAGATGTTGCCGGCGTTGGGGCTTTCGGAGCTTGCGGGCAAGCTGATGCCGGCCGAGACGGAACGCAACTGCTGACGTGCAAGCGGATAATGTTGGCCCTTGACCTCAACAGGACTTGAGGTTGCATGAGGGCGCATTCCCGCCAGCCGGACCCGCCCCCGCTTGACCGTCACCCCCTTTGCCCGCTTCGTCGCCGCCTGCGGCTTGACCAACCTTGGCGACGGCATCGCCACGGTCGCCTGGGCGTGGGTCGCCTCGCTGCTCACGCGCGACCCGCTGCTGATCGCCGTCGTGCCGATCGCGCTCAGGCTGCCATGGGCGATCATGGCGCTGCCGGCCGGCGTGGTGACCGACCGCGTCGACCGGCGCCGGCTGATCCTGACCATGGATGTCCTGCGCGCCGGCGCCTTCTCGCTGGCCGCCGTGACGCTCTGGGCCGCGCTACCGCTGCCCACGGCACCCGAGACAGGCGTGTCGGCCCCATGGACGTTCGCCGCCCTGATTGTCGCCGCAGCGATGGTCGGCGGCGCCGAAGTCTTCCGCGACAACGCCGCCCAGACCATGCTGCCCGCGATGGTCCCGCATGAGCGTCTGGAGACGGCCAACGGGCGGCTCTGGAGCGTGGAGCTCACGGCCAACTCGCTGCTCGGGCCCGTGGCCGGCGCATTCCTGGTTGCATTCGCCGTGCCTCTGCCCTTCGCCGGCAATGCCATCGCCTATGGACTCGCGGCACTCCTGGTAGCCGGCATCGCCGGACAATTCCGTCCACGACGCGACGCCCCGCAAAAATGGGGGACGGAACTCGCCGAAGGCCTGCGCTACCTGATGGGCGCGCCGCTGCTGCGGCTGATGGCCTGGGTCACGGGCTTCTGGAACATGTTCCACCAGATGGTGGTGATCGCGCTGATCCTGCACATGCAGGAGAACCTCGGCGCCGATGCGCGGATCTACGGTCTGGTGCTGGCGGCGGGCGCGGTCGGCGGCATTGCCGGCGGCCTGCTTGGCGACCGCATCGTGCGGCGCCTGGGCCCGGGGCGCACAGCGCAGTGGACGCTGTTCGCCTCGGTGCCGGCCTTCATCGGCATCGCATTTGCGCCGGGGCCGTTGACGGTTGCGCTCATCCTGTGTGCGTTCGAGTTCACCGGCCTGGTGTGGAACACGGTCTCCGTCGCCTATCGCCAGCGCACCATCCCCGACCGGTTGCTCGGCCGCGTCAACAGCGTCTATCGCCTGCTCGCCTGGGGCATGATGCCGGTCGGGCTCCTGCTGTCAGGCCTGATCGTCAACGGGCTGGAACCTGCCCTCGGCCGCAGCACTGCACTGACCGCGCCATTCCATGCGGCGGCCGCAGGCGTGCTCCTGCTTTCGCTGCTGAGCTGGCGCAGGCTGGGCGGCGGCTTCGGAAGCTACCGGACGGGGCCTAGCGTGTAGGAACCGGCGTCTCGCCGCGATAGTCGTAGAAGCCGCGCCCCGCCTTGCGGCCGAGCCAGCCGGCCTCGACATACTTCACCAGCAGCGGGCAGGGCCGGTATTTCGAGTCCGACAGCCCATCATGCAGCACCTGCATGATCGACAGGCAGATGTCGAGGCCGATGAAGTCGGCGAGCTGCAGCGGCCCCATCGGGTGGTTGGCGCCCAGCCGCAAGGCGTTGTCGATGGCCTCGACCGAACCCACACCCTCATAGAGCGTGTAGATCGCCTCGTTGATCATCGGGATCAGGATGCGGTTGACGATGAAGGCCGGGAAATCCTCCGACACGGTGATCGTCTTGCCGGTCGCCGCGACGAAGGCCTTCGCCGCCTCGAAGGTGGCGTCCTCGGTGGCGATGCCGCGCACCAGCTCGACCAGCTTCATCAGCGGCGCCGGATTCATGAAATGTATGCCGATGAAGCGCTCCGGCCGGTCGGTCTGCGACGCCAGCCGGGTGATCGAGATCGACGAAGTGTTGGTGGCGAGCAGCGCCTCCGGCTTCAGCGCCGGGCACAACTGTGCGTAGATCTTGCGCTTGACCGTCTCGTCCTCGGTCGCCGCCTCGATGACGAGGTCGCAGCCGGCCAGCGCCTGATAGGTCTCGGCCGGGCGGATGCGCTTCAGCGCGGTCTGGCGGTCGGCCTCCGCGAGCTTGCCCGAGGACACCTGGCGGGCGAGGTTGCCGCTGATCGTGGCAATGCCCTTCTCGATCCGGTCGATCGAGAGGTCGTTGATGAAGACGTCGAACCCGGCCGACGACGCGACATGCGCAATGCCGCCGCCCATCTGTCCCGCGCCGATGATGCCGACAGTCTTGATCTGAGTGGCCATGAAACTGCCCCGTCGACGGGCGTTCCGCCCGTTCTTGTTGCAGCGCAAACTAATGCTTCCGCGTGCCCGCGCAAGCGAAAAGGGCGGCCGGAAGCGCCTCCGGCCGCCCTTTCACGACGTTTGTGATGGTAGGAGAAGGCGCTACAGCGCCTTCTGCAATTCGGGCAGCACGGTGAAGAGGTCGCCGACGAGGCCGTAGTCGGCC
>JAHBYZ010000018.1 GCA_019635695.1 Rhizobiaceae bacterium
TGCCGATCAGGCCGCCCTCGACGACACCTGGACCGAACGCTTCGCCGGCATCGACCGGCTCTACGGCACGGGGGCGCTGGCGCGCTTCTCGCGCTGCCATGTCGCGGTGGTCGGCCTCGGCGGCGTCGGCTCGTGGGTGGTCGAGGCCCTGGCGCGCAGCGGGGTCGGGCGGATGACCCTGATCGACGCCGACGACCTCTGCGTGTCGAACACCAACCGGCAGCTGCCCGCGCTCGCGGGCCAGTACGGGCGCGGCAAGGCGCAGGCGATGGCCGAACGCTGCCGCGCGATCAACCCGGCGATGCAGGTCGACGAGATCGCCAGCTTCCTCACCCCGTCGAACCTCGAAGACCTCCTCGGTCGCGGCTACGACCTGGTGATCGATGCCTGCGACAGCTTCCGCACCAAGGTCGAGGCCATCGCCTGGTGCCGTCGCCGCAAGTTGCCGATCCTGACCGTCGGCGCGGCCGGCGGGCGGCTCGACCCGACCCTCGTGCGCGTGCGCGACCTCTCTCGCACCGAGCACGACGCCATGCTCGCGCTGATCCGCAAGAAGCTGCGCGCCGAATTCAACTTCCCGAAGAACCACCAGCGCTATTTCGGCGTGCCGGCGATCTATTCGCTGGAGAACGTGCAGTATCCGCAGGCCGACGGCACGGTCTGCGGCCTGCGCCCGAAGCTCGGCGCGGATGCCGCGCTCAAGCTCGACTGCGGCGTCGGGCTGGGCGCCGCGACCCATATCACCGGTGCCTTCGCCTTCGCCGCGGCGGGCAAGGCGCTGGAGATGCTGCTGAAGCCCAGGCGGGCCGTCGCGGACTGATCTGCAACGATCCGTCCCAGCCCTGCGGCTGGGGTCCGTCGGTGGCGCACCGCATCTTGGCGGACGTCCAGTCCGAGGAGGTTGCCATGCTGCATTCCGCTCCCCCAGCATCCGCCGCGCGCGTGATCCGCACCGTGCAGGGCATGCCCACGTCCGATGGCGCGGGCGTCAAGCTGCGCCGGGTGATCGGCACGCCGCAACTGCCGGACCTCGATCCGTTCCTGATGCTGGACGAGTTCGGTACCGATCGCGCCGAGGACTACATCGCAGGCTTCCCGGAGCATCCGCACCGCGGTTTCGAGACCGTGACCTACATGCTCGACGGGCGCATGCGCCATCGCGACAACCACGGCAACGAGGGCCTGCTGGTGCCTGGTGCGGTGCAGTGGATGACCGCCGGGCGCGGCGTGGTGCATTCGGAGATGCCCGAACAGGAGGAGGGCCGCATGCGCGGCTTCCAACTGTGGGTGAACCTGCCGGCGCGCTTGAAGATGAGCGAGCCGGGCTACCAGGAGTTCCCGCCGGAGCGCATTCCGGTGGCGCATCCGGCCGAGGGCGTGTCGGTGAAGGTGATCGCCGGCAGCGTGGTGGATGCGGACGGCAGCGCCGTGAGCGGCCCGATCGTCCAGCCGGCGACCGAGCCGCTGTACTTCGACGTCGGCATGGCGCCGGGACGGACCTGGTCGCTGTCGCTGCCGGAAGGCCACAACGCCTTCGTGTTCGTGTTCGAGGGCGCGCTGTCCGTCGGCGAGGGTGACGATGCCCGTCCCTTGGCCACGCGGACCCTGGGCGTGCTCGGTGGCGGCGAGCGCGTGATCCTGGCGTCGGGCGACGCGGCCGCGCGCGCGATCCTCGTCGCAGGCCGTCCGCTGCGCGAACCGGTGGCGAAATACGGGCCGTTCGTGATGAACACGAAGGAAGAACTGATGCAGGCCTTCGTGGATTACCAGGAAGGCCGGTTCTGAACAACGACGGCGCGCGTCCGGCGCCGTCGTCCGGGACTGTGGATCAGTTGCCGGCGAGCGCCGTGCCGAACTGCAGGCCCTGCACCATCTGCTTGTAGCGGCCGAGGTTCTCGGCGCTGTCGGTGCGGATGAAGACGTGGGCGACGTTGTTCGGGGCGACCTTGACCAGGGTCTCGCGAATCAGCTCGTTCGGCCTGCCGGCGATCTCGCTGCGATACCAGTAGGTCTTCTGGCCATCGATCAGGCCCTCGCCGTCGCGCAGCGAACTGTTCGGCTTGAACGGCGAATGGCGGCCGATGGTGACCGCGAACGCTTCCTGGCCGTCGTCGGCGCGCATCGCGCGGCACAGCAGCATGTCGGGAGTTCGGAGGACCTGCCAGGAAAGGCTGTCCGCGGCCTCTTTCGGCAGATTCGGACACTCAGGGGCAGCATTCTGCGCGTTCGCGCCACTCGCCCAGAACGCTGCAACCAGCGACAAACACAAGGAAAACTTGGTTTTCATGGCGACCCTCACTGAACTTACGGGGGAGATGCCGGCCGATGTCGAGCCGGCTTACCACAAGTTCAAGCATATTGCATGCCAGTTTTTGTCCCGGATTGTTGCGTTTGCAACGATCATGGCGAAGGGCGCGTGGGCGCGAACGCGATGCGCACGACGCGCCCTGTCGGGCGTCGTCGTGCGCGGTGGCTGCGGGTCGCGGACGTCAGTCGGTGTCGCTGCCCAGCCAGCGGTAGAGATAGCCGCCGATCAGGCCGCCGAGGATCGGTACCAGCCAGAACAGCCAGAGCTGCTGCAGCGCGCCGCCGCCGACGAAGACCGCCACGCCGGTGGAACGCGCCGGATTCACCGAGGTGTTGGTCACCGGAATGCTGATCAGATGGATCAGGGTGAGCGCCAGGCCGATGGCGATCGGCGCGAAGCCGGCGGGAATGCGGCTCGCCGTGGTCGTGCTGATGATGATCATCAGAAACATGAAGGTGAGAACGACCTCGATGACCAGCGCGGAGGTCAGCGAGTAACCGCCCGGCGAATGCTCGCCGTAGCCGTTGGACGCGAAGCCGCCGGCAACGAAGCCCGCCTTGCCGCTGGCGATCAGGTAGAGCACCGCGGCGGCGACGACCGCGCCGACCAGCTGGGCAATGACGTAGCCGAGTACGTCCTTCGCCGGGAAGCGGCCCGCCGCCAGCAGGCCGACCGTCACGGCCGGATTGAAGTGTCCGCCCGAGATGCTGCCGAAGGCGTAGGCGCCGGTCAGCACGGTCAGGCCGAAGGCCAGTGCAACACCGGTGAAGCCGATGCCGAGCTCGGGAAAGGCCGCCGCCAGAACGGCGCTGCCGCAGCCGCCGAAGACGAGCCAGAATGTGCCGAGGAACTCGGCGGCGAGTTTCTTCATGGTATTTCCCTCCTCATACCAAAGTCGAAGACGTGGCATGCGAAGGGAGACTGCGTCGCGGCGCGAAATCAACCGCGCGTTGCGCTGCCCAAAGTTTAGTCACAGGATTATTGCCGTTGGGGCACGCAGCCGCCGTCACAGCAGCCGCGCCAGCTGCCGCCAGGTGCGCCTGTCGAAGGCGCGCTGGGCGTCGCGGTGCTGCGCCTTCAGGCGCTGGATCAGCGCTTCGGCGCGGTCGCGCAGCGCCCAGCAACTCTTCTCCGGCTCCAGCGCCTTCACCGCGGCGGCGATGCGCTTCTGGTAACTCTTGGCGATGGCGACGTGGTGCATCTCGTGCGCGCGGATCACGCGCTCGAAATTTCTGGCCACCCGGGCTACGCCCTTCGGCGCATCGGAGCCGCCGCGCCATTCCGGCACGCGCAGTTCCACCTTCAGGCCGGTGTCGGCGGCGGCGACGCGGCAGACGCCCATTTCCGATCTCGTCTCGAAGCGCGGATCGAAGTCGATGAAGCCGATGCCATACACGCGCCCTCCCATCGGGGCGTGCAGCTTCACCGACCCGACCAGTTCGGCATGCGTCCTGCCCGAGATCGGGTAGGCCTCGATGTCGATGCGTGTTTCCACCGAGCCGCCGGCGATCAGCAGGGCGAGGCCCGCAGCCGCAACCCGTGCTGCCGCCCACGCAAAGCGACGCGATGCCGAAACGGCCGACATGAACACCCCCGAGCCCGCCGCCAGCATGCGCGATTTCACGCGCCATGCCAACACCGGAGCGGCCCGCGCCAATGAACGCATGTCCACAACATCTGGTAGCGGGCAGCCCGGTTCGCTCACGAGTCCCGGCGTGGCGGCATGGCGGAAAGCCGCATCGTGTCGACCCCTCGTGCGATTGGCGCCGGGGTTCTTCCTGGTCCGGGGGAGGAGTCATTTCATCAGGAAAAACGGGTGCTTGACTCCGGGTGGATTCGGAGTCCGGAGGTTCGGGGTCGCCATTTCACGAATTCGGGGCGGAATCGACCCAATTCGGGTTCGAGGCTGTTCGCCGATTCAGCATATGGGTGCGTCACAATGCGTGATGCCTATATGTTGTGTCGAACAAACCATGAATCATCTGGAGTCAGCGATTCGTCGCCGATTCGTTCGAGACTCGTTCCAGAATCCCCCCAAAGGCCTTTTTCCGTAGCCTCCAACCCCCATATTCGGGCGATCCGAAGCACCGGGTTGGAACAGGGCTGCTGCCCATGCTAAGCGGCAGCTCCCACCCGACGGTCCCGAAAGGCCGCTCCTCGCAGCGATGAACATGCCATTCAAGCAGACTGGCAAGCAGGCCGGGCCGCTGGTGCTCTCGGGCCGCGACGTCACCGCGGTGCTGGGGCCGACCAACACCGGCAAGACGCATCTCGCCATCGAGCGCATGGTGGCCCACGACAGCGGGGTCATCGGCCTGCCGCTGCGGCTGCTGGCGCGGGAGGTCTACGGTCGCGTCGTCGACAAGGTCGGCGCGTCGAAGGTGGCGCTGATCACCGGCGAGGAGAAGATCGTGCCGCCCGGCGCGCGCTTCTCGGTCTGCACGGTCGAGGCCATGCCCCGGCAGACCGACGCCTCGTTCGTCGCCATCGACGAGGTGCAGCTCGCCGGCGACTTCGAGCGTGGCCACATATTCACCGACCGCATCCTGCACCTGCGCGGCCGCCACGAGACGCTGCTGCTCGGCGCCCACACCATGCGCGGAATCCTCGAGAAGCTGCTGCGCGGCATCAATGTGGTCACCCGGCCGCGGCTGTCGCACCTCGCCTATGCCGGCTCGCGCAAGCTGACGCGGCTGCCGCGGCGCTCGGCCATCGTCGCCTTCTCCGCCGACGAGGTCTACGCCATCGCCGAGCTGATCCGTCGACGCCACGGCGGCGCGGCCGTCGTGCTGGGCGCGCTGTCGCCGCGCACCCGCAACGCGCAGGTCGAGCTCTACCAGTCCGGCGACGTCGACTACCTCGTCGCCACCGACGCCATCGGCATGGGGCTCAATCTCGACGTCGACCACGTCGCCTTTGCGCAGGACCGAAAGTTCGACGGCCACCAGTACCGGCACCTAACGCCGGCCGAGATCGGCCAGATCGCCGGCCGCGCCGGCCGCCATCTGCGCGACGGCACGTTCGGCGAGACGGGGCGGATCGACAGCTTCGACCAGGATCTGGTCGAGAAGGTCGAGAGCCACGATTTCGAGCCGGTGCGCGTGCTGCAGTGGCGCAGCGCAGCGTTCGACTTCGCCTCGCTCGGCGCGCTGAAGCAGTCGATCGACGCCGTGCCAACGGTGGAAGGGCTGACGCGGGCGCTGCCAGCGGCCGATCTCCTGGCGCTTGAGCACATCTCGCGCGACGATGACGTCGCCCGGCTGGCCGACAAGCCCAATCGCGTGGCGCTGTTGTGGGACTGCTGCGCGCTGCCGGACTATCGCCGCATCGCCCCCGCGCAGCATGCCGAGCTGGTGTCATCCATCTTCACCGACATCGCCAAGCGCGGCCATGTCGACGAGAATTATCTCGCCCAGCAGGTGAAGCAGGCGTCGTCCACCGAGGGCGACATCGACGTGCTGTCAGCGCGCATCGCCCAGATTCGCACCTGGACCTTCGTGTCGCACCGGCCAGGCTGGCTTGCCGATCCGGCACACTGGCAGGAAAAAACGCGCGAGATCGAGGACGCGCTGTCAGACGCGTTGCATGAGCGATTGACGAAACGCTTCGTAGACCGCAGGACATCCGTGCTTATGCGGCGGTTGCGAGAGAACAGTATGCTGGAAGCTGAAATCAATTCCGCGGGCGCGGTGCTCGTAGAGGGCCACCATGTCGGCGAGCTTCAGGGGTTCCGCTTCACCGCCGACCAGAGCGCCGACGGCGAGGACGCGCGCGCCGTGCGCGGCGCCGCGCAGAAGGCGCTTGCGGGCGAGTATGAAAGCCGCGCCCAGCGCTTTGCCAACTGCCCGAACGGCGACCTCGCGCTTGGCTCGGACGGCGTGCTGCGCTGGATCGGCGTGCCCGTCGCCACGCTCACAGCCGGCGAGAGCGCGCTGAAGCCCCGCGTGGTGCTGCTCGCCGACGAGCAGTTGACCGGCACGGCGCGCGACATCGTTCAGGCGCGGGCCGAGCGCTTCGTCGCGTTCCAGGTCGAAACCCATCTGAAGCCGCTGAACGATCTCGCCGGCGCCGAGGCCCTGCAGGGCATGGCGCGCGGCCTCGCCTTCCGGCTGGTCGAGAATCTCGGCGTGGTCAACCGGCGCGACGTCGCCGAGGATGTGCGCTCGCTCGACCAGGACCAGCGCGGCGCGCTGCGCCGGCTCGGCGTGCGCTTCGGGGCCTATCACGTGTTCCTGCCGGCGCTGCTCAAGCCGGCACCGGCCGGGCTGCTGACGCTGGTCTGGGCGCTCGCCAACGACGCCAAGGACAAGCCCGGCTTCGGCGACGTGGTCAATCTGCTCGCCTCGGGCCGCACCTCGGTGGTGGTCGATCCGACCTTCGAGAAGGCGTTCTACCGGCTTGCCGGCTACCGCATCCTCGGGCGCCGCGCCGTGCGGGTCGACATATTGGAGCGGCTGGCCGACCTCATCCGGCCGGCGCTGTCCTGGAAGCCCGGCACCGGCGCGCGCCCGGACGGCGGCTTCGACGCGGGCGCCTTCGTGGTCACGCCGCCGATGATGTCGATCCTCGGCGCCAATGCCGACGACATGGAGGAAATCCTCAAGGGCCTCGGTTATCGCGGAGAGCCGAAGCCGGCCACGGAAGTCGCGGCGAAGCTTGAGGCACACGACGTGGCGTTCCGCGCGGCCGAGGCCGCGAAGGCGGCGGCCGTGCAGCCCGTCGAGCCGCAGGAGCTGACGGCGGATCCGTCGGTCGCTCCCACGATCGCGCAAGGTGCCGAGCCGGTTGCGGGCGAAACCTCGCCCGACGGTGCGGACGACGACGCGGAAGTGTCGGCCGTCGGGCCTGACATCGCGCATGAGGAGCCGGCGCCCGATCCGGCGACGCAGGACCAGGGCGACGATTACGCCGACCCCGCTGTCGCGCCGACGCCGGTGGAGGCCGTCGAGGCTGCCGGGCAAGCGCCTGCCGAGGTCCATGCTGAGGCGGTGGAAGTCACCGTCGCCGAGCAGCCGCCGGAAGCCGTCGTCGCGCCGGAAGCCACGGCAGAACCCGCCGAGGCGCCGAAGCCAATCATGGTGTGGCGGCAGGGCCGCTTCGGCGACCGCAACCGGCAGGGGCACGGCGAGAGGCGCGGCCCGCGCCATCGCGGCCGGCCGGGCGGCCAGCGTCCGGGCGAGGCAGCAGCGACCGAAGGCGCTGCCGCTGGCGGAGACCAGCAGACGGGCGAGCGCTCAGACCGTGGGCCTGACCGCAACAGGGGCAATTTCCGCGGCCGCGAGGGAGAGCGCGGGGAAAAGCGCTTCGGCGGCAAGCCCGGCGAGAACAGAACCGCGGAGGGCCGATCCGGTGAGGGCAGGCCGGGGGGCGACAAGCCGTGGCAGCGCGACCGCAACGCCAAGCCGCGCGACGGCGAAGAGCGTCAGGGGCGTGGTGGCGGCCGTCGCGACAACCGCAGGGACGATCGCCGCGACGACCGCGAGCGCGGCAAGCCGCAGCAGGTTTTCGCCTCGACGCGCCCGCGCGACGAGAAGCCCGGCCGCATCGATCCGGATTCGCCCTTCGCCAAGCTCGCTGCGCTGCGCGACCAGCTGCGGAAGTGACGGCGAACGCCTGATGGCCGAGGCTTGATGGTCGAGACCGGTCGCCAGCGCATCGACAAGTGGCTGTTCTTCGCGCGCGTGGTGAAGTCGCGCACGCTGGCCGCGAAGCTTGTCGAGTCGGGCAAGGTCCGTATCAACGCGGAGCGGGTGGTGCAGCCGGCGCATGCGGTGAAGCCCGGCGACGGACTCACCATCACGCTGGAGCGGCAGGTTCTGGTACTCAAGGTGCTGGCGCCGGGCGCCCGGCGCGGCCCGGCCGAGGAAGCACGCACGCTCTACGAGAACCTTTCCGCGCCTCCCCCGAAGGCGGCGCCGCCTCCCGCCGAGCCGGCCGTACGGGAGCAGGGCTCGGGCCGTCCGACCAAGCGCGAGCGGCGCGAAACCGACCAGCTGAAGGGCCGAAGCTGAAAAGCCGTTCTCCAAACGGGGCGGTTGCGCGAAAACGCCGCCTTGTCATGCCCGGTCAAAGGAACTAGGTCACCCTTCGTTCCAGCCTTTTCGTCCTCCCGGGCATGCCATGACCTACGTCGTCACCGACAACTGCATCCGCTGCAAGTATATGGACTGCATCGAGGTGTGTCCGGTCGACTGTTTCTACGAGGGCGAGAACATGCTCGTCATCCACCCCGACGAGTGCATCGACTGCGGCGTGTGCGAGCCGGAATGCCCGGCCGACGCGATCAAGCCCGATACCGAGCCGGGTCTCGACAAGTGGCTGAAGATCAACACCGAATACGCTTCGCTCTGGCCCAATATCACGGCCAAGAAGGAACCGCCCGAAGACGCCAAGGAAATGGATGGCGTCGAGGGCAAGTTCGAGAAGTATTTTTCGCCGGAGCCCGGCAGCGGCAACTGACCTCGCCCGCCCGGCATCGCCGGGACCGGTATGGTTAACGCCCGCCTGCTCCGCGGGCACTGTTCGCTATTGCGGCAAAACGTTGATTCTTTCGACTTTTTGTGCTAGCCTCGGAAAAATTGCCGGTGACACGTCGTCGATCAATGACGCGGAAGCGTTAATCATCGAAAGAACTTGAGCCACATCCGGACCGGGGCGACCCGGAGCCTTTTCAGTGCCGTTTGGCCCAGTGCCTCTCGGTACGGGGAGGGCAGCTCCGGATCGGCAAGGCGTGTCCAGAGTATCCGGCGGTCCATGCCGCAAGGCCGGGCGACAGACCCGGCCGAAGAACAGGAGTTTCAGGCGTATGGCAACCCCCCAGAAGAAGACGGCGACGCGCAACGGCTTCAAGGCCGGCGAGTTCATCGTGTATCCGGCTCACGGCGTCGGCCAGATCAGCGCGATCGAGGAGCAGGAAGTCGCTGGCATGAAGCTGGAACTGTTCGTCATCGACTTCCAGAAGGACAAGATGCGGCTGAAGGTGCCGGTCGCGAAGGCGACCTCCATCGGCATGCGCAAGCTTTCCGAGACCGACTATGTCGAGCGTGCGCTCAAGGTCGTGCAGGGCCGCGCGCGCGTGAAGCGCACCATGTGGTCGCGCCGCGCGCAGGAATATGACGCGAAGATCAACTCCGGCGACCTGATTTCGATCTCGGAGGTGGTGCGCGACCTGTTCCGCGCCGAGAACCAGCCGGAGCAGTCCTATTCGGAACGGCAGCTCTACGAGGCTGCGCTCGACCGCATGGCCCGCGAGATCGCGGCCGTGAACCGCGTCTCGGAGACGGAAGCCGTGCGGCTGATCGAGGCCAACCTCGCCAAGGGTCCGAAGCGCGGCGCCAAGGCGGAAGCGGAAGTCGAGGCCGAGCAGGAAGAGGCGGCGTAGGCCGCTCGGGTCCAGCGGACTTTTTGGAGAACCCGGCCTTCGCGGCCGGGTTTTTCGTTTGGACCTCAGCGCAGCGGCCGCTTCCACAGCGTCTTTGGCTCCGGCGGCGGCGGCTCCGCCGGCGGCAAGGTCCGCGACGGTCCGGGGTCGAAGTCGTAATGCGCCTGCGGGTCGGGACGGTAGGCCCGGTGGCCGTAGCCGTAGGGACCGCGCCAGTCGCCGTCGGTCGGGTTGCCCGGCGCCGACCCGGTTTCGACCGGGCCACCTGGCGCCGCGTTGTCGTGCTCCTCCGCCTCCACCAGCTTCTTGATCTCGTCGCTGCTCGGCGTTTTCGGTGTGTCGCCTGCCACGGCGTCCTCCGTCATCTCGACAAGGCGTGGCACAGAAATCCGCGCGCAGCGTGGCGGGTTCCCGCAGGTTGCGGGGATGGCTAACGAAGCGTGAAGATCACTCGGCGGCCGCTTTCGCGTCGCCGGCCTCGCGCTCCATCATCGCCCTGAACGCCTCATAGAGCTCCATCCGCACCGAGCGCGCCGGCGGCTGGTGCGCCGGACCGAGATGCTCGGCGCGCAGCTCGGCCATGAAGTCGTCCCACATCCTGGGCCCGCCCTCGTCCAGCAGGCGCGCCCGGATCGACAGCGACATCGTCACCGGCAGCCAGCGCGACCCCCAGGCGCCGATCATGGCGAAGACGGGCAACAGTTCGATGCCCTTCTCGGTGAGGCTGTAGATCGCCTTCTGCTTGTGGCTGGGGTCGTCGCGCTTGGAGATCACGCCCTGCGCGGTCAGCCGCTTGAGCCGGTCGGCGAGAATGTTGGAGGCGATGCCCTCCTCGTTCAGCGTCAGCAGTTCGCGGAAGTGCCGGCGGTTGCCGAACATCATGTCGCGCACGACGATCAGGCTCCATTTGTCGCCCAGCACCTCCAGCGTGAGGTTGATCGGGCAGCCCGAGCGGTGGGCGTCTTCCATATGCGTCTCCAAGAAACCAATTGCAATTCGCAATCGGTTTGCCTAGCTTGCTACCGGTTGCAAAAACTAACCGGTTTTGATTTGCCATTCAAGGGCCGGGAGCGGAGGACGAGATGACAGAGACGAGCGTCGAGCACGCCACCTTCACCATCGAGCGCGATTACCCGTTCAGCGCGGCGGAACTCTACCGCGCCCATGTCGATCCCGCCCACAAGCGCAAATGGTTCGTCGAGGGCGAGGGCTGGCAGGTGTTCGGCTATGAACACGACATCCGCACCGGCGGCTTCGAGCGGTCGAGCTTCAGCTTCAAGGGCGGGCCGCGCATCTCGAACAACACGGTCCATCTCGACCTCGTCGAGAACCGCCGCATCGTCTCGGCCTACACGATGGCGCTGGAGAGCATCACCTTCTCCGCCTCGCTGGCGACGCTGGAGTTCCTGCCGGCCGCCAAGGGTGCCAAGCTCGTCTACACGGAGCAGGGCGCCTATTTCGGCGGCGGCGACCAGGCACACCAGCGCGAGGAAGGCTGCCGGCAGCTGTTCGGCATCCTTCACGACTACCTCGCTGGCCGACAGAAGGTGCGATGAACACACTTCCTTCCGGCGGCAGTGTCGGGAGAGCAGCCTCTGGTCCGTCTTCAGGGCGAAGAATCTAAATCGAGGAGAAAGATGATGAGACGACTGGTTGTCTGGAACGTGATGACCCTCGACGGCTATTTCGAGGGCGCGACTCCCTGGGATCTTGCCCACCACGAGACCATCTGGGGCGACGAACTGGAGGCGTTTTCGCTGGAGCAGGGCGCGGAGATCGGCACGCTGCTGTTCGGCCGCCGCACCTATGAGGGCATGGCCAGCTACTGGACGAGCGCGACTGAAACCGGACCGGTCGCCGAGATGATGAACGCGATTCCGAAGGCAGTCGCGAGCCGCACGCTCGATGCCGCGACCTGGAACAACACGCGCCTGCTGAAGGGCGACGCGGTTGCCTCGGTGCGCGCGCTCAAGGCCGAGAAGGGCAAGGACGTCTACGTGTTCGGCAGCGCCGACCTGCTCGACTCGCTGCTCGACGCCGGCCTTGTCGACGAATACCGGCTCTGCCTCGCCCCGATCGTGCTCGGCAAGGGCAACCCGCTGTTCAAGCGCAAGGACGCGCAGACGCGGATGCGGCTGGAAAAGTCGCGGCAGCTCAAGACCGGCGGCATGCTGCTCACCTACGCCGTGGGCGGCTGATGGGGGGCGGTTAATCGACCCCGACGAAAAACCTGGTTGCGGGATGTCGGGTGGCGGACAGGACGCCCGTCCTTGCAGGCAAACCAGCCGATGCCGCGCGGGATCGTTCCGGGAGGACCACATGGGTGCGACGCTTGATCGACGGGCGCTCCTGCAGGCAGCGGCGCTCGGAGCGGTGGGCGCGGGCGGCATCCTGCCGTCGAAGGCAACCGAAAACATGCCAGGGAGCACGACGATGACCGAGAAAGGCTTCGACGAGGCCGGTCTCGCCCGCATGGAGCGGGTGATGCGAGGCGACGTGCCGACCGAGGTGCCGGGCTACGTCTATGCCGTGCATCGCAAGGGCCAGACGGTCCTGCGCACGCACGGGACGTTCGGGGCCAACGGCGCCGGCGCGGCGATGGCGCAGGACACGATCTTCCGCGTCGCGTCGATCACCAAGCCGGTCACCGCCGCCGCGGCGATGATGCTTGTGGAGGACGGCGTCCTGACGCTCGACGGCCCGGTCGACCCGTTCCTGCCGGAGCTTGCGAACCGCAAGGTGCTCAAGCGCATGGACAGCCCGCTCGACGATACCGAGCCGGCCAGGCGTCCGATCTCGCTGCGCGACCTGCTGACGATGCGTATGGGTCTCGGCGCCATCATGGTGTGGCCGAGCGCGTGGCCGATCCAGCATGCGATGGACGAACGCGGGGTTTCGCCCGGCCCGGTGCTCTTCGCCGGTTCGAGCGACGACTACATGAAGGGCCTCGCCGACCTGCCGCTCGTCCACCAGCCGGGCGAGGGCTGGCTCTACGACACCGGCCTCAACGTCGCCGGCATCCTGATCGCGCGCGCCTCGGGAAAGAAGCTCTCGGCCTTCATGGAAGAACGCATCTTCGGGCCGCTCGGCATGGTCGACACTGCGTTCTTCGTGCCCGAGCAGAAGCGGCACCGCCTTTCCGACTGCTACACCAAGGACCAGGCGACCGGCGCGTTCAATGCCTTCGATCCTTCGGGCGGTTCGGGTTTCCTTTCGCGGCCGGCCCACGAGGCAGGCAATGGCGGGCTGGTTTCGACGGTGCCCGACTTCCTCGCCTTCATGCGCATGCTCCACGGCTTCGGCGAGGCCGACGGCAGGCGCGTGCTGTCGCGTCAGACCGTCGAACTCATGCGCACCGATGCGATCGCGCCGGCGCACAAGGCGGCGCAGCCCTTCTTCTTCGGCGAGGGCGGCGGCTGGGGGCTCGGCATGTCTGTGGCGACGAAGAAGACGGAGAGCTTCACCAATGCCGGGCGTTTCGGCTGGGACGGCGGTTTCGGCACGTCGGCCTATTCGGACCCGGTCGCAGATCTCACCGGGGTTCTGTTCACGCAGCGGACGATGGACTCGCCGGTCGCGCCGAAGGTTTTCAACGATTTCTGGACACAGGCCTACGCGGCGATCGGGAGCTGAACATGGCGATATTGCGCATGCAGATGATGGGCTCGCTCGACGGCTATGTGAACGACGCGCAGGGCAATTTCGACTGGCACGACATGGACCGGGGCGTGCATGAGCACTCGCATGCCGAAGGGCACCGCGACAGCCTCGCGATCTACGGTCGCCGCATGTACGAGACCATGCTGTTCTGGGAGACCTATGACGGCGACGCGCCGCTCTATGCCAAATTCGCCCGCTACTGGCGAGGCGTCGAAAAGCTCGTCGTCTCGTCCAGTCTGGCGAAGGTGAGCAGCGCCAATACGATATTGCTGAAAAGCCTCGACATCGAGGCCATGCGGCGGCTGAAGGCCGAGCGAAGCGACGTCATGTCCGTCTCCGGCCCGACGCTCGGCGCACGATTCCTCGACGCCGGGCTGGTCGACGAGATCGGCATCTACACCGCGCCCGTCATCGTCGGCGGCGGCACGCCGATGCTCCAGTCGAAGCGCTTCATCCGCACGGAGCGCGTGGAGTCGATCCCGTTCGGCAACGGCGTCACCTTCGCGCGCTATCGAGTCCTGAACGACTGAGGCGCCGCCGCGCCCTTGAATTGACATCGCGTGCGCGCAATAAGCGGTGACAGCCAAGAGCGAGACCGCGTCCGGCCGATGCCGACACTCTTCCGCCTGCTCTTCATCCTCGGCGTGATCGTCGCCATCGTCTGGGGCGCGATGTTTTCGCTCGCCACTTTCGTGAAGCCCAACGTCGCCGAGATGAGCGTGCGAATTCCGGCGGAACGGCTCGCCCGATAACCCCGTCGGCCCCCAGGATGCGCGACGCCCACCGTATCGAGGCCTTTCTTGAAATGATGGCAGCCGAGCGTGGCGCCAGCGACAACACGCTCGCCGCCTACCGCCGTGACCTCGATCAGGCGGGCGAGGCGCTGGTGGGGTCGTGGGGCGGCATCGTGTCGGCGCCCCCCGCGGCCGTGCGCAGCTTTGCCGAGGGGCTCGGAGCGGAAGGCTTTGCCCCAACCAGCCAGGCGCGGAAACTCTCGGCGCTGAGGCAGTTCTACAAGTTCCTCTATCTCGAGGGGCTTCGGCCCGACGATCCCACGACCGTGCTCGACGCGCCGCGCCGCGGGCGGCCGCTGCCCAAGACGCTGGACGAGGACGCGGTGGGCAGCCTGCTCGACCGCGCCGCGGCCGAAGCGAAGGAGCCGCCCGCCGGGCTCGCCCGCTTCGATACCGTGCGCATGCACGCGCTGCTTGAGCTGATCTACGCCACCGGCCTGCGCGTGTCGGAACTGGTGTCGCTGCCGCTGACGGTGGCGCTGCGCGACGAGCGCTTCTTCGTGGTGACCGGCAAGGGCAACAAGGAAAGGCTGGTGCCGCTGTCGCCCTCGGCCCGCGCGGCCATGAAGTCGTGGCTGGCCGAGCGCAAGCTGGACGTCGCGCTGGCGAAGAGCCGTTTCCTGTTCCCGGCGCGCTCCGACAGCGGCCATCTTGCCCGGCAGGTGTTCGCGCGCGATCTCAAATCGCTCGCCGCGCGCGCCGGCATCCGCGCCGCCGCCATCTCGCCGCACGTGCTGCGGCACGCCTTCGCCAGCCATCTGCTGCAGAACGGCGCGGACCTGCGTGTGGTGCAGCAATTGCTCGGTCACGCCGACATATCGACCACCCAGATTTATACGCACGTGCTCGAAAAGCGGCTGGCCGATCTGGTCAACACGCATCACCCGCTTGCCGACCCCGCCTAGGGCGGCTATTTGAGGCCGGAATTTCCGGCTTTCGATCATTTCAGAGGTCGGCCGCCCCACAGGACTGACCGGGACCCACGAGCCGCCAGCCGTATGTACAATTACCTCGATTTCGAGAAACCGGTGCAGGACCTCGAGGGCCAGATCCTCGAACTCAAGCGGCTCGCGGAGAGCGGCGAGTCCGTCGATGTCGCCGAAGAGATCAAGCGGCTGGAGAAGCGGGCCAGCGACGCGCTGCGCGAGCTCTACAAGGCGCTGTCGCCGTGGCAGAAGGCGCAGGTCGCCCGCCATCCCGACCGGCCGCACTGCCAGGACTACATCTCCGGCCTGCTCACCGACTTCACGCCGCTCGCGGGCGACCGCGGCTTCGGCGAGGACGAGGCGATCGTCGCCGGTTTCGCCCGCTTCCGCGGCGAGCCGGTGGCGGTCATCGGCCAGGAAAAGGGCTCCGATACGACGAGCCGGCTGAGGCACAATTTCGGCATGGCGCGGCCCGAGGGCTACCGCAAGGCGGTGCGCGTCATGGAAATGGCGGACCGCTTCGGCCTTCCGATGATCAGCCTGGTCGACACGGCCGGTGCCTATCCCGGCATCGGCGCGGAAGAGCGCGGCCAGGCCGAGGCCATCGCGCGCTCGACGTCGGCCTGCCTCGCCATGACCGTGCCGACCGTTTCGCTGATCATCGGCGAGGGCGGCTCCGGCGGCGCCATCGCCATCGCCACCGCCAACCTCGTCTACATGCTTGAACACTCGATCTATTCGGTGATCTCGCCGGAGGGTGCGGCGTCGATCCTGTGGCACGATCCCGGCCGTGCCCGCGACGCCGCCACCAACATGAAGATCACGGCGCAGGATCTGCTCGAGCTGAAGATCATCGACGGCATCATCGCCGAGCCGATCGGCGGCGCGCATCGCGGCAACGAGGCCACGATTCAGGCCGCCGGCGACCAGATCGCCAGAGGTTTCTCGGACCTTGCAGGCGCGAACCTGAACTACCGCGAACACCGCCGCGAAAAATTCCTCGCCATCGGCCGCCATCTGTAACGTCCGATCAACTTGCGGGTGCGGCTGCGTTTTTTGCGCGGTTCCGCCACATTGTCGCCCCGCATCCCGGCTGAATGAACTTGGCGTGAGGGAAGCCGCGCCGTTCTTGCGGTAAGGCTTTTTCAAGCATAGGGGACTACCACGGGATGTGGGGTCGAACGCCGCTGCGGAACCAGCCGACGGGCCGATTCCGCGACAGTTTCAGTACGGGACGGGCATGAAATCCAGTCTTCTCAGCGCTGCCGTGCTGGTTGCGGCACTTGGACTCGCGGGCTGCACCGAAGGCTCGCTCGAGGACATTGCGCCCAAGGCCGAGCGGGCGCTGCCCGACAAGCTCGTCACCTCCATGCGCCACAAGGGCATGACCCGCACCTCGGCGATCATGCTGCGCATCTTCAAGGAAGAGGGCAAGCTGGAGGTCTGGAAGGCCAAGGATAACGGCCGCTACGACCTCGCCACCAGCTACGACATCTGCAAATGGTCCGGCGTGCTGGGGCCGAAGTTCACGGAAGGGGACCGCCAGGCGCCCGAGGGCTTCTATTCGGTCGCGCCGCACCAGATGAACCCGAAGTCGAGCTACCATCTGTCGTTCAACATCGGGTTCCCCAACGCCTATGACCGCGCCCATGGCCGCACCGGCGCGAACCTGATGGTGCACGGCGCCTGCTCGTCCGCCGGCTGCTATTCGATGACCGACGATCAGGTCGAGGAGATCTACGCCTTCGCGCGCGACGCGTTCAAAGGCGGACAGACCGCATTCCAGGTGCAGGCTTTTCCGTTCCGCATGACCGCCGAGAACATGGCGCGCTACAGGAGTGATCCGAACTACGAGTTCTGGAAGAACCTGAAGGAAGGCTACGACCACTTCGAGATCACCAAGGTGCCGCCGAAGGTCGACGTGTGCGGCCGGCGCTATGTGTTCAACCAGATCACTGCCGACGGCCGCGGGTTCAACCCCGGTGCGGCGTGCCCGGCGAGTTCGGCCCCCGACGCAGTGGCCAGCGCCTATCAGAGCTATCAGAGCAAGTACGAGGCGGCGTTCAACACCGCGATCGAGACCATGTCGGCAAGCCGGGGCAAGCCGGGGCAGTCGATCACCGGCATGCGCGAGGCCGCGCAGGTGGCCGACTGGTCGCGCCGCCGCGCCCGCGGCGAGAAGGTGACGCGGCTGCCGCCGAACCTGCACAAGGAGCCGCAGGTCGCGGCCGCGCCAGCGCCGCGCCAGGAGCCGGTTGCGCCGGCTGCCGCTCTCGCCACGCCACCCGCCGCGACGCCGGCGCCCGCGGGCGTGCCGGTGGCGGCGCCGGTTGCCGAACGCGGCGGCGCAGCGATCGCTTCGGTCCAGGAGACGCAGGCGGCGGCCCCGGTTCCCGCGACGAACCCGCAGGCCGCGCCGGCCCCGGAAGCGGAGCCGGAGAAGAAGCGTAACCGCATCCTCAACTTCTTCCGCCGCAAGAGCGGCGATGATTCCTGACCGTGCGAGCGGCGCTTCGCCAGCGGCTGCGCCCGATCTCTATGATCTGCGCGGCCTGAGCTGTCCGCTGCCAGTGCTCAAGACGCGGCGGCGGCTGGCCGGCATGGCCGCCGGCGCGCGGCTGTGGGTCGAGACGACCGATCCGCTCGCGGCTCTCGACATCCCCGCCTTCTGCAACGAAGACGGCCATCGGCTGGTCGAGACGCTTGCCGTGGATGGCGGGAATCGTTTTCTGATCGAGAAGGGGTGGGCCCCTCGGGAATTCACCCCGTGAAGCCGGGCACCGCCAGCGGGTTCTGCGTCAGCGCCACGCGGTCCGGCGTGTCCACGGCCGGCGCGCCCGTGAAGGCCGCGAACAGCTTTCGCACATAGGCCTCGTCGAGATCGAAGCCGATCAGCACCAGCCGGCTGCCGCGCGGGCCTTCCGGCCAGGCGGGCAGCCGCGCCGGCGGATGCAACAGCTTCTGCACGCCGTGGATGACCAGCGGCCGCTCGCGGCCCTCCTCCAGTTCCACGATGCCTTTCATGCGCAGCAGCCTCTCGCCCTCGACCGAGCGCAGCAGGTCGAGGAACATCACGATGGTCTGCCAAGCCACCGGCTTGTCGTGGACGAGCGAGAAACTCTTCACGCGCGGATCGTGGACGCCGTGGTGGTGATGATGACCGTCGTGGTCGTGGTCGTGGTCGTGATGATGATGGTGGTGATCGTCATGCGCCGCCTCGCCCAGCCACCGCGCGACGTCGGCCGATTTCGTCGCCGCATTCCACAGGCCGAGCCCGAACAAGGCGCCCGCGCCGCTTGCAGCCGGATCGTCGCCGTCGAGGATTGTCGCGTCGGCATTCAGCCGGGCGAGCCGCGCCGTGAGCGCCGCAACGGCGTCAGCGTCGGCCATGGCGCGCTTGCTCAGCACCAGCCGGTCGGCTACCGCCACCTGCCGCACCGACTCCACATGGTTGTCGAGCGTCGCCGCGCCATTCACGGCGTCAACGACGGTGACGACACCGTCGAGCGACAGCATGTCCGCCAGCACCGGGTGGCCCATCAGCGCCTGCAGCACCGGCACGGGATCGGCCAGCCCGGTGGTCTCGATGACGATGCGTTTCAGGGGCGCGATGCGGCCGGTCTGCATACGGTCGAGCAGGTCGGCCAATGTGTCGACCAGTTCGCCGCGCACCGCGCAGCACAAGCAGCCGTCGGACAGCTCGATCAGCCCTTCGGAGGACTGCTCGACCAGCAGATGGTCGATGCCGATGTCGCCGAGTTCGTTGACGATGACGGCCGTGCCCGCCGCCAGCGGGTCGCGCAGCAGGCGGTTGAGCAGCGTCGTCTTGCCGGCGCCGAGAAAGCCGGTCAGGACGGTGACCGGAACGGGTCCTTCGGTCATCGGGCGCGCTAGCCGCCTTCCGCCACGCGCGGCGTGTAGTCGGGCCGCGGCGTCGGGACCGGGATGTCCAGTATGTCCGATGTCGCGGCCTGCTGCGTCGACGGGCCGGTGGCGCCGCCGAGAGCGACCTGGATGACGCGGCGCGGGCGGTCGAGCTCGCGCAGATGCGACGAGCGCAGCACGCGGCGGCCGTCTTCGGCGCGCTTGGCGAGCCGTTCCTTGCGCGCGGCGTCGGTGCAGATCGCCTCGCGCATGTTGGTCGCCTGGTTCTGCATGGCGCCGGAGGGGTTCATGGAGGCAAGCCGCGGCGCGCCGAAGCCGCCCTTCTCGAAGGCTTCGCCGAGCAACTCCGCCGCCTTCTCGTCGCGGTCCTCGACCGAGGTCTCGCCGATGACGACGGCAAGCAGCGTGCGGCCGCCGCGCGTGGCCGAGGCGACGAGATTGAAGCCCGACGGGCAGGTGTAGCCCGTCTTCATGCCGTCGGCGCCGGGGAAGCGTGCGATCAGGTTGTTGTGGTTCTCGATCAGCGCCTTGCCGGACTGGATCGCCTCGATCGAGAAGTAGGACAGATATTGCGGGAATTCCTTGCGGATCGCGGAGGCGAGCAGCGCGAGGTCGTGCGCGGTCGTGTACTGGCCGTCATTGTGCAGGCCGTGCGCGTTCACCCAGCGGCTGCCATTCATGCCGATCCGGCGGGCCTCGGCGTTCATCCGCGCTGCGAAGGCGGGTACCGAGCCGCCGACGCTTTCGGCCACGGCGGTCGCCACGTCGTTGGCGGACTTGACCATGAGGATCTTGACGGCGTTGTCGACGGTCAGCACCGAGCCCGGCTTGAAGCCCATCTTGCTCGGCGGTTCCTTGGCGGCGTTCTGCGAGACGCGGACGGGCGAGTTCATGGTGATCTCGCCGGCCCGGATGGCGCGGAACACCACATAGGTGGTCATCAGCTTGGTCAGCGAGGCGGGATACCAGCGGCGAAACGCGTCCTGCTGTTCGAGTACCTTGCCGCTGGCGAGGTCGACCACGAGGTGCGGGCCTGCCGCCGCCGGGGCCATGCCGCCCAATGCCCCCACGCCCAGCGTCGCCACGCCCAGCATCGCCATGTGGACGGCTGCTGCCGCCGACAGAATCGCTCTGGCTCTCATCGAAAGTCCCACTCGCCTCTTGCCGTTGCGCCCGGGGCTTCTCTAGACTTCCCGCTCACGCCGGCGGAAGCCGGAAAGTCGAAGCCACGCCGGAGCCTGCCCGCCAGTTCCACGACGTATTGCCCCGTTACTTACCGCATGTGTCGCCATGAAGGCAAAGCGGGGCGAGTCACGTTTTTGAAAGGGCGTTGCGCGGGCGACTGCAATCGAGCCGAAAGTGAAAGACCGAATGCCGATCCTGAACCGCGTCGCCGAAATGCAGGACGAGATCGCCGGATGGCGCCGGCACCTGCACACCATACCCGAGATTCTCTACGAGACGCACAAGACGTCGGCCTTCATCGCCGAACGGCTGCGCGAGTTCGGCTGCGACGAGGTGGCGACCGGCATCGGCCGCACCGGTGTGGTTGGCCTCATCAAGGGGCGACTGGGCGACGGGCCGACAGTCGGCCTGCGCGCCGACATGGATGCGCTGCCGCTGTCGGAGATCACGGGCAAGCCATGGGCTTCGACCCATCCGAATGCGATGCATGCATGCGGCCATGACGGCCATTCGGCCATGCTTCTGGGCGCTGCCAAGTATCTGGCCGAGACGCGCAATTTCCGCGGTGCGGTGGCGGTCATCTTCCAGCCGGCCGAGGAAGGCGGCGCGGGCGGCAAGGCAATGGTCGACGACGGCATGATGGAGCGTTTCGGCATCGAGCGCGTGTTCGGCATGCACAACATGCCGGGCCTGCCGGTCGGCAGCTTCGCCATCCGTCCCGGCGCGATGATGGCGGCGACGGCCGAGTTCGACATCACGGTCAAGGGCCGCGGCGGCCACGCCGCGCAGCCGCACCAGACGATCGACCCGATCGTCACGGCCGCGGCCATGATCACCGCGCTGCAGACGATTGCCGCGCGCAGCACCGATCCGATCGAATCGGTGGTCGTGTCGGTGACGCGCATTTCCGCTGGCGACGCCTACAACATCATCCCGGAAAGCGCGCATTTCGCCGGGACCATCCGAACCCTGAAGAACGAGGTCGCGGAAAACGCCTTCAAGCGCATGCGCGCCATTTGCGAGGGCGTGGCGGCCGCACACGGGGCGACGGTCGAGGTCTCCATCGACGTCAATTACCCGGTCACGTTCAACCACGCCGCCGACACCGAGTTCGCCACCGGCGTTGCGCAGGGCATCGCCGGCGAGCCGCATGTCGTCACCAACGTGGCGCCGGTGATGGGCGGCGAGGACTTCTCCTACATGCTGGAAGCGCGGCCCGGCGCCTTCATCTTCATGGGCAACGGGCAGACCGCCAACCTGCACAACCCCGCCTACGACTTCAACGACGAGGCCATCCCGCACGGCGTGAGCTACTGGGTGAAACTGGCGGAGACGTCGCTGGCGGCGTGATGCTTCCCGGCCTCATCGTTTCGACAGGGCGCTCCTGCCGAGGGCGCCCGCATTCGCCCCGCTCGCGCCCTTGGCGCGGGCGCGCGCATTCGCTATGTAGCCGCCAGTGGTCCCGTAGCTCAGTAGGATAGAGCGGCAGATTCCTAATCTGTAGGTCACAGGTTCGATTCCTGTCGGGATCACCACTGCATTTCGCATCCTGCTGAAACTGCGTGCGCCGCGGACGGGAGCGTGGCGCGTTTCGATCTTCCAATGCAGCGGATTGGCGAAAGCGCGGAAAATTGCTCGGCGCCAAAGTGGACACTTACCATCATGTTCTGTAACAAGCGCCGGTGGAAGCGGCGCGGAAGAACATGTCGAACCCGAACTGGACCCTCAAGGACGAGATCCGCGAATACTGGTCGATACGGTCGGAGACGTTCGACCTGTCGCCCGGCCACGAGATTTTCGGCGATGACGAGCGCGCGGCCTGGCATACGCTGATCCGCCGGCACCTCGGCAATGGCGAGGGCCGCGCCGTGCTCGACCTTGCCAGCGGCACCGGCGTGATCTCGCGGCTGCTGTCGGAGACCGGGTTCAAGGTGACGGGGCTCGACTTCTCCGAGCCGATGCTCGAACGGGCGCGCAGGAAGCACAAGGCGCTGAAGACCGGCGCCACCTTCCTGATCGGCGACGCCGAGGACACCCGTCAGCCGGACGACCACTACGACGCGATCACCACGCGGCACCTGGTCTGGACGCTGCCCGACCCGGCCGCCGCCTTCGCCGACTGGTTCCGCGTGCTGAAGCCGGGCGGCACGGTGCTGATCGTCGATTCCGACATGGCGGCGCGCAGCCTCTCCCAGCGCGTCATGCGCAGGATCGCGGCATGGGTGAAGGCGATCACGCCCAATCCGGCCACCACGCATGGCGTCGATCGCGCCGTGCACAACCGCATCCTTGAGCGCGTGCATTTCTCGAAGGGCGCGCAGCCCGAGGCCATCGCGGCGCTGCTCGCCGAGGCGGGCTTCGAGAACATCGTCATTGATCGCGACCACGGTGCCATTCGAAAGGCCCAGGGCCGCCACATGCCGCTGCACCAGCGGATCGATCGAGCCAGCCAGGACCGCTACGCGATCCGAGCCAGCAAACCATCGCAACCTGCCGCCGTGGCGCCCGAAGGGGCCAGGGACAGAACGCGGATGGGGCTGGCAGCCGCAGGCTGAGGCCCTTTCCGCGCGGCGGCGCCTGGAAGGAGGGTAGCATGCTCGGACTGGAAGGCACGCGCCGGCGCGTGCTTGGAATGCTCGGTGGCGCGTTTGCCGCCGTCGCGCTCATCGGCGGTCTGTCGACCGCGGCGGTGGCGCAGGACAAGATCACGGTTACCGACCTCGCCGGTCGTACGGTCGAGGTGCCGCACGGCGCCAGGAAGGTGATCCTCGGCGAAGGCCGCATGTTCTATGCGACCGTCGTGTTCAACAAGGACAATCCGTTCGAGCAGCTGGCGGCGATCGGTGACGACCTGCCGAAGTTCGATCCCGACACCTGGAACAAGTATCTCGCCCGCTTCCCGAACGCCAAGGACGTGCCGACGATCGGCGCGGCCGCGTCGAGCGACTTCAGCGTCGAGAAAGCGCTGGAGCTCGACGTCGATGTGCTGGTGGTGACGCTCGGCTTCTACGACAAGATCAAGGAAAGCGGCATCATCGACACGCTGGAGAAAGCCGGCGTGCCGACCGTGTTCGTCGACTTCCGCGAGCGCCCGACGCAGAACACCGTGCCGTCGATCCTGCTGCTCGGCCGCATCTTCGGCAAGGAGGCTCAGGCGCAGGAATTCGCCGACTTCTACATGTCGGAGATGCGCAAGGTGTACAATGTCACCGTCAAGCTCAAGCAGGACGAGCGTCCGCTGGTCTTCGCCGAGCAGGCGGCAGGTCTCGATCCCGCCGTGTGCTGCCGTTCGTTCGGCAGCTTCAACTTCGGCGAGTTCATCACCGAAGCCGGCGGCTTCAACTGGGGTTCGAAGTTCTTCTCCGGCGCCGGCGGGGTCGTGAACCCCGAGAAGATCATCGTCGACGATCCGGCCTATGTCATGGTCACCGGCGCCAACTGGTCGAACTCCAACCCCGGCAACATCGCCGTGTGGCTGGGCTACGAGATGACCGAGGAGAAAGCGCAGGCGCAGCTCAAGGGGCTGATGCAGCGCACCGGCTTCCCGGAGCTGACGGCGGTCAAGAACAACAACGTGATGGCCGTCTACCACCAGTTCTACCAGAGCCCTTACCATTTCGTGGCGGTGCAGGCGCTGGCCAAGTGGCTGCATCCCGACAAGTTCGCCGACCTCGACCCGCACGCGACCTTCAAGGAGCTGCACGAGCGCTTCCTGCCGATCGATGTGTCCGGCGTGTTCTGGACCTCGCTCAAGTGAACCAATACGGCGGCCGCCCCGTGCGGCCGCCGCTTCTTTTCAGGGAACACCGCATGGCCGACATAGCGATCCCAAGCGCCGGCGAACGATACCGCCGCCGCATCTATCGCAAGTCGCTCTTCGTGCTGGGCGCGTTTGCGGCGCTGGTGCTGGCGGTGTGCATAGACATTGGCGTCGGCCCCGGCTGGTATTCTCCGGCCGAGGTGTTCCGGGCGCTGGTCATGCCTGACACGGTGGAGCCGAAACTCGCGATCATCGTGTGGGACGTGCGCCTGCCGGTGGCGGTCATGGCGGTGATGATCGGCGCGATGCTCGGTGTCGCCGGCGCGCAGATGCAGACCATCCTGCACAATCCGCTGGCCGACCCGTTCACGCTCGGCATCTCGTCCGCCGCCAGCTTCGGCGCGGCACTTGCCATCGCGGTCGGCGTCGGCCTGTGGCCAGCCGGCGGCACGTTCTTCATCGCCGCCAATGCCTTCATCTTCGCGCTGGGCACGTCGCTGGTGCTGTTCGCGTTCACGCGCATGCGCGGCGTCACCATCGAGACTTTTGTCCTCGTCGGCATCGCTTTGTTCTTCACCTTCAATGCGCTGCTCGCCTTCATCCAGTACCATTCGTCGGAATCGCAGCTGCAGCAGATCATCTTCTGGATGATGGGTTCGCTGGCGCGCGCCACCTGGACCAAGATCGCCATCTGCGCCGGGCTGCTTGCGCTGGTGGTGCCGCTCGCCTGGGCGCGCAACTCGATGATGACGGCGCTGACCATGGGCGACGAGCGCGCCGCCAGCCTCGGCGTTCCCGTGGCGCGGCTGCGGCTGGAGATGCTCGCCTCCATCTCGCTGCTGGCGGCCACCGCCACCGCCTTCGTCGGCACGATCGGCTTCGTCGGCCTGGTCGGCCCGCATATAGCGCGCATGCTGGTCGGCGAGGACCAGCGCTATTTTCTGCCGGTTTCGGCGGCGGCGGGCGCGATCATCCTGTCGGCGGCGTCGACGCTGGCCAAGGGCATCACGCCGGGCGTGATCTATCCGATCGGCATCATCACCGCGCTGGTCGGCGTGCCGTTCTTCCTCAGCCTCGTCATGTCGATACGACGGGAGACGTGGCGATGAGGAGGGCGGGGAGATGAGCCTGCACATCAGCGACCTGTCGTTCGGCTACCGACACCACCCGCTGTTCGACGGACTCCACGCCGAGCCGCTGCGGCGCGGCGAGCTGACGGCGCTGGTCGGGCCCAACGGCGTCGGCAAATCCTCGCTGTTCCGCCTCGTCGCCGGGCTGCTCAGCCCGTCCGGCGGCACGATATCGCTCGATGGCAACGACACCGCGCGCATGTCGGCGCGGCGGCGGGCCGAGCGCATCTTCCTGCTGACGCAGCACACGGCGACGCGCGCCGCGCTCGGCGTGTTCGACGTGGTGCTGCTGGCCAAGCGCGGCTGGCGCGGCGGCAAGGCCTCGCAGGAGGACATCGCACACGTCGAGGAGATGCTGTGCGCGCTGCGCATCGAGCACCTGTCCGACCGCATGGTGACGGAGCTTTCCGGCGGCCAGCAGCAGCTGGTCGCGCTGTGCCAGGCGCTGGTGCGCGACCCCGACGTTCTGCTGCTCGACGAACCGACAAGCGCGCTCGACCTGCGCCGGCAGCTCGAGGTGATGGAGCTGGTGCAGAAGGTGACGCGCCGGCGCAACATCGTGACGGTCGCCGCGCTGCACGACCTCAGCCTGGCGGGGCGCTTCGCCGACCGTTTCCTGCTGCTGCAGGACGGCCGCGTGGCGGTCGACGGCACGCCGGAGGAAGTGCTGCTGCACCGCTCGACGGCGGACGCCTACGGGGTCGGCATCGAGATCGAGCGGACCTCGAAGGGCACGCTGGTGGTGGAATCCTACCTGAGGTAGCGCTGTCGGCACGCCGTAGACAAAGCGACCGGGCAATCCCTAATCTCGTCGGCGTCCGATTGCGCCGCGACGGCGGCGCCGTCATTTCAACGGGGTGCGCGAGTTGGCCGGTACTCTCATCTGGAGCGTCATTGCCTGCATCTCGCTGGTCGCCATCGACGGCGACTCGATCAGCTGCGACGGCGTGGCGATGCAGGATGTCGGCCCGGGCGAACCCAATGTCAGCGGCTATGCCGCTCCGGACCTCGTGCTGCCCGCCTGCGCGCGGGAGGAGCTGTGGGGGTCGCAGGCGAAGGTCATCCTGCAGGATCTGCTCGACGCCCCCGGCACGGTGGTGGAAGACAGCGGCGAGCGCGATCGCTACGGGCTGCCGCTGGTGCGCGTGAAGCTCGCAGACGGCCGCACGGCGGGCGAGGAGCTGATCCGCCTGCGCTATGCCGTCGCCTGGAAGCCGGGTGAGACTTTCGCCTGGTGCAACGCGCTGTAAGCAAAAAAGGGCGGCACGGCGCCGCCCTTTCACAGTCCGTCGTGGATTGCAGGCTAGCGATCGAGCCAGATGTCGCGCAGGTTGAGCCCCACCACGAAGGGCGGCGCCACGTTCCAGCCCTTTACGGCCTTGTCGAACACCACCGTGCGCTCCGGGTTGAAGGTCGGGATGATCGAGGCGCCATCGACATGGCGGTCGACAAACTCCTTCACCAGCTTCGCACGCTCGGCCGGGTCGGTGGTGTTGTCCTGCGCCTGGTAGAGCTCGACCAGCTTGGGGTCGTCCAGCCCGGTGTAGTTGCCCGGCGTGCCCGGCACATAGCGCTGCAGCACCTCGGTCGGGTCGTCGGAGGATGGTGCGTTGAAGTCGATGGCGACGTCGAAGTCGCCGGACTTCAGCCGCGCGGCCCACGGGCCGGTTTCCACGGACTCCATCGTCACCTCGACGCCGATGCGGCGCCACTGGTCGATGAAGAAGATGCCGAGCGGCTCGTAAGGCACCTTGATGGCGCGGTTCAGGAACACGAACTTCAGATCGCTGACGCCTGCCTCGGCGAGCAGCTTCTTCGCCTCCTCGCGCTGCGCCTCGATGTCTCCGGAGAAGCCGGCGTAACCCTTCAGCGCCGCTTCGTCGGGGGCAAAGGCGTTGCCATGGCGGAAGATCAGGTTCGGCCAGCGCTGGCCGGCCTGGTCGCCGAGCACCGTCACGCCGGCGTAGCGGTCGAAGGCCAGCGACAGCGCCTTGCGCACGCGCGGGTCGTCGAACGGCTTCTTCTTGGTGTTGATGGTGACCATGTTGACGCTGGTCGACGGCACGGTCTGGAAAGTGACCTCGTCGCCGCGCACCTGCTTGATGCGCTCCATCTGCGGGGTGGAGATCAGGCGGAAATTGGCGTCCAGCTGCTTGCCGGCGATCGAGTTGATGACCGCTTCGCCGCTCACCAGCGTCGCCTCGAAGCCGTCGAGATGCGGCTTGCCGGCGACGAAGTAGTCGGCAAACTTCTTGCCCTTCCACACCGCGCCCGCCTGGTACTCCTCGAAGACGAAGGGGCCGCTGCCCATGATGACCTTGGAGGGGTAGTCCGGGTTCGAGGCCAGCAGCTTGGCCGAGTAGATGCAGTTCCACGGGCTCGCCAGCGTGGCGATGAAGGCAGCCGACGGGCTCTTCAGCTTGAATTCGAGCTTGTCCGGCGCGGTGACCGTGATCGCGTCGAGCTTGGCGAAGGCGGCGCGGCGCACCGAGGCGACGCCCTCCGGCGGCCGGGCGATGCGCTCGAAGCTCGCCTTGACGTCGTCGGCCGTCAGCGCCGATCCGTCATGGAATTTCACGTTTGAGTGCAGCACGAAGCTGTAGGTCAGGCCGTCCGGCGACACCGACCATTCCTTGGCCAGGTCGCCGACGATGTTCGGATAGTTGTTGGTGTCGAAATCGAGCAGCGTCGAATAGTGCGGCGCCAGGTACTGCTGCGAGGCGATCGACGTGCCAACATGGCAGTCGTAGCTCGTCGCTTCGCCCTGCGTGGCGAACTTCAGCACGCCGCCATTCTTCGGTGTCTCCTGCGCCGAGGCGCCGGCAGAGGCGACGGCGATCAGCGCGGACGCGCCCACCGTCGCCCGGAAAAGCGATTTCCAGGCCATTCGATATCCTCCCTGAGCCGGGCGTAACTGCGATGTCCTCCCGCAGTGCCCGATTTCGTTAATTTGTTAAATTCCATTGCGCGCGTCAAGCGCCGCGCGCAATGCGGCCGCGTCACAGCACGCGGAAATAGCGGATGCGGTTGCCCGTCTCGGTGCGCTCGCCGACGCCGACGAAGACGTAGCGCGACAGCCAGTCGTGCTTGCCGGGCGCCACCTCGAAGGTGGTCTGCGAACGCAGGTAATAGGCTTCGGTCGGCACCGCGTCGCCGGGCCGCAACGACCACAGCTTCTCCATTACCTCAGGCGAGCCGTGGCGGTATCCGCGGTTGTTGATCATGATGATCGTGCCGTCGTCGGCGCGCAGATGATAGCGCGCGTCGAAGCAGAACACGCCGTCCTCGCGCACATGCGGCCACTCGCCGCCGCCGGTCTCGACCACGCCTTTCAGCGACGGCCCCTCGAACTCGCCGCCGAGGATCTGCACGCCGAGCCGGCTGCCGCCGACCGGCAGCGGCGAGAGCTCGAGGCGCGGCTTTTTCAGGCGCAGCGTGACCTGGAGGGCAAATTCCAGCTTCGGTTCCATCGCTGCCTCCTAGAGAATTTCGTGGATGTCGAGCACGCTGCCGCGGCCCGAGAACGTGCCGGTGGCGACGAAAAGCGACTTCGTCAGCCAGTCGTGCGCTCCGACGGGCGCGTCAAAATAGGGGGCCACCCGGTAGTATGCGCCCGAGAGGTCGATCGCCTTGCCGGCCTTGAAGTCGGCGAGCTGCTCGGGCTTGGCGCGGATGACGCCGCGGCTGCGCATATAGACCAGCGCGCCGTCCGCCGCCTGCAGCATCATTCTGCTGTCGGTCTCGATCACGCCGTCCGGGCGGAACACGATCCAGTCACCGCCGTCGTCAATCACCTTGCCGGAGAAGCGCTCGCCGCCGGCCTTGCTCTCGACGACGCGGAAGAAGCCGCGCTGGCCCGCCATCGTGTCGAACACGATGGGCTTTTCGTAGGTCAGTTCGAGTTTGAATGCCGGCCGCGACGCCAGCGCCTCGTGTGCCATCGATGCTCCTCCGCGAAATCGCTTAACTTGTTTATTAATTGGCTGAAGGAGGGATGTCTACCGCGAATGGCGGACGGCGGAATACCCCCTTCCGCCACGCAAAGCGTGGTGGAGGGGTGTTTGCTACCTTTCCCCGGCCACGAGGTGATGCGCCGCCGTGCCACCCTCATGCAGCGCGTCGATCTCGGCGGCGCGGGTCTTCAGCACCGACTTCTGGCTGACCGATCCCTTGTCCGTCAGCTCTCCCGCCGCCGGGTCAAGCGGCGTCGCCATGATCGCCGCGCGGGCGACGAAGGTGGAGGAACCCGTCGATTGTCCCGCAAGCGCATCAAGCACCGCCTGCAGCCGCGCGACCACGGCGGCATGCGCAAATGCTTCGCCGTCCGCCGCTCCGTCGGGCAGTCCGGCAAGCCGGCGGGCCTGCAGCGGGTCGAGGAACAGCAGCGCGCCGACTTCCGCGCGGTTCTCGCCGGTGATCGCCGCGTCCTTGATGAGCGGCGAGGCCGCGGTGACAAGCCGGTCGCGCAAGGCTCCGACGCTCACCCATGTGCCGGTCAGCAGCTTGAAGTTCTCGCCCAGCCGTCCGTCGAAGCGCAGGCCTTGCGAAAGATCTTGCGGATCGACTGGCGTCACCGCGTCGCCAAAATGATAAAAGCCGTCCGCGTCGATCACCTTGGCGGTCAGCTCCGGCTGGCGCCAGTAGCCGGGCATGACGTTCGGCCCGCGCTGGCAGGCCTCCCACTTGCCGTCGACAGGCGCCAGCTTGAACTCCGCGCCCGGCACCGGCAGGCCGGCCAGCCCGCCGCGCGGCTCGGCCCAGTTGACGGCCAGCGTCACCGGCGACGATTCGGTCGATCCGTAGGTCGAGAAGAACGGCACCCGCGCGCCGACCGTCGCCTCGGCGATCTCGTCCATGGCCGCGATCAGCGGCTCGGGCATGGACGAGCCGGAATAGAAAAAGAAGGCGAGGTCGCGAAAAAAGGTTTTCCGCAGTTCCTCGTCACCGCGCAGCACCGGGATCAGCTCGTGGAAGGCCGAGGGCGCGCTGAAATAGGCTGTGGGCGAGATGTCGCGCAGGTTCCTGATCGTCCTACCCATCAGCGCCGGCACCGGCTTGCCGTCGTCGATATAGAGCGAACCGCCATGATAGACCGCGATGCGCAGGATCATGTTGGCGCCCGACGTGTGGTGCCAGGGCAGCCACGACAGCAGTACCGGCGGCCGCTCCTGAATAGCCGGAAACGCCTGCGCGAACATCTGCTCGTTGGCGCACACCATGCGGTGCGTGTTGGTCACGCCCTTCGGCATGCCGGTCGAGCCGGAGGTGAACAGCACCTTGTTCACGTCGTCGGGGTCTATTGCCGCATGGGCGCGATCGAGCGCCGCCGTCGGCTCCGTCTCCAGCAGCTTGCCCAGCGGCGTGGCGCCGAATTCGCCGGCGCGTCGTGCCGCGACCACCTCGAACCCGCAAACTGACGTCCCCTTCAACGCGCGGTCGTATTCGCCTGCATCCTCGACGAAGACCAGCCCCGGCGTCAGCAGGCCGAGCACATGGTCGAGCTTGGAAAAATCCTTCGCCAGCGTCGAATAGGCGGGCGAGACCGGGCAGTAGGGGATGCCGGCATGGGTGCAGGCGAGCGCCACCAGCGCATGGGCAATCGAACCCGGCGACAGGATCGCAACCGGGCGCTCGGCCGAAAGCCCGCGCGACAGCAGCGCCTGCGCGAGCGCCAGCACATTGCGCAACGTTCCGCGCCACGACAGCTCCACCCACTGGCCATCGGGCCCGCGTTCGGCGATGAAGGCGCGGTCGGGATGTGCTGCCGCGCCCGACACCAGCCGCTCGGTCAACACGCGCGGATAGGCCCGAAGCGGCTCGCGGTTGGTCATCAGGATGGACCCGTCCGGCCGGGTCTCCCACTCGACCGCACGCGAGCCGAAGGGAATGTCGATATAGGCGGGTGCGGCGCCCGGCGATGCCTGTGCGTTCACTTCAGTCTCGTCATCTGGAAATGCGGCGGGCGAATTCGGCGACGGCCCCGGCCATCGTCTTCAGGTGATCGGCGGCAGAGAAGCCGGAGACCGACTTGCGAGGCTTCAGGTCGTGGTCGCCGTCCTCGAGCCACAGCAGCTCGATGGAAGGCGAAAGGCGGTAGCCGGTTACTTCCTCGCGGGTGCCGAACTCGTCGCGGGTGCCGTGTACGATCAACGTCGGCGTCCGAAGCGTCTCTAGATGCGCGGTGCGCAACTGAGCCGGCTTGGTCGGCGGGTGGAATGGGTAGCCGAGGCAGACCAACCCCGCGATGCGGCCTTCGCCATGAAGCTCGTCCGCAACCATGCTCGCCACGCGCCCGCCCATCGACTTGCCGCCGATCAGCAGCGGCCCTTTCGCGCCCAGCGTTTCCACCGCCGCGCGATACTCTCCGATCAGGGTTTCGGCCTTCGGCGGCGGCTTGCGCTGGCCGTCGCGCCGCGCCGCCATGTAGGGAAACTCGAACCGCGCAACGGCCAGTCCTGCCTCGGCCAGCACCCTGGCTGTCGCGTTCATCGAGGCGGAGTCCATCGGGGCGCCGGCGCCGTGCGCAAGCAGGATGGTTGCGACCTTCGCTTCGCCGTCGCGCAGGAAATTCACGGCCGCACTCCCGCCTGCGGCCACGGTTCCGCCGCAGTCGCAACGCGAAGTCGGGGCAGGGACGCGATTGGGAACATGCCGATGCGCATCGCTTTGCTCGCCTCCTCCGCCATGCTGGCCACCATCTCCGCCCTCGTTCTGTGGCCCGCCGCACAGCCGGCTGCCGCCTACGAAGTGGAGAAATACCACGTCTACTGCGCCGACGACCGCATCGAGGTCTCGTTCTGGGACCGCGAGCAGATGATCGTGCGGCGCGGCAATCCCGTCTGCCTGTTCGCCACCTACACCAGCCGCAGCAGCGCCCTCACTTTCGCCGAGAAGAACTTCGGCGGCGAGGGCAAGCCCTGCTTCTGCGAGTAGGCGCGAGCCTGCACGACAGGTAGATAGTTAGCATGTTTATTATCGCGCGTCGACCGCCCGCTTTGGCGGTCGGCGTCAGCGGCGTCTGTAGCCCCACAGGCCGGCGGCGATGCCGATCAGCGCCGGTATGCCATCATTGACCAGCATCCGGGCGGTGTCGCTGATCTGGTAGGGGCCGTTGAGCCCAATGAAGAACCATGCCGCCAGAAAGGCGGCAACGGCGCTGAGGAGCGCGCGCCATATGCGCCACCCGGTGGATGGTGGCTCGGGCGGCAGGCCAGCCTCGCTCCGCTTCAGCTTTGCCCGCTCGCGGGCCACAGTGACGGCCGCCAGCGCAATCGCGATGATGGCTCCGCCGAATGGGCCGACGATGAAGATCGCCCCCATCGCGCCGCCGCCGTCGCGGTCGAAGATGTTGGCCTTGTCCATGTACCAGAGGAAGGCGGAGGCCGTGACCACCCAGCCGCCGAAGAAGCCCAGCACGAGCGCGAGCAGCGCGCGAACCGCCAATGGCATCGAAGTCCCCGTCGATGGAAAACCGGTCTCGGCGCTAGCGGCTCGTGGAAAACCTGAACATGCGCAACCGCTCGCCGGCCGCAACGTGCCAGACGGCGCCGGCGATGTGAAGCGCCGTCAGCGCGAGGATGACATTCCAGGTGAAGACGTGGAACCTGCCGGCGCCGCCCCAGAAATAGCTCGCGACAAATCCGGTGGCTGCCTGGGCGAAAATGGCCGCGTAGAGCGCCCGGTGCGTTGCAGAGGCCAGCCTGCTCTGCCAGGGGCGCTCGGCTGCGACGGGGACGGGGCGCCAGAGCCGCAGCAGCAAACGCAGGCCCATCGCAAGTCCGATGGCCATCCCGCCATAGTTGTGCATCGCGTGCAGGACGAGATCGATCTCGGCCGGCGGTACGAGCGGATTGTGGGTGCGGTGAATCGCACCGGAGGTGAAGTACTGGGAGACGATCATCGCGACGACCAGCCAGTGCAGGCCTACCTGCAGGGCGGTGTAGGGAAGGGCCGGCTCGCGCTCGGATGACAGTCGGACCATCGCGGTCTCCCGGTTCTGCTCCGGAAGACCGCTACTTCTGCGCGGTTAAGATCAGGTGGAGCGGCCGGCGCCGCTCAGGCAACCTTGCTCTTTTCGAAGCGCTTGCGCTCGTGCGGATCGAGATGGAGCTTGCGCAGGCGGATGGTCTTCGGCGTCACCTCGACCAGTTCGTCGTCCTGGATCCAGGCCAGAGCGCGTTCCAGCGTCATGCGGATCGGCGGGGTCAGGCGCACCGCCTCGTCCTTGCCGGCGGCGCGGATGTTGGTGAGCTTCTTGCCCTTGAGCACGTTCACCTCGAGGTCGTTGTCCCTCGAATGGATGCCGATGATCATGCCCTGATAGACCTTGACGCCGGGATCGATGACCATCGGACCGCGGTCTTCCAGGTTCCACATGGCATAGGCTACCGATTCGCCCTGCTCGTTGGAGATCAGCACGCCGTTGGTGCGGCCCGGCAGCTCGCCCTTGTACGGCTGGTACGAGTTGAACAGCCGGTTCATCACGGCGGTGCCGCGGGTGTCGGTCAAAAGTTCCGACTGGTAGCCGATCAGGCCGCGCGTCGGCGCGTGAAAGACGAGGCGCTGGCGGTTGCCGCCGGACGGGCGCAACTCGACCATCTCGGCCTTGCGCTCGCTCATCTTCTGAACGACCACGCCGGCGTGCTCCTCGTCAACGTCGATGACGACTTCCTCGATCGGCTCCAGCAGCGCGCCGTCGTCGTCCTTCTTCATGACGACGCGCGGGCGCGACACCGCAAGCTCGAAGCCCTCGCGGCGCATGGTCTCGATGAGGACGGCGAGCTGCAGCTCGCCGCGGCCGGACACGTAGAAGGAGTCCTTCTCGGCGGATTCCTCGATCTTCAGCGCGACGTTGCCCTCGGCCTCCTTCAGCAGGCGGTCACGGATGACGCGGCTGGTCACCTTGTCGCCCTCGGTGCCGGCCAGCGGCGAATCGTTGACGAGGAACGACATGGTCACGGTCGGCGGGTCGATCGGCTGCGCCTTCAGCGGCTCGGTCACCGAAGGATCGGCGAAGGTGTCGGCCACGGTGCCCTTCTGCAGCCCGGCGATGGCGACGATGTCGCCCGCCTGCGCCTCGTCGATGGGCTGGCGCTCCAGCCCGCGGAAGGCGAGAATCTTGGAGACGCGGCCGTTCTCCAGCAGCGTGCCGTCATGGTGCAGCACCCTGACCGCCTGGTTCGGCTTCAGCGTGCCGGACGCGATGCGGCCGGTGATGATGCGGCCGAGGAAGGGGTTTGCCTCGAGGATCGTACCGATCATGCGGAACGGCCCGGGCTCCACCGTCGGCGCGGGAACGTGCTTGAGCACCAGGTCGAACAGCGGCGCCAGCCCGTCCGTCTTCGGCCCCTCGGGCTTCTCCGACACCCAGCCGTCGCGGCCGGAGCCGTAGAGGATGGGGAAATCGAGCTGCTCGTCGGTGGCGTCGAGCGCGGCGAACAGGTCGAACACCTCGTTCACCACCTCGACGTGGCGGGCGTCCGGCCGGTCGATCTTGTTGATGACCACGATCGGCTTCAAACCGACCTTCAAGGCCTTGCCGACCACGAACTTGGTCTGCGGCATCGGCCCTTCGGCGGCGTCGACAAGCACGATAGCCGAATCGACCATCGAGAGGATGCGCTCCACCTCGCCGCCGAAATCGGCGTGGCCGGGCGTGTCGACGATGTTGACGCGGGTATCCTTCCAGTCGACCGAGGTCGCCTTGGCCAGGATGGTGATGCCGCGTTCCTTTTCGAGGTCGTTGCTGTCCATCGCGCGTTCGGCGACGCGCTGGTTCTCGCGGAAGGAGCCGGACTGTCTCAGCAGCTGGTCGACCAGCGTCGTCTTGCCATGGTCGACATGCGCGATGATCGCGATGTTGCGGATTTTCATATGTGTTTCCGGAATCGAAGGGCAAAGGGCGCCAACACGGGCGCCCATTTCTATGGCGCGGCCCATACAGGATTTTTCGCAGGTGCGAAAGAGCCGGTCGCGATCGTGCCGGTTAACGCGGCCTTAACCGTCCCGGCGTCTGATGAAAAAATCCGGAATCGTGTGGAACAAAACCCAACCTCCGGCGTTCGGTGCCTGATGATGACCCGTTCCGACAGCCTGATGCGCCTGCTGGCCGCCGCCACCCTTATCGGGGCGGCCGCATTGATGCTGACGCCGGTTTCCGCGCGCACCTCGGTGCAGGAGTTCCCGTCGATCCAGGGCAGTATCGCGCAGCCCGACCCGGAGCCGGAGGACATGTTTGCCGACGCCGAGTTCGGCGTCGATCCAATGGTCACGGGTCCGACGACACGCGAGTTCCGCGCAACTCAGGCCCGCCTCGGCTGCCTCGAAGCGAAGTGGCCGGATATCCCGGCCGCCTGCTATCCCAGCCAGAACTGACCTGCCGAAGCCGACGGCGGTTACAACCGCCGTCCATCCTGGCCGAAGAAGTGCAGCTTGGCGGCGTCGACCGCCAGTTCGAAGCGCGCGCCGGGTTCCAGCGATCCGCGACCGTGAACGCGCACGACCACCGCACTGCCTGCCGCGGTCGCGTAGACGAAGCTCTCCGCGCCGACCGGCTCGATGGCGTCGACGGTAGCGGACATGCGCAAGGCGGCTTCGGCGTGGCCGAGAAGCACGTCCTCGGGGCGGAAGCCGAGAGTCGCCGCTCCGGCGGGCGCTCCCGCCACCGTCGCCGATCCATCGCCGATCGCGCCGCCGGCACCGAGCTTCAGCAGGTTCATCGCCGGCGCGCCGATGAAGCTCGCCACGAAGGTCGAGGCCGGCTTCTCGTAGACGTCGAGCGGGCTGCCGGTCTGCTCCACCAGTCCGGCATTCATCACCACCAGCTGGTCGGCCAGGGTCATCGCCTCCAGCTGGTCGTGGGTGACGTAGACCGAAGTCACGCCAAGCGCCCGCTGCAGCTTCCTGATCTCCACCCGCATCTGGCCGCGCAGCTTGGCGTCGAGGTTGGAGAGAGGCTCGTCGAACAGGAACACTTTTGGGTTGCGCACGATGGCGCGGCCCATGGCCACCCGCTGGCGCTGCCCGCCGGACAGCTCGCGCGGCTTGCGCTTCAGCAGCGCCTCGAGCTCCAGCGTGCGCGCCGCCTCGTGGACCCGCTTGTCGATTTCGTCCTTCGGCGTGCCGCGGTTGCGCAGGCCGTAGGCCATGTTGTCGTAGACGCTCATGTGCGGATAGAGCGCGTAGTTCTGGAACACCATGGCGATGTCGCGCTCGACCGGGCCGAGCGTGTTGACCACCTTGCCGTCGATGGCGATCTCGCCGCCGGAGATCGACTCCAGCCCGGCGATCATGCGCAGCAGCGTGGACTTGCCGCAGCCCGAGGGCCCGACCAGCACGCATAGCCCGCCGTCGGGGATGGCGATCGAGACGCCGCGCACGGCCTCGACGCCGCCGGCATAGACCTTGCGCACGTTGCGCATCTCGACGGTCGCCATGCGCTCACTTCTCCGTTTCGACCAGGCCCTTGACGAACCAGCGCTGCATCAGGAGCACGACCAGCACCGGCGGCAGGATCGCCAGCACCGCGGTCACCATGACGAGGTTCCACTGCGTGTCGGCGTCGGCAAACGACACCATCTTCCTCAGCGCGATGACGATGGTGTTCATGTCGTTGCGGTTGGTCACCAGCAGCGGCCAGAGATATTGCGTCCAGCCGTAGATGAACATGATGACGAACAGCGCCGCGATGTTGGTGCGGGAGAGCGGCAGCAGGATGTCGCGGAAGAAGCGCAGCGGCCCGGCGCCGTCGACGCGGGCGGCCTCGACCAGCTCGCCGGGTATGGTCAGGAAGAACTGCCGGAACAGCAGCGTGGCCGTCGCCGAGGCCATCAGCGGCAAGGTCAGCCCGGTATAGGTGTCAATCAGGCCGAGATCGACCATCACCTTGTAGGTCGGCAGGATGCGCACCTCGACCGGCAGCATCAGGGTGATGAAGATCAGCCAGAAGAACGTCATACGGAACGGAAAGCGGAAGAAGACGATGGCGAAGGCGGAAAGGATCGAGATGACGATCTTGCCGACCGCGACCGCCAGCGCCACCACGGTCGTGTTGAACAGCAGCGTGGAAACGTCGACGCCGCCGATGCGGCCGATGCCGCCGGCCAGCGCTTCCCAGTAGTTGGACAGGAACAGCGGTCCCGGCAGCAGCGGCAGCGGCGGGCGCAGGATGGTCTGCAGCGAATGCGTCGAGGCGACAAAAACGTAGTAGATCGGGAACGCCACGATGACGATGCCGATCACCAGCACGGCGTGGGCGATGAAGGTTGACGTGCGGCTGGCGCCTAGCATCGCGCTGCCTCCCACCCCACCCACCTCGCTTCGCGAGGCACCCTCCCCATCGAGGGGAGGGAGGGGCGCCAAGCTTGCGGACCTCCTCCCCCTCGATGGGGGAGGTGGCCCGAAGGGCCGGAGGGGGTGAAGAACGCCAACCTCTCACCCATAATGCACCTTCCTCTCCACGTAGCGGAACTGGAAGGCGGTGAGCGCGATGACGATCACCATCAGGATCACCGACTGCGCCGCCGAATCGCCGAGGATCAGGTTCACGAAGCCGTCGTTGTAGACCTTGTAGACCAGCGTCTCGGTGGCCTTGCCCGGCCCGCCGCCCGTGACAGCGTGGATGATGCCGAAGGTGTCGAAGAAGGCGTAGGTCGTGTTGATGACCAGAAGGAAGAAGGTCGTCGGCGCCAGCAGCGGGAAGACGATTGTCCAGAAACGCTTGGTCTCGCGCGCGCCGTCGATCGCGGCGGCCTCGATCAGCGATTTCGGGATCGCCTGCAGCCCGGCGACGAAGAACAGGAAATTGTAGCTGATCTGCTTCCACGCGGCGGCGGCCACCACCAGCGTCATCGCCTGCGGGCCGTTGAGCAGCGGGTCCCAGTTGTAGCCGGCGCCGCGCAGCATGTAGGCGAAGGTGCCCATGGTCGGGTTGAACATGAACAGCCACAGCATGCCGGCGATGGCCGGCGCGACCGCATAGGGCCAGATCAGCAGCGTGCGGTAGACGCCGCGGCCGCGGATCACCTTGTCGGCCATGACGGCGAGCAGCAGCGCCACCGCCATGGACAGCAGCGCGGTGGCGATCGAGAACACCGCGGTCACCTGCACCGAATTGATGTAGTTCGGGTCGTTCAGCACGCGGCGGAAATTGGCGAACCACACGAAGGTCGAGCGCAGTCCGAACGGGTCCTCGCGCAGCATCGACTGGTAGAGCGCCTGGCTCGCCGGCCAGTAGAAGAAGACGAGCGTAATCGCCAGCTGCGGCAGCAGCAGCAGGTAGGGCAGCAGCTTGTTGGGGAAGACGACGCGCGGGGTCATGCGGACGGCGGCTGACGAACGGCCGCCCGCGCGCGGGGCGCGGGCGGCCAGTCCGGTTGAGCCCGGCCTAGTTGCCGAGCGCCGTCTGGATGGCCTCGTTGCCCCGCTTGACCGCATTGTCGAGCGCCTGCTGGGCGGTCTGCTCGCCGTTCAGCATCTTCTCGAACTCCTCGTTCTCGATGTCGCGGACCTGCGGCAGGTTGATCAGCCGCACGCCCTTGGAGTTCGCGGTCGGCGCCTTGCCCATCATCTGCGAGATCGGAATCAGGCGACCCGGGTTCTTGTCATAGAAGCCGGAGGCCTTGGTCGCTTCGTAGGCGGCGATGGTGACCGGCAGATAACCCGACACCTGATGCAGCCGCGACTGGATCTCGGTCTGCGACAGGAAGGTGAAGAACGCGGCTACGCCCTTGTATTCGGCGTCGGACTTGCCGCCGAAGACCCAGAGGCTGGCGCCGCCGGGGATGGTGTTCTGCGGCGCGCCCTGCAGGTCGGGATAGTAAGGCAACTGGCCGAGGCCGTAATTGATGCCCGACTTGATGACGTCGCCCAGGCCACCGGAGGACTCGGTGAAGATCGCGCATTCCTGCGACAGGAACAGCTGCTTGGCCTCGGAGGTGCGGCCGCCGTAGCGGAACACGCCTTCCTTGGCGAGGTCGGCGATGTTCTGGAAGTGCTTGACGAATGGCTCGGTGTTGAAGGTCAGCTCCGCATCAGTGGAGGCGAGGCCGTTCTCCTGCGTGGCGTACTGCAGGTTGTTCCAGGCGGCGAAGTTCTCCAGTCCGATCCAGGTCAGCCAGGTCGAGGTGAAGCCGCAGGGGGCTGCACCGGAAGCCTTTATCTTGCGGGCGGCGTCGAACACCTCCGGCCAGGTCTTGGGCGGGTTGTTGGCGTCGAGGCCCGCCTTCGCCATGATGTCCTTGTTGTAATAGAGGATCGGCGAGGACGAGTTGTACGGGAAGGACAGCATCGTGCCATCCGGCTTGGAATAGTAGGACACGATGCCCGGCAAATATTCCTTCGGGTCGAACGACTTGCCGCCCATCGACAGAATCTCGGCCACCGGCTTCACAGCGCCCTCGGCGCCCATCATCACGCCGGTGCCCACGTCGAACACCTGGATGATGTGCGGGGCCTGCTTGGCGCGGAAGGCGGCGATACCGGCGTTCAGCGTCTCGGGATAGGTGCCCTTGAACACGGGCACGACCTTGTATTCGCTCTGGCTGGCGTTGAATTCCTTCGACAGCGTCTCGACGACCTCGTTGTTGGCGCCGGTCATGGCGTGCCACCACTGGATCTCGGTCTGTGCGAAGGCGCTGGACGTCCAAAGCAGCGTCAGGGCGACGCCTGCCGCAAGGCGTGAGGATTTCATCTGTGTTCTCCCGTGCATCCGTTTTTGTTGGGAAGGGTGGATGCTGGGGAAACTATAGGCCGTAGATGACAGGGCGACAACAAGCGCCGGCTAATGAAATTGACCTGGCGATGACGTCGGGTAACTAGCGCGTTCCGAAGATCGCCGAGCCGACGCGCACCGACGTGGCGCCGAAGAGAACCGCAGTCTCGAAGTCGCCGGACATGCCCATCGAGAGCTTTTCGACGCCCGCCTCGCGCGCCAGCTTTTCGAGCAGCGCGAAATGCGGGCCAGGGTTTTCCCCGGCCGGCGGAATGCACATCAGCCCCTCGATGGAAAGACCGTGCACGTCGCGGCAGCGCGCCACGAAGGCGACGGCCTCCTTGGGGTCGATGCCGGCCTTCTGCGGCTCCTGCCCGGTGTTGACCTGCACGTAGAGGCGCGGCGTCTTGCCCTGCCTGGCGATCTCCTTCGCCAGTTCGGCGGCGATCTTCTCGCGGTCGACGGTTTCGATCACGTCGAACAGGGCGACGGCCTCCTTCGCCTTGTTGGATTGCAGTGGCCCGATCAGGTGAAGTGCGACGCCGGCGAACTCCTCCTTGAGCCGCGGCCATTTGCCGAGCGCTTCCTGCACACGGTTCTCGCCGAACACGCGCTGGCCGGCCAGCAGCACCGGGCGGATGTCCTCCGCCTCGAAGGTCTTCGACACGGCCACCAGCGTGACGGAGCCGGCAGGGCGCTTCGCCTCGCGTTCTGCCGACGCGATGGCCGCGCGGACGCCTTCCAACCTCGAAACCGCTTCATTCATGGGCAATTCCACCTGTCGGGCGGTGTTGACGCCTTCGGCAAAGCATGATGAACGCTTGGCCGCATTTTTCCGGGCTTCGGCCCGAACGACCGAGCGAATAACCCGACATGGCCACCGAACGCTACAACCCACGCGCATCCGAGCCCAAATGGCAGAAGGCCTGGGCCGACGCGAAGCTCTTCGAGACGAAGAACGACGACCCGCGCGACAAGTACTACGTGCTGGAGATGTTCCCCTACCCGTCGGGCCGCATCCACATGGGCCATGTGCGCAACTACACGATGGGCGACGTGGTGGCGCGTTTCCAGCGCGCCATGGGCCGCAACGTGCTGCATCCGATGGGGTGGGACGCTTTTGGTCTCCCCGCCGAGAACGCCGCGCGCGACAACAAGGTCAACCCGCGCGCCTGGACCTACCAGAACATCGAGGCGATGAAGGCGCAGCTCAAGGTCATGGGGCTGTCGCTGGACTGGGCGCGCGAGATCGCCACCTGCGACCCGAGCTACTACAAGCACCAGCAGAAGATGTTCCTCGACTTCTGGAAGGCGGGGCTGGTCGAGCGCAAGTCGGCCAAGGTCAACTGGGATCCGGTCGACATGACCGTGCTCGCCAACGAGCAGGTGATCGACGGCAAGGGCTGGCGCTCGGGCGCGTCCGTCGAGCTGCGCGACCTGACCCAGTGGTTCTTCAAGATCACCTCGATGAGCCAGGAGCTGCTGGACGGGCTGGAGACGCTCGACCGCTGGCCCGAGAAGGTGAAGCTGATGCAGGCCAACTGGATCGGCCGTTCGGAAGGCGTATTGCTGCGCTGGAAGCTGGCGAACCCGCCGGCGGGCGAAAGCGAGCTCGAGGTCTACACGACCCGGCCCGACACGATCTTCGGCGCCTCGTTCATGGCGATCGCTGCCGACCATCCGCTGGCGCGGAAAGCCGCTGAGGGCAACCCGAAACTCGCCGCCTTCATCGAGGACATCCGTCACCGCGGCACGTCGGCGGCCGAGCTGGAGACGGCCGAGAAGATGGGCTTCGACACCAGCCTGCGCGTGGTCCACCCGTTCGACGAGAGCTGGACGCTGCCGGTCTACGTCGCCAACTTCGTGCTGATGGACTACGGCACGGGCGCCATATTCGGCTGCCCGTCGGGCGACCAGCGCGACCTCGACTTCGCCAACAAATACGGCCTGCCGGTGGTGCCGGTGGTGATGCCCGAGGGCGCCGATGCGGCGACCTTCAAGGTCACCGACGAGGCCTATGTCGACGACGGCGTGATGATCAATTCGCGCTTCCTCGACGGCATGAAGCCGAAGCAGGCCTTCGACGAGGTGGCGACGCGTCTGTCAGGCGTGTCGATGGCCAACCGGCCGCAGGCCGAGCGCAAGGTACAGTTCCGCCTGCGCGATTGGCTGATCTCGCGCCAGCGCTACTGGGGCTGCCCGATCCCTGTCATCCACTGCGATGATTGCGGCGCGGTGCCGGTGCCGGCCGACCAGCTCCCCGTCGAGCTGCCGATGGACGTCACCTTCGACAAGCCCGGCAACCCGCTCGACCATCACCCGACGTGGAAACACACGTCCTGCCCGAAATGCGGCAAGGACGCACGGCGCGACACCGACACGATGGACACGTTCGTCGATTCGTCCTGGTATTTCGCCCGTTTCACCGACCCTTGGAACGAGCAGCAGCCGACCGACCTCAAGGTCGTGGACGGCCCGAAGGGCTGGCTGCCGGTCAACCAGTATATCGGCGGCATCGAGCACGCGATCCTGCACCTGCTCTATTCGCGCTTCTTTACCCGCGCCATGAAGGCGACGGGGCATTTGAACGCGGTCGAGGAGCCGTTCGAGGGTCTGTTCACGCAGGGCATGGTCGTTCACGAGACCTATAAGGGCGTGAACGGCTTCGTCACGCCGGCCGAAGTGACGATCTCGGAAGTCGACGGCAAGCGTCGTGCGACCTTGCTGAGCAATGGCGCCGAAGTCGCCATCGGCCCGATCGAGAAGATGTCGAAGTCGAAGAAGAACGTGGTCGACCCCGACGACATCATCGGCAGCTACGGCGCCGACACCGCGCGCTGGTTCATGCTGTCGGATTCGCCGCCGGAGCGCGACGTGATCTGGACCGAGGCCGGCGTCGAGGGCGCGCACCGCTTTGTCCAGCGCGTCTGGCGCATGGTCGGCGACGGCGCCGAAGTGCTGGCGGGCGTTGCGCCGAACGCCGATCCTGCAAGCCCGGTGTCGAAGGCCGCGCACAAGGTGCTGAAGGCGGTCGGCGAGGACATCGCGCGGCTCTCCTTCAACAAGGCCGTCGCGCGCGTCTACGAGCTGGCCAACGTGCTGCAGCCGGCCATCGCCGGTGCCGCGGGCGCCGATGCGGCGGCGAAGGCCGCGTTGCGCGAGGCGGTCGAGTTCATGCTGTCCATGATCGCCCCGATGATGCCGCATCTGGCTGAAGAATGCTGGACCGCGCTTGGCGGCAAGGGGCTTATCGCCGAGCGGCCCTGGCCGAAATTCGATGCGGCGCTGACGGTCGACGACGAGGTGACCTATCCGGTGCAGATCAACGGCAAGAAGAAGGGCGACTTGACGATCGGCCGCGGCGCGGACCAAGCTGCCGTGGAAAAGGCGGCGCTGGCGCTCGACTTCGTGCAGGCCGCGCTGGGCGGCAAGCCGCCGAAGAAGGTGATCGTCGTGCCGCAGCGGATCGTGAATGTGGTGGCCTGAGCGCGCCGGGCGCCGGTTGTCGGCCGGCAGCGCGGCGCTTGTCGCCGTGCTGCTCGCCGGCTGCACCGCGCAGCCGCTCTATTCCGGTTCGGTCGCGCCGTCGGTCAATCCCGGCGCGGCGACGCCTGTGAAGGCCACGCTCGGCCAGGTCAACGTCGCGCCGGTCACCACGCGCGAGGCGCAGGAGGTCCGCAACGAGCTGATCTTCCTGCTATCCGGCGGTCGCGGAAATCCGGCCGCAGCGCCCTACGAGCTGACCCTGTCGGCTTACGCCGTCGCCGCCAGTTCGACCTACACCCAGGTGACGACGCAGGAGAAGGCGCCCAACTCGCAGATCATGACCTTCGTCGGCACCTACACGATCAGGGAGGCCGGCACCGGCCGCGTCGTCGGCACCGGAACGCGTCGCGCGACGGCAGCCTATGACGTGCCCAGCAATCAGCCGTTCGCGGAACAAAGAGCGGCTCGCGATGCGCAGAACCGCTCCGCCCGCGAGCTCGCGGCGCTTCTGGTGGCCGCGGTTGCGGCCGATCTTGCGACCGGGCGCAACGCGGCAACACAATAGTCGCTGTCTTCCCCCCGACACGAAACCGTCACCGTGCCGTAGCGGGACTCGGGCAGGAACCTGCCGGGGCTCTTGCTGCCGGAGGCGCGCCGTGGCCGAACTCACCCCCCGCAACCTTTTCGACGCCGGTCTGCTGCGGCTCGCTGGCGCCGGGCGGCGAAGGCACATCGTCGACGATCTGATCGAGGAACGGGCGGTCAGGCTCAGCCGCCATCCGGCATGGCCGCTGTTGCGGCCGCTGCTGCACGGCCTGCTGGGTTACGACGAGGCGGTACGTCTCGCCGACGCCGTCTCGCCGCTTCCCGGCAGCGCTGTGTTCGACAGTCTCGCCGCGCGGCTGCGTCTCCATCTCGACATCACCGGCGCTTCGAATATCCCCGCGCATGGCGGGTTCATCCTCGCCTGCAGCCATCCCACCGGGCTCGCCGACCCCGTCGCCGCATGGCAGCTGCTGGCGCCGCACCGCTCCGACATCACACTGTTCGGCAACCGCGATGCGCTTCGCGTGGCGCCGCGGCTCGCCGACCTGGTGATCCCGGTCGAATGGCGCGCCACGGAGAAGACGCGCGCCAAGAGCCGCGTCGCCGCCGAGGCCACCGCGCGCGCTTTCGCGGCCGGCCGGGCCGTCATCCTGTTCCCGTCCGGTCGCATCGCCTTCTGGAACGTCGACCGCATCGACGAGCGGCCCTGGCAGACCTCGTTGGTGTCGCTGGCGCGGCGCTACGAAGTCCCCGTCGTGCCGGTCAGCATGCAGGCGTGCAACTCGCGGCTGTTCCACCTGTTCGCGCGCACCAACACGGAACTGCGCGACATGACGGTCTTCCGCGAACTGCTCAACAAGCGCGGCTCGACCTTCCGCATCGTCGTCGGAAAGCCTGTCGCGGCGGACGCGCTCGCCGGCGATCCGGCCGAGGTGACCCGCGCGCTGCAGCGCCACACGGTGGAAGCGCTGGAGCGCGATCCCGATGCGACATTCGCGGGGGCCTGATCTGCCTCAGTCGATGACGTCGAGGTCCGCGAGGATCGCGCGGGCGATGGGGACGCGACGGTCCATCAGCGGCTGGTAGTCCGCGGCGCTCATATGCAGCGCGAAGTAATGGGTGGTGTCGGCGCGCTCGACATAACCGACGTACCAGAGGTTGACGCCGCCGCCATCGGCGCGGCACGAGCCGGTCTTGGCCGAAAGCCGCCAGCGCGGATTTTCCTCTGCCACCATGGCTTCGCGCGTCAGCCGCGCGGTGCGTTCCGACAGTCCCGCCTTTCCCTGGTGCAGACGCTGCAGGAAAGCGACCTGCTCGTCGGCCGATATCTTCAGCGTGCCGTCCACCCAGAACGGCCGGTCGCGGATGCTCTTCCCCGTGCGGCCGTCACCGTAGTCCATGGCCGCGAGAACGCGCCGGATCGCAGCCATCTCGACCTTGCGGGACAGCGCCCGGTAGACCCACAGCGCCGATTCCCGGTAGGCTTCGCGCAGCGACAGGTTGCGCGCCCATGCCGGATTGGCGATCTTCAGCGCGGGATCGTAAGGCACGACCGCGTCGAGGTCCGCCGCCGCGCCGGTTTCCAGCAGGATCGCCGTGTTGGGTATCTTGAAGGTGGAGCAGGGCGCGAAGCGTTTCGCGGCATGCTTCGGTGCGTGGCGGACGGTTTCGCCGGTCGCGCCGTTGCGCAGCACGAAGGCGGCGTCGATGCCTGCCAGATGCCGCGCGAAGTCCTGCGCGGCCGCCGGCGCGGGCAGCGCCGCGCCGGTCAGGACCGCCGCCACGGCGATGCCGTGGCGCAGGATTTGCCACATCAGCCGATCTTCTGGCCGGTCTTTGCCCAGTCGGCGAGGAAGGCGGCGAGGCCCTTGTCGGTCAGCGGATGGCTGACCAGCGCGCGCAGCGTCGCCGGCGGCGCCGTCACGACGTCGGCGCCGATCAGCGCCGCCTGCTTGACATGGTTCACCGTGCGCACGGAGGCGACGAGGATCTCGGTGTCGAAGTCGTAATTGTCGTAGATCTGCTTGATCTCGGCGATCAGCTCCATGCCGTCGCTTCCCGTGTCGTCGATACGGCCGACGAACGGCGAGATGAAGGTCGCGCCGGCCTTGGCCGCGAGCAGCGCCTGGTTGGCCGAGAAGCACAGCGTGACGTTGACGTCGCGCCCGTCCGAGCGGATGTCGCGGCAGGCCTTGAGGCCGTCGAGGGTCAGCGGCACCTTGATGCAGACATTGTCGGCGATCTTGGCCAGGATCTTCGCCTCGCGCATCATCTCCTTGTATTCGGTCGCCACCACTTCGGCCGAGACCGGTCCGTCGACGATGTCGCAGATCTGCTTGGTCACCTCGGCGATGTTGCCGCCGGATTTCAGGATGAGCGAAGGATTTGTGGTCACGCCGTCGACCAGGCCGAGCCCGGCGAGTTCCTTGATCTCCTTCACGTCGGCGGTGTCGACGAAGAACTTCATGGCGGTTTCCTCTTGGTCTGCCGGTTGGGAACCCGGCTTTTCGGCCTTGCTCTAGCTCAATAAGCAGGCAACGTCACCAGCGATGACGAGAGATTCGGGAGTGATTGGAAGCGGGGCGAGGACCGTGCCCGTGCTCGTGCCGATGCCGGCCGAGCGCGCCTATTCCTATGCCGTGCCGGAGGGCATGCATGTCGAGCCCGGCTCGATCGTGCAGGTGCCGCTCGGGCCGCGCCAGGTGGGCGCCGTGGTTTGGGACGGGCCGGGCGAGGCGGTCGACGCGAAGCGGCTGCGGCCCATCACCCACGTCTTCGACTGTCCGCCGCTCAACGAGGAGGCGCGCAAGTTCGTCGACTGGGTCGCCGCCTACACGCTGACGGCGCCGGGGCTGGTGGCGCGCATGTTCCTGCGCGTGCCGGCCGCCTTCGACCCCGAGCCGCCGCTGCCCGGCCTGCGCTTCACCGGCGCCGCACCCGACAGGCCCACCGACGCGCGGCGGCGCGTGCTCGAACTCGCCGCCGACATGCCGAGCTGGACGCGGTCGGGGCTTGCGCACGCCGCCGGCGTGTCGCTGACCGTCGTGGACGGGCTGACCGCACAGGGCGTGTTTGAGGACGTGCTGCTGCCGCCGCGGCCGATCGTTGCCGCGCCCGATCCGGGCTATGCGCAGCCGCAGCTGACGTCGGCGCAGGCCGACGCGGCGGCGAAACTCGCCGCCGCGATGGGCGAGGGCGGCTTCTCGGTCACCCTGCTCGACGGCGTCACCGGCTCGGGCAAGACCGAGACCTATTTCGAGGCCATCGCAGCGGCGGTCGAGCAGGGCAAGCAGGTGCTGGTGCTGATGCCCGAGATCGCGCTGACGCAGGCCTTCCTCGAACGCTTCCACGACCGCTTCGGTTCGAAGCCGGCCGAATGGCATTCCGATCTCCCACCAAGAGCGCGCGAACGTGTCTGGCGGCAGGTGGCGGAAGGTTCCGTCCGCGTCGTCGCCGGCGCCCGCTCGGCGCTGTTCCTGCCGTTCAGGGAGCTCGGCCTCATCGTCGTCGACGAGGAGCACGACACCGCCTACAAGCAAGAGGACCGCGTCTTCTACAATGCCCGCGACATGGCCGTGGTGCGCGGCCAGATCGGCGGCTTCCCGGTCGTGCTCGCCTCCGCCACGCCTTCCGTGGAAACGCGCGTCAACGCCGATGCCGGCCGCTACCGGCGGGTCGATCTGCCGACGCGCTTTGCCGAGGCCGCACTTCCCAATCTCGCTGCGATCGACATGCGCCGCCATCCGCCGGCGCGCGGCGGCTTCCTGTCGCCAGTGCTGCTCTCGAAGGTCAAGGAAAACGTCGCGCGCGGCGAGCAGTCGCTGCTCTTCCTCAACCGCCGCGGCTACGCGCCGCTGACCCTGTGCCGGGTCTGCGGCCATCGCTTCCAGTGTCCGCAATGCTCGTCATGGCTGGTCGAGCACCGCTTCCGCGGCCAGCTCGTCTGCCATCATTGCGGCCACAACGAGCGCCGGCCCAATGCCTGCCCCGAATGCGGCACGCTCGACCACCTCGTCGCCTGCGGTCCCGGCATCGAGCGCGTCGCCGAGGAGATCGTCACCCACCTGCCGGACGCGCGCACGGTGGTGCTGTCCTCCGACATCATCGGCGGCACGAAGCGCCTGCGGCTGGAGCTCGAATCCATCGCCAAGGGCGACTGCGACATCGTCATCGGCACGCAACTGGTCGCCAAGGGCCACAATTTCCCGAACATGACGCTGGTCGGCGTGGTCGATGCCGATCTCGGGCTGGCCAATGGCGACCCGCGCGCGGCCGAGCGCACCTTCCAGCTGCTGTCGCAGGTCACCGGCCGTGCGGGCCGCACCGGCAAGGAGAGCGCCGGGCTGATTCAGACCTACCAGCCCGACCACCCGGTCATGCGCGCCATCGTGTCGGGTGACTCAGAAAGTTTCTACGAGCGCGAGATCGCCGAGCGCGAACGTGCCGGCCTGCCGCCCTTCGGCCGGCTCGCCGCGATCGTCGTCAGCGCCGAGACGCGGGCCGACGCCGAAGGCCATGCCCGGGCGCTGCGCCGCGCCGCGCCGTCCGTCGCCGGCATCGACGTCCTTGGCCCGGCCGAGGCCCCGCTGGCACTGATCGCGGGCCGTCACCGTTTCCGCCTGCTCGTCCACGGCGAGCGCCGCTCCGACATGCAGGGTTTTGTTCGCGCGACGGTGGCGGCCGCGCCGCGGCCGAAAGGCTCGGTGCGCGTCAATGTCGACATCGATCCGCAGAGCTTTCTCTAGGCGCGCCGCGCATCGGCGGACGTTGTCCGCCGAGCTTGCGTTCGCGGCGCGAGCAGCCAGCCCATCAGCATTGCCGCGATCAGCGCGCCGGTCAACTGCGCGATGATGAAGGCGGGCGCGTCGACCGGGCGGATGCCCGAGAAACTCGCGGTCAGCGAGCGCGCAATCGTGACTGCCGGATTGGCGAAAGAGGTCGAGGCGGTAAACCAGTAAGCCGAGGTAATATAGAGGCCGACCAGCCAAGGCATCGCAGCGGCATTCGCGCGCCTTCCGGCGAGTATGACGGCGATCAGGCCGAAGGTTGCCACGGCTTCGGCAAACCAGAGCGTGCCGCCGCTTCGTGCGTGTATGCCCGCCTGCAACGCCGGCTGGTGGAACATCACGTGGGAGACAAGCGTGCCGGCAATGCCGCCTGCAACCTGCGCGAGCGCGTAGAAGGCCGCGTCCGCCGCCGCGATCTCGCGGCGCACAGCCATCACCAGCGTCACGGCGGGATTGAAGTGCGCACCCGACACCGGCCCGAGCACGGTGACAATCACCACAAGCATCGCGCCGGTTGCCAGCGTGTTGCACAGCAGCGCCAGCGCCATATCCTGCGTCAGCCGCTCGGCCATGATGCCGGAGCCGACGATCGCCGCGACTAGGAAGGCGGTGCCGAGTGCTTCCGCGGCAAGCCGGCGCGGCAGGTCGGTCATGCCGCGTCGTGCGCCTTCGTGGTGGCGCCGTCCATGGCGCCGATGCCGCGCAGCTTCGAGCCCAGCGCCAGCCGGTCGATGCTTTCGATGGGCAGGCTGACGAAGGCGCCGATGCGGTTGCGCATGAAGCGCAGCGCTTCCTCGAAGGCCGCGCGGCGTCGGAACTCGGGGCCTTCGACCGCCGCGGGGTCCTCGATGCCCCAATGCGCCGTCATCGGCTGACCCGGCCAGATCGGACAGGCTTCGCCGGCGGCGTTGTCGCAGACGGTGAAGACGAAATCCATGACCGGCGCGCCGGGCACGGCAAACTCGTCCCAGGCCTTCGAGCGCAACCCATCCAGGGAAATGCCGGCTTCGCCCAGCACCTCCAGCGCCATCGGATTGACCGCGCCCTTCGGCGCGCTGCCAGCCGAGTAGGCGTGGAAGCGCCCGTGCCCGACATGGTTCAGAACGGCCTCACCGATGATCGAGCGGGCCGAGTTGCCCGTGCACAGGAACAGCACGTTGTAGACGCGGTCAGCAGCCACTGGCGTTCTCCTTCGGGGCGCAGCACGGCGTGAACTCGGCTACCAGCGGCTCGCACAGTTCCGGCCTTCCGCCGCAGCAATCGTTGACGAGGAAGCTGGCGATCTCGCGCACGCGATCGATGCTGGCGCGATAGATTATCGAGCGGCTATGGCGCTCGGCGGCGACCAGTCCGGCGCGCGAAAGCACCGCCAGATGCGTGGACATCGTGTTCTGCGGTACGCCGAGGCGGCGGGCGACCTCGCCGGCGGGCAGCCCGTCCGGCTCGTGCTTCATGATGAGCCGGAACGCGTCGAGGCGAGTCGCCTGCGACAGCGCGGTAAAGGTGTCGATCGCGTCTGATGATTCCATAAATCGAGGAATATCGATATAATATCGAGTTGGCAAGCCCGCCTTCTTCGTTCTCGCGGTCGTGTCCGCGGGCTCGCTAGCAGCGACGAAAGTTTCTCTCGCGTGAAACTATCTCTTGCGTCCTGCCTGGCAAGGCGATAGTTTCCCAGAACGGAAACAATATGGGGCGGGCCGTGTCGCTGACCCTCTACATCCACCCACTGGCGTCGTTCTGTCACAAGGTGATGATCGCCTTCTATGAGAACGACGTGCCGTTCACTGAAGTGATTGTCGATCTGATGGACGAGGGCGCGGCGGCCAGCCATCTGGCGCGCTGGCCGGTCGGCAAGATCCCGGTGCTCTATGACGGCGAGCGTAAGCGGCTGGTCCCGGAGACCAGCATCATCATCGAATACGTTGCCGACCTGCACGGCGGCGCGGTGCCGATGCTGCCGGTGGATCCCGCCCTCAGGCTGGATGTGCGCCTGTGGGACCGCTTCTTCGACCTCTATGTCAGCCAGCCCATGCAGAAGATCGTCATCGACCGTATCCGGCCCGAGGGCGCGCGCGATCCGCATGGCGTGCTAGACGCGCGCGGGACGCTGGACACCGCCTACGCCATGATCGACGGCCAGTTGGCCGGGCGCAGCTTCGCCTGCGGCGAGGATTTTTCCATGGCCGATTGCGCGGCGTTACCGGGACTCTTCTTCGCGGGCATAGTGCATCCGTTCCCGCGCGAGGCCGCGAACCTGCACGCCTATTTCGAGCGCCTGCTCGAGCGGCCTTCCGTGCGGCGGACGCTGGCGCAGGCGCGTCCGTATTTCTCGATGTTCCCGTACAGGGATGCTATGCCCGAGCGGTTTCTTCGCGCATGAGAAAGGGGCGCTCCGCCCGATGCAGGAACCCGAACGACTCGACCGTCTCTTCGTCGCGCTGGCGGATTCGGCGCGGCGCGGCATGGTCGAGCGGCTCGCCCGCGGCCCTGCCTCGGTCAAGGAACTCGCCGCGCCGGCGGGCATGCGCCTGCCTTCCGCGCTGAAGCATCTCAAGGTGCTGGAGGACGGCGGCGTCGTGGCGTCGCGAAAGGTCGGCCGCATCCGCACCTACTCGATGCGGCGCGAGGCGCTGGAGCCGATGGGTGCGTGGATGCGCGAGCGGCAGGCTTCGCTGGAGGCTGCCTTCGACCGGCTGGCGCAGGCGATCGCCGAGATGCCCGAGGAGGAAGACCGATGAGCAGCGTCGAGCACACGACATTCGTTGTCGAGCGCACCCTGGCCGCCCCCCCCCGCCCATGCGTTCCGCTTCTGGTCGGAGAAAGCGCTCAAGCGGCGCTGGAACGACTGCCACCCCGACTGGACGGTGCTTGAGGATCGCCTCGATTTCGTTGCGGGCGGCATCGAATCGCTGCGCTGGCGCACGCTCGACGGCGTCGAGCAGACCTTCACGGCGACCTATCTCGACATCGTGCCCGCCGCGCGCATCATCTACGCCTTCGAGATGAGCTCGGCCGGCGCGCGCGTCTCCGCCTCGTTGGCGACGGTGGAGCTGCGCTCGGCCGGCGCCGGTACGCGGATGCTCTATACCGAGCAGATGGCCTATCTCTCCGGATCGGCCGCCATGCGCGAGCGGATCGCCGGAACCGGGCTGGGTTTCGACCGGTTGGTCGACGTGCTGCTCGCGTCGGCGCAACCCGTCCATTAGGCAGGGATTCGCCGCGCAGGCAGTCCGCCGGGCGGAAGGCAACCGCCCTTGACCGGTGTCGCGCGCTTGACTTCGCCGCCGACGCGCCCTCAATGATCGCAGCAGCCGGAGGGGGCGCACATGGAATTCACCTTTCCCTGGCCGTTCAGTCAGGGCGAATGGCTGGCTTGGTCTTCGGCCGTCGTCACCATCCTGTTCGGCCTGATCGCGCTGTTCGCGCCGGGAATCACCCTTAAGATCCTGCGGCTGGAGACGCGGCCGGACCATCCCGAAGCGGTGTCGGAGGCGCGTGCGACCGTGTCGGGCTTCTGGCTCGGCGTCGGCATCTGCTGCATCCTGCTGGCGCAGCCCTTCCTCTATCTGGTGCTCGGCGTCTCCTGGGCGCTGACCGCCTTCGGCCGCATGGTTTCGATGCTTTCGGACGGCGGCAACACGCCCTACAACTGGGTCTCGCTGCTGGTGGAAATCGTTCTGGCGGTGCTGCCGCTGGTGTTCTTCTTCGGCTTCGTTCCCTGACTCTCGGGCATGGCGGCCCCGCATGCGACAAAACTGCCGCTAAGCCGCGGGTTGCGGCGTGTTGCGAGTCGTAGTTGCCTATGCTAGACGGCAGGCGAATTTCGGCCGGGGGACGCGGTTGCCGCCGGGGGTCTGGCCGAAAATCTTCATCAAGGTCAAGGATTTAGCCAGAGTCACGGACTCCAGCGGACGATCCTGCGGCCTGTCCTGCGAAAGAAGCGGCTCACAGTGGCACAATCCGGCTCGATGATCTCAGGCGTTGCGGAGCGTTATGCGCGCTCGCTGTTCGATCTCGCCCTTGAAGCCAAGTCCCTCGACGCGGTCGACAAGGATCTCGCCCAGGTCGAATCCATGCTTTCCGGCAGCGCCGACATGAAGCGGCTCATCGAGAGCCCGGTTTTCTCCGCCGACGACCAGTTCCGTGCCATCTCGGCGATCGCCGCCAAGGCCGGTCTGAAGGGCCTCGTCGGCAATTTCCTCAAGGTCGCCGCGAAGAACCGCCGCCTGTTCGCCGTTCCCGGCATGATAAAGGCCTACCGGCAGATCGCCGCCGCGCATCGCGGCGAGGCTTCGGCCGAAGTCACGTCCGCCCATGAGCTCGGCGCCGCGCAGGTCGCCGAACTCAAGGCAACGCTCAAGGAAGTCGCTGGCAAGGATGTCGCGATTGCCGTCACGGTCGATCCGAGCCTGCTCGGCGGCCTCGTCGTGAAGATGGGCTCGCGCCAGATCGACACGTCGCTCCGTACAAAACTCAACTCGCTCAAGCTCGCACTGAAAGAGGTCGGCTGATGGATATCCGCGCCGCGGAAATTTCCGCAATCCTCAAGGACCAGATCAAGAATTTCGGCAAGGAAGCCGAAGTCTCGGAAGTCGGTCAGGTTCTCTCCGTCGGTGACGGCATCGCCCGCGTCTACGGCCTCGACAACGTCCAGGCGGGCGAGATGGTCGAGTTCCCGGGCGGCATCCGCGGCATGGCGCTCAACCTCGAAGCCGACAATGTCGGCGTCGTCATCTTCGGCGCCGACCGTGACATCAAGGAAGGCGACACCGTCAAGCGCACCGGCGCCATCGTCGACGTTCCGGTCGGACCGGAACTGCTCGGCCGCGTCGTCGACGCGCTCGGCAACCCGATCGACGGCAAGGGTCCGATCAAGTCGGCCGAGCGCGCGCGCGTCGACGTCAAGGCGCCGGGCATCATCCCGCGCAAGTCGGTGCATGAGCCGATGTCGACGGGCCTCAAGGCCATCGACGCGCTGATCCCGGTCGGCCGCGGCCAGCGCGAGCTGGTCATCGGCGACCGCCAGACCGGCAAGACCGCGATCATTCTCGACACGATCCTGAACCAGAAGGCGATCCATCAGTCGGGTCCGGAGTCGGAAAAGCTCTATTGCGTCTACGTCGCCGTCGGCCAGAAGCGCTCGACCGTCGCGCAGTTCGTGAAGATCCTCGAGGAGCGCGGCGCGCTCGAATATTCGATCATCGTCGCCGCGACCGCTTCGGATCCCGCGCCGATGCAGTATCTGGCGCCGTTCGCCGGCTGCACCATGGGCGAATATTTCCGCGACAGCGGCAAGCATGCCCTGATCGCCTATGACGACCTCTCCAAGCAGGCCGTCGCCTACCGCCAGATGTCGCTGCTGCTGCGCCGCCCGCCGGGCCGCGAAGCCTATCCGGGCGACGTGTTCTACCTGCACTCGCGCCTGCTGGAGCGCGCCGCGAAGCTGAACGACGACATGGGCAACGGCTCGCTGACCGCGCTGCCGGTCATCGAGACGCAGGCCAACGACGTGTCGGCCTACATCCCGACCAACGTGATCTCGATCACCGACGGCCAGATCTTCCTGGAGACCAACCTGTTCTTCCAGGGCATCCGTCCGGCCGTGAACGTCGGCCTGTCGGTGTCGCGCGTCGGTTCGTCGGCGCAGATCAAGGCGATGAAGCAGGTCGCCGGCTCGATCAAGGGCGAGCTCGCGCAGTATCGCGAGATGGCTGCCTTCGCGCAGTTCGGCTCCGACCTCGACGCCTCGACCCAGCGCCTGCTCAACCGCGGCGCGCGCCTGACCGAGCTGCTCAAGCAGCCGCAGTTCTCGCCGCTCAAGACCGAGGAGCAGGTCGCCGTCATCTTCGCCGGCGTCAACGGCTACCTCGACAAGCTGACGGTGCCGCAGGTGGGCAAGTTCGAGCAGGCCCTGCTCGCCTACATGCGCACCGAAGGCAAGGCGGTGCTGGAAGGCATCCGCAAGGAGAAGGCCCTGTCGGACGATTTGCGCGCCAAGCTCAAGTCGGCGATCGACGCCTTCGCCAAGACGTTCGCTTAATAGCGCCCGTTCGGGTAGCTGACCGGAGACTGTTGGGCGAATGGCTTCGCTAAAAGACCTCAGGAACCGCATCGCCTCGGTCAAGGCGACGCAGAAGATCACCAAGGCGATGCAGATGGTCGCCGCGGCGAAGCTGCGTCGCGCCCAGGAGGCTGCCGAGGCCGCGCGTCCGTATTCCGAGCGCATGGGCGCGGTGCTGGCTAACATCGCCAACGCGGTGGCCGGCTCCGACGCGCCGCCGCTGATGGCGGGCACCGGCAAGGACGATGTTCATCTTCTGGTCGTTGCGACCGCCGACCGCGGCCTGTGCGGCGGCTTCAACTCGCAGATTGCCCGTCTGGCGCGCGAGCACGTGCGCAAGCTGCTGGCGGCCGGCAAGACGGTGAAGATCATCACCGTCGGCAAGAAGGGCTTCGATATCCTGCGCCGCGACTACGCGTCGCTCATCATCGAGCGCATCGAGCTGCGCGACGTGAAGCAGATCGGCTTCTCCAACGCCGACGCGATCGGCAAGAAGGTGATCGCGCTGTTCAACGAAGGCCAGTTCGACGTCGCGACGCTGTTCTATTCGCGCTTCCGTTCGGTGATCTCGCAGATCCCGACCGCGCAGCAGCTGATCCCGGCCGCTCCGGCAGCGGGCGAGACGGCTCCGGCGGCCGCCGGCAGCGCCATCTACGAATACGAGCCGTCGGCGGAGGAGATCCTCGGCGACCTCATCCCGCGCAACATCTCGGTCCAGATCTTCCGCGCCCTGCTGGAGAACGTCGCCGGCGAGATGGGCGCCAAGATGACCGCGATGGACAACGCCACGCGCAACGCTGGCGACATGATCCGCAAGCTGACGATCACCTACAACCGCCAGCGTCAGGCGCAGATCACCAAGGAACTGATCGAGATCATTTCGGGCGCCGAGGCGCTCTAGGGCGAAGCCGGTTCCGGCCGGCGAAGCTGACGAGATACACGTAAGAGGCAATCAGATGGCGAAAGCAGCTACTCCCAAGAAGGCCCCGGCGGCGAAGCCCGCCGCTGCGGCCGCGCCCGCCGCGAAGGCGGCTCCCAAGGCTGCGGCTCCGGCCGCGAAGAAGGCAGCGGCTGCGAAGCCGGCCGCCGCTAAAGCGCCGGTCGCCCGCGCCGCCGCGACCGGTCCGAAGGGTCGCGTCCGCCAGGTCATCGGCGCCGTCGTCGACGTCGCGTTCGACGACCACCTGCCGGCGATCCTGAACGCGCTGGAGACCGACAACCAGGGCAACCGCCTGGTGCTCGAGGTCGCCCAGCATCTTGGCGAGAACACCGTTCGCACCATCGCCATGGACTCCACTGAAGGTCTGGTGCGCGGCCAGGCCGTCACCGACACCGGCGCGCCGATCTCGGTGCCGGTCGGCGAGGGCATGCTCGGCCGCATCATCAACGTCATCGGCGAGCCGGTGGACGAAGAGGGCCCGGTGCGCGCCACCGAGATGCGCGCCATCCACCAGCCGGCTCCGGCCTATGTCGACCAGTCGACGGAAGCGGCCATCCTGGTCACCGGCATCAAGGTCATCGACCTGCTGGCGCCTTAC
>JAHBYZ010000019.1 GCA_019635695.1 Rhizobiaceae bacterium
GGAAACAATAATAGATGAGCGACGTCGCAGCCGCCCGTCTTCTCAGCCCTGCGTGCGGGCTGCGCTCTTTCTCAACGGCCAGACGCGACGGCGGGCGTGGTGCCGGGGAGGCGCGGGGTCAGAAACCCGTTTCGATGCGCTGGAACACGACGGTCGTGAAGGTGTTGATCTGGCCGCCGATGAACGGGCCGGTCAGCGCCACGACGATCAGGATCGCCACGATCTTCGGCACGAAGGTCAGGGTTATTTCCTGGATCTGCGTCAGCGCCTGCACCAGTGCGATGCCGACGCCGACGATCATCGCCACGGCGACGGCCGGGGCGGACGCCACCAGCACGGTCCAGATGGCGAACTGCATGATGTCGAGGGCATCGGCCTCGTTCATGTCAGGCGGCGTTCTCCACGATGTCGCTGGCGCTCGGCGAGCCGGACTGTGGCGTGCTTTCCGGCGTGTCGGTAACCACCACGCCGTTCTGCATGACGACTTCCTTGCCGCTCTCGAGCACGGCGATCACGCCGTTGGTGGCGAGCTTGACCTGCGCGACGACACCGGTCGTCTCGCCGTCGGCGGAGGTCACCGTGCGGCCGAGCAGCGAATTGGCCTGGCTGATGGCGGACACCTGCAGCAGTTCGGAGAGCTTCTTGTTCACCTGGATCGACTGCTCGACATTCGAGAACTGCGCCAGCTGCGCGACGTATTGCGTCGAGTCCATCGGCTGGGTCGGATCCTGGTTCTTCATCTGCGCGACGAGCAGCTTGAGGAACGACTGGTAGTCCACCTCCGCCTTGGTCGGGGCTGTGGTCGAGGAATTCTCGGTCGAGGACTTCTGGGTCGAGCTGGTGCCGACGGAAGGAACGGTGGTCATGTCATTCTCCTGCGACGAGAGCGAGTTGCGGCGTCTCGTGCTGCGGGTTGAGGATTGCCGTCTCGACCGCGAAAAGGCTGCGGATGGCGCGCAGCGCCTCGTAGGGCCGCTCGCCGCTGATCAGTGCATCCACATGCTTGAGCGTGGAGAGGATCTGGGCGTCGGCATAGGCCCCGAGCAGCCGGGGCAGCATGTCGCGAAACAGGCGGCGGGCGTCTTCGGTGTCGCCCGGGTTCATCAGCATGATCTGCACGATGAAATAGAGCTGGCGCAGCGGCGTGGAGGCCTCGTCGGCCTGCAGGACGTGGTTCTCCAGCAGGAACTGCACGTCGTTGAGGAATTCCAGCGAGACCTTGCGGTCGGCGCGGATGACGGCGCCGTTGACGTAGATCTTCTCGTTGGCCTTGAGCGTGATTTTCAGCGTGTGGCTCATTGAATCCCGTCGCGGATGATTTGCGAGACCTCGATCAGTCCCTCGAAGTTCTGCGAGCGTCCCTGCCGGACCTCCTCGCCTTCGCGCAGCAGCCACAGCCCGATCGAGATCAGGTTGGCGCGCAGTTCGGGCGGAAGCGCGTTCTCGGCGCTGCCAAGGTCCTCGACCAGCGTCGACCAGACGCGGTTGAGGAAATGCAGCGCCTCGACCGCCTGCATGGAACCCGGCCCGCGCTCCTTGGCCTTCACCAGCAGGTCGATCGAGCGGGACAGCAACTGGCGCTCGCGGTCGCGTGCATCGGCCACCGAGTCGGTCTGAACTTCTGCGTATGAGAACTGATACATGTCAGCTGCGTCTCACGATGATGCTGGTGGAAAAGGAAGGGACGATCACGACAGGAACCTCACCAGGCTGAGCTGCGACATGCGGTTGGTGAGGGTGTAGGCGGTCTCGATCTGCGCCAGCAGCTGCTGCACGCGGGTCGAGGCTTCGTATGGATCGATGCCGACGAGGTCGTTGACCTTGCCGCTGAAGATGTCCACCTGCATCGACAGCCGCTCCGAGGCGGCGGTGACGCGCTGCTGCACGATGCCGGTCTTGGCCTGCGTCTGCGCGAGATCGGAAACGGCCTGGCCGACCAGCGAGGTCGATGCGGCGATCACGCCGTCGCGTGCGTACTCGTTGAGCGTGCCCTCGAAGAGTACGGACACGTAGGCGGCCGCCGCCGCCAGCTTGCGGATGCCGGCCTCGTTGGCGCTGACCGAGGCGGAGCTGGTGTCGGTCATCGTGATGCGCGCCGTGATCGTCGCGTCGGTGGCGCTGGACCAGTTGGTGTTCCAGTCGGGGCCGGTGAACTGCGGCTCCACCACGTTTTCGAGGAAGTTGGTCAGGTCGGCCCTGGTGAGGGCGGCCGCGGCCGGGTCGGTATGGGCGAAGCCGAACTGCGTCACGAACGCGTCCTCGATCGCCTGCCGCGCCGGCGAGCCGGCCTCGAAGAAGTCGGCGAAGGGCTGCACGTCGGTATTGATCCCGGCGAACAGGTTCTCGCCGTTCAGGCTCGAATTGAGCACGCCGGTCATTTTCACCAGCGCGGTCTTGGCCTCGCTGAGCAGGATCGTCGGCTCCACCGCGCCCGACGAGGCGGCGGTCATGGTTGACTGGAAGGTCTGGGCGGTCTCGGTCAGCGTGGTGAGGCCGGCCTGCGTGGCCGAAAGCCGTGACAGCACCAGCTCGTTGGAGTCCATCACGCCCTTGAGGCGGTCGATGTCGCGCTCCAGCGATACCGACTGGCCGGTGCGCGCGCCCAGATGCAAGCCCGCATCGGCTGCGCGGCCGCTGACGACCTCCTTCTCCTTCTTGACCAGCTCGATCTGCATCTTGAGCAGTTGCGTGCGCACCGCCTGCGACGTGCCGTAGCTGGAGATGAAGGAGGTCTTCATGGCGTCAGTTCACCGCGCCAAGCAGCGCGACGAGCATGTCGTCGACTGCCTTGAGGAGGCGTGCGGACGCCTCGTAGGTGTGCTCGAGGTCGAGCAGAAGGGTCATCTCCTCGTCGATGTTGACGCCGGTCTCGTTCGACAGCGCCTCCTGGATGCGGGCCATCAGCGCGTTCTTGGAATCGGCGGCCTGCGAGGCGTCCTGACGGATGTCCGAAAACCAGCTGATCGACTCGGTGCTGTAGGTCGAGACGCTGATCGTGCCGTTGATGCCAGCGGCGGGATCGAAGGTGATCGGCTCGTCGAGGCGGGCGGCGTAGCCTAGCAGCAGGTCCGAATAGGAAGTGCCGCCGGAGGTGTTGTGGACGTAGGCCGCGCCGTTGGCGCCGCCGTCGCGCAGCAGTGCGGGGTCGCCGCCCTGCTGTGTGTCGAAGGCAGCGTTGATCGAGATGTCGCGCGCCAGCCCGTCGATCAGCGTGCCGGCGGGCGGCAGACCGGGAGCGCCGCTCCAGGTGAAAAGGCCCGCGGCGTCCGGATCGACGCCGTTCGGGTCGGTCTCGCGGAAAGCCTCGATCAGGCCGCGCGCGATCTCGTCGAGCTGCGCCTGCATGCCGCCCGAGACGTCCTCGCGCAACTGCACGAACGCCGCCAGCTTGCCGCCGGCCGTCGTGTTGCCGCCGCTGCCCGCGATGACGGGAACGCCGTCGACATAGATCGTGTTGCCGGTGCTGCCGGGCTGGAGGCCGACCGTAACGTCGAACGTGACCTCGCGCGGGATCTTCTCGAACAGGGTCTGGCCCGTCGCACTGACCAGCATGAGATCGTTGTCGGCGCGCGTGATGGTGTTGACGGGAATGTATTCGGAAATCTGCTTGAGCAGCTTGTCGCGCTGGTCGAGCTGTTCGTTGACGTCGCGACCGGCGCGGGTGCCGGCCATGACCTGGTCGTTGGCGATCTTGAAGTCGGCGAGCAGGTTGTTGAGTTCTTCGACGGCGCTGTCGATCTGGCGGTCGACGTTCGTGCGAAAGGCCTGGATCGCGTCGGTGCCCTCGTTGAGGGAACGCACCACCGACTTCGCCGCGTCGATGGCGTTCTCCGCCACTGACCGGTTCGACGGCGTGGCCGAGAAGATCTGCATCGCCTCCTGGAACTTGCCGAGCATCGTCGCCGCCGAGTTGGCGTACTCGATGCCGTTGACGTCGAAATTCAAGGTGTTGAGACCGGAGAGCAGCGCGCTCTGGCTGGCCGCGGCAGAGGTTGCGGCCAGGTTCTGGCGGAACAGCGCCTCGTTGGTGGTGCGCTGCGTCGTGACGACCTGAGCGCCGTTCGCGCTCGTCGACAGGATCGCCGTGCGGCGCGAATAGTCGGGATTGTTCGCTTCCGAGACGTTGCGGGAGACGACGCTCGTCTGTCGGGATGTGTTGAGTAGTGCGGACTGGGCAATGCTCAGTGCAGACGACAGGGACATCTCATTCGCTTCCCGGCTTCATACCGGGCTACCTCTTCAGGTTGACCAGCACGTCCATCAGGTCGGAACCAGTCTGGAACACTTTGGAATTGGCGGTGTAGCTGCGCTGCGATTCGATCATGGCAGTCAGCTCTTCCGCGATGTCGACATTGGATGCTTCCAACGCTCCGGACACCACCGTGCCGAGCTTGCCCTCGCCGGGGAAGCCGATGCGGATCGGACCGGAATCCGAACTCTGCGAGAAGACGTTGCCCGGCAGCATCTGCAGGCGGTCGGGCGACTGAACCGTTGCCATCGGAATGCGATACAACGCGCGGAATGAACCATCCGTATACTGCGCGTACATCGTGCCGTCGGCGGCGATCTCGACGACCTCGATGCCGCTTGCGGGGTTGCCGTTGACCTGGGCGTCGAGCGGCGTGAAGCCGGCAGCGAGCTCCGTCATGCCTGACAGATCGATCGTCACGTTCTGCCCGCCGGGCACCGGAATGGTGATGTCGGTGTTGCCCGTGGTGTCGAGCTGGCCGGTGGTGGGCACGAAGTCCAGCACCGTGTCGGCCAGCGGCGGGTCGCCGGCGGTGCCATAGGGGAAGAAGCTGCCCGGAGTGGCGTCGGCGCGATTGAAGACAGCCACTTCCCACTGGTTGTCGGTGACCTTGGTGAAGTAGATGTCGAGCATCACCTCGCGGCCGACGTCGTCGTAGACCACCATCGAGGTCTTGGCCGAATATTCCGCCGTGGCGGCGTTGGCAGAGGGCAGGTTGGCAGGCACCACGTCCGCGGCGTCCACCGGCAGGTTGGCGGCGTAGAGACCCTCAGTGGAGGGGGTCGCGGTCAGCGAGATGTCGGAGATCACCACGGCCTCGAGGCCCGCGAAGCTGTTGGCGGTCGCGGTCGGCGTGCCGTTCGCGTAGCTGTAGCCCATCAGCTTGTAGCCGGCGGCGTTGACCAGTTCGCCCTCCGCGTTGGGCACGAAGGAGCCGGCTCGCGTGAGGAACGGCGCGCCACCGGCGTCCTGGACGATGAAGAAGCCCTCGCCATCGATGGCGAGGTCGGTCTTCGAGGTCGTGTACTGGAGCACGCCCTGCTTGGTCACCATGGTCTGGATAGAGTTGGTGACGCCGCCGGAGGAATAGGACGAGCCGGTGTTCGGCAGGACGAGCGTGGAAAATTCGGTCTTCGACTTCTTGTAGCCGGTGGTGCTGGAGTTGGCGATGTTGTCGGCAACCGTCGCGAGGCGTGTCGCCTGCGCGTTCATGCCGGACACGCCGGTCCGCATCATTCCGAAAAGGCCGCTCATCGGGAGGTTCTCCTCAAACGCAGGGAAGCACTGGCGCGAGGATAGAGGGGCTGACTTGCGCGAGGCTGGTCGACCGTTCAGGAAGGCGACCGGCCATGCGCCGCGTCAGACCATCAGGCGGTAGCCGAGGAAGCGCTTCGACTCGACGGGGTCGAAGCCGAGCTGCTCGCGCAGCTTCTTGCGCAGCTTGGAGATGTGGCTCTCCACCACGTTCTCCTCGACCTCGCCGTCGAACAGCCCGTAGATGGCGCTGAAGACCTGCGACTTGGTCACCCGGCGGCCGCCGCTGGCGGCGAGATATTCGAGGATCCGACGCTCGCGGCGCGGCAGCGGCAGCGGCACGCCGTTGATCTCGGGATCGCGGCCGTCGCTGTAGATGCGCATGTCGCCGACCTGCGTGTAGGACGGCTTTTCGCTGGCGCGGCTGCGGATGGCGGAGATGCGGGCGAGGATCTCGCGGATGTGCACCGGCTTGCGCACGACGTCGTCGACGCCGGCATCGAAGAGGCGCAGCGTGTTCTCCAACGAGTTCTGCTCGGCCAGCGCGATCACCGGCGCGCCGGTGCGGTCGCGCAGCCTGCGCGGCGCTACCTTGTCGGTTTCGCACTCTCCGATCAGGAAGGCCTGGACGGCCTTGAGGTCGTCGTCGGCAACGCTGTCGACCCATTCGCCGAATTCCTGCGAGCCGAAACCCGCGCTCGCGACGCCTTCGCGCCCGAAAAGCGAATGGTATCCCTCTTTTACGAGATCGCGCTCATCCACGATCACTATCATCGGCCCGCCCTCCGAATCAGCATGTAAGCCCCGCAGCCAAGAGGTAGCTGCTGGCGGGAATCGGGCACAACAGCCCAAATCCTATGTAGGGATTTTGGGGAGTCGCCCGGCTGTTCTGCCACAATGGTTAACGGCCGGGACTCTGGGCTTGTCTAGACTTGGTTCATCGAGGCAATTTGAAGACTATATCTTGAGAATTTCATCTGTGGATTGCAATCGTCAGGGGTTGCAAAATTTACGTGCGGCGGGGGTCCACTCGCCATATCCGGTGGCCGCGAGGTTGGCGACGACGCGGCAGATGTAGCGCTTCTGCGCCGGGTCGTTGTCGGGTCCGGCATGATAGCGAGCGACCGCCATCGACCAGCTTGTATGCGAGGTCTTGAGCTGTTTCAGGAAGCGCGCGGCATAGTCGACGTTGCGGGCGGGATCGAGCATGTCGGATGCGCCGGCGAAGCGGTCGCCGTGGTAGCGATGGTTGATCTGCATGCAGCCCAGGTCGATCAGCGTCGCGCCGCCGGCGCGCGCTCTGTCGAATTCTTTCAGGGCGGCCTGCCGCGAGGGCGCGAACACCGTGCGTCCCTCGATGTTCAACGCCCACGGATACAGACTGCCCTTGCGGCCGGTCTCGGTGAGGCCGACGGCGTAGAGGATGCCCTCCGGTATGCCGTAGCGCTGCGCGGCGACCGCGATCTGGCGCTCGCAGGCATTGGGCGCGGCGTGGGCGAGGGCGCCCGCGAGGCTAGATGTAGACAGCGCCAGCAGCGCCGCCGCGATCGACCTGGCCCTGCGGGGCCGCACGTTGCTCGCCATTGTCGCGTCCGTTCCCGTTGGCATGGTTCTGCTGGCCCTGGCCGCGCTCGCTGCCGCGCTGGTCGAAGGCGGTGAAGCCGTCGCCGCGACCGCCGCCGGTGGCGCCCTGCTGCTGGCCGGCATTGGCCGAAGGCGCAACCTGCTGCACCGTGAAGCGATCGACGTCGTAGCCGAGACCGCGCAGCGACTTGACGATCGCGTCGCTGTCGCTGGAGAGCCGGTGGCGCGCCTCGGTGCTTTCGACCTGGACCTCGATGGCGATCTCCTCGCCGGTGCCGGAGATCTTGACAGTGACGTTGCCGAGCTCGGCGGGGTGCAGCTGCAGCTTCAGCGTGGTCAGCGGCTTGGCGTCGCCGGCGGGCAGGGCGCTGGCCGTTTCGGTGGCGTAGCTCTTCAGCGTGCCGTCGGTGTCGAGCGACATGACGAGTGCCGCGCCAGTGGGCGACGGCGCCGCGACGGGAGCGGCCGGAGCCGGAGAGACCTGGCTGGACACGACGGTGACCTTGGCCTCGACCGGCGCCGGACCCGTTGCGGGCGAGGCCTGCGGGTCGCGCTTGGCGCGGCCGGGGGCGTCCGGTTGAGGGGCCGGCTCGCGCTGCGGCCGCTCGGAGGCAGCGGTCTCTGCCTCGGGGGCCTTTGCATCCGGTTCCTTCGTTTCCGGCGCCGCCGTGGCGCCGACAGTCTCGGCCGGGCCGCCGCTGCGCGCCTGGCGTTCGGCGAGCAGCGAGGCGAGCCCGCCGCGCGACTTGCGGCCGGTTGCGACCGTTTCCGCGGAGGGGTCTTCGTCCGCGGCATCGTCGGGCTTCCCCACCGGGGCAGCGCCATCGGTGGCGATGTCGGCGGCCTGCTTCGGCTGCATGACGACGGCCATCAGCACTGCGAGCGGGTCGTCGGTCCGGGCCGCTTCCGTGGCCTTGGGTTCGCTCGTGGCTTCGGCATCCTTCGCGTCATCGGCCTTGAGCTTGCCCACCCCGCGGTCGGCCCAGCCTGCGGCCTGCTTCGCCATCGATTCCGCCCTGGCTGACGCCTTGCCGCGCGCCTCTGCGCCCTTCTGACCGGCATCGGCGCCCATCAGCGCGCCAAACGCAGCGGCGTTGCCGGCGGCCTTGCCCTTGCCGCCTCCCGGCTTCCCCGGCGCCACGGCGGGCGCCGGCGTGTTCGACTGGACTGCAAGCGACGCTGGACTCACTGCGATGTCTCCTTCAGCATTTCGTCGATGGCCGCGAGCCGCTCGCGCGTGCGGGCGACATAGGCGGCCTCCTCGGACAGGGGGGCGTCTGCCGGCGCCGCATCAGCGGGCTTCTGGGCGACGCGCTGCACCGACGGCTCCGGCGGCGCGGGTTCCTCGTTGAGCGGCTGCTCGGCATAGTCGACCGGTGCCCCATGGTCCGAGGGGCCCGGGGCAGGTTCAGCCGGTGGCTCCGCCGCTGCCGCTGCCTCGGCGGGCGGTTCGGGCTCGTGCGGCGCCACCGGGCGCACAACCTCGCCGACTACGGCCGCCGCCGCGTCGAGCAGCACGCGGTCGGAGGCCGAAAGCGCCTTGCGGTCGATCGCGGAGAGCCGCGTCTGCACGGCGGCGGGATCGGCCGATGCGACCTCGGCCAGTGCGCGATAGAGGTCGGCGCGCGGGTCGGGCGCGACGTTCTCGGCGCCGGCTTCCAGTTCCTTCGTGGCGAAGGCCAGCAGGTCGTCGGTGCGGTCGATCGCGGCGCGGCGCGCTATGCGCAGATAGACCACGCGCGACTGCTCGGGAGTCATGCCGGCGACGATGTCGACCACCTGATGCAGGTCGACGGTCTCATGCAACGCCACCACGCCGGCGACGAAGCCGTCGGCGAACTGGCTGGCGTAGGGCGAGCGCAGGAAGCGGCGCACATATTGCTCGGAGGCGGACAGGAAGCGATCGGCGCGCTTCATCTGCGTGGCCAGCACCATGGTACGGCGCAGCGCCGCCTCCTCGATCAGCGTGCCGGGTCCGAGCATGCGCGCCTTGTCGAGCATGGCGATCGCCTTTTCGGGTTCCTTGCCCGCGACGATGGTGCCTTTCACGAGGGCAAGGAACGGCGAGAGTTCGGCGGCGACGTCGGTCGGTTCGATGCCGTTGAGCGCTGCGATCGCGCCGCCGGGATTGCCGCGCAGATATTGCAGCAGTCCGGCGGACAGCTTGGCGTCGCGCTCGTCGAGAACGAGGCGCGTCATCAGCCGCTCCACCGTGCGCGGATTGCCACCGCTCATGGCGTAGAGCATCAGCGCGCGAAAGTTGCGCCCGTCGGCGAAGTCCTCGGGCTGGCTCTCGCTCAGCCGCTCGTCGATCATCTTGATGAGGCGCTGCTGCATGGGCAGCGCGGCATGGTCGCCGTCGGCGATCTGGTCCTGCACAAGCTGCAGGGAGCGTACGAGCTGGTAGGGCGCCAGCGGATCGGGCGTTTCGGCCCGCGCAGACACGCAAGCCGCCAGCAGCGCAACGCCAGCGATAAGCGAACGACGCCCCGCCATCAGCCTGCTCCGAGCAGGATCTCGATGCGGCGGTTGACGGCCGCATAGGGATCGTCAGGCAGCTTGAGCCGGCGGTCGGCGTAGCCGGTCACGGAGCGGATGCGATCTTCGGCGAGTCCGCCGCGCACCAGCATGTAGTAGGTGGCATGGGCGCGCGCCGTGGACAGTCGCCAGTTGTCGTAGTCGCCCTTGTAGGGACGGCCGTCGGTGTGACCGTTGATCGAAACGCTGCCGGCATGCTGCGCCAGGGTCTTGCCGATCTTCTCCATGGCCAGCACAAGATCGCGCCGCGGCACGGCCGAACCGATCTCGAACATGCCAGCCTTGATGTCGTCAGCTACCGAGATTGAGACACTGGCTTCGGTCTCGGAAACGGTGATGCCTTCCAGTTTCTCCGCGCCACCGAACGCCTTGGCCAGTTCGGAGCGGATCTGGTCGGCGAGCTGGCGCAGCTCTTCGGAATGCTGTGGCGCCTCGGCGACGTCGGCCTGCTGCTGCGGCAGCGGCTTTTCGCCGTCGCGGGGCTCGGCATCCGCGGTGGCCCGGGTTTCGGCCTGGTCAGCGGCAAGTGGCGGCAGTTCGGCGACGCGCACCTCCGGCGGGTTGTCGCCGCTCGGCGGAGGGCCATCGAACGGATTGACCGCCAGCTGTTCCTCGGAGGCCGGATCATCGGGTGCGTCGGAGCCGTTGCGCACCGGCTTTTCCGGTGTCTGCTCGGCGACCTCGCCTTCGGGCACGCTGCGCTCGGTGGTCTGATTATCGTCGGGCGCCTCGATCTGCGTCGACCAGAAATTCGGCGCGAAGGGATCGCGATAGGCTTCGCCACCGGACGCGCCGTTCGACGGTCCAGCCTCGCTGGCGCCGCCGTCGCCCATGGCGCTGATGTTCTGCTTGTCGGCGACGTCCGCCGCGATCTCGGCGAGCACCGCGTAGGGGTCGGCGAACATGTGCTCGTCGGAATATTTGCGCGTTTCCGACATGTCCTGCGAGTTCGGATTGTCCGCCGGTCCGGTGAGCGACCGGCGCTCGCCGATCGGATTCTCCGTCACCATCTCGCTCTCGGCCTGCGAATCGGAAGTCTGCGGCCCCTTGCCGAGATCATCGATGCCCTTGCGATTGGTGTTGTGGTCGATGAGCTTGACCGGATTGAAGTAACTGGCGATGGATTCCTTGCTCTGCTCGTTGGCGGCGTTGATGAGCCACATGACGAGGAAGAAGCACATCATGGCGGTCATGAAGTCGGCGAAGGCGATCTTCCACGCGCCGCCGTGATGGCCTTCCTCGTCGTCGCCGCCGCCGCGGCGCACGATGATGATCTCCTGGTGGCGGCCGTCCTCGTCCTTGCTCACGGCTGGCCTCCGGCCAGCGCTTCGGAGAGTGCGGAGGACCACTCGGAAATGCGGGTCTCGAACAGCGCCGATTCGACGGCGACCGATATGTCGAGGCTAGTCGCTTCGGCGAAGTCGGTGCGCTCGGCGTGCGCGCCCAGCGCCGGCCGCAGCGCCTCGTAGAGCGAGAGCGGTCCCTTGATGCGAAGCCTGACTGCGTCGCGATCGGTCAGCGCGCCGTTGACGGCGCGCGCAAGCTGGTCGACAGCGTCGCGTGTCACCTGTTCTGTCAGCGCGACGCCAAGGATGCGCGCGACGACGGCGTTGGTCGCTGCGGAGAGGTTCGATTCCAGTTCCGCGAAACGCTGCGCCACCAGTGCGCCCGCCTGCGCGCCTAGCTCCGCGCGCAGCGCGTCGAGTTCCGCCGCATGCCGGGTCGCGGCCGCGGCCATTTCGGCTTCATGCGCGGCGCGCAAGCGCTCCTCAACCTCGGCACGGGCATCGGCCGCCGCGATCTCCACCTGCTCGCGCGTGAAGGTCTCCACGGGCGGCGGCTCGTGCACGGCTGCGGCGACCGCCGGACGAGATTCTTCAACGACGCGCGGCGGCCGACGCGGCGCGCCGAAATCGGGCAGGGCGTCGAACAGCGCGAAGCCGGCCATCAGGCCGCCGCCTCGATGGCCGCCCATTTGCGCAGGATCTGCGCGGTACGCTCGTCATTCAGGTCGACCATGCGGGCCAGCCTGTCCTGCGGCGCCGGCTTGATGCGCTGGTGGAAACCTTCCATCGGCGCCATCTGCAGAGCGGGGATGGGCTCGCCGGTGATCGGGTCGAATGCCTGCGGGGCCATGCCCGGCAACGCGGCCTGCGCTTCGGCGCCGCCGGGCTGCGGCAGAGCGCGCTGGGCGTCGCCGGCGGCTATAGCTTCCGGCTCCGCGGCCTTCGGCGCCACTGCCGCCGTCAGCGGACGCAGGCCGAACCAGACCAGCAGGAAGGCGACCACGACGAAGGCCAGCGCGTTGATCATGGTGCCGGCCTGGCTCTTCAGCGAGTCCAGCATGCCGCCGCCGGCGGCCACCGTGTCTGGATCGTCGAGGAACTGCACCGACGATACATTGAGCTGGTCGCCGCGGTCGGTCGACAGGCCGGCGGCTGAAGTGACCAGTGCCTGGATCTCGGCGACCTTGGCGGCGATCTGCTCCGGGGTGGCGTTGGCGCCAACAAGGGCGGCGACACGCGACTGGTTGACCACGACGGCGATGGAAAGCTGCGAGAGCGTGTAGCCGTTGGAGACCGTGGCGATGCGCTTGGTATTCAGCTCGTAGTTGGTGGTTTCCTCGCGCCGCTCGCTTTCCTCGTTAGACTGCGGCCCCTGGGCGGCGCCGGCGGCGGGATCGGGCAGATTCTGCTCGACCGAGGTCGGCGAGGCGCTGGAGCTCTGGCTGGCGTTCTCGTTCGACCGCACCACCTGCACCGACCGCTCGATGCGCGATTCCGGGTCGAAGATGGTCTCCTCGGTCTGGCGCTGGTCGGTGTTGACGCTGGCGCGCACGCTGGCGCGGAAGTTCTCGAAGCCGAGGTACGGAGCAAGGGCCCGGTTGATGTTTTCCTCGACGCCGGCCGCCACCTGGCGCTCGACATCCATGGCGCGCGCCAGGGTGCTGTTGGAGGGATCATCGCCCGAGGCGAGCAGCATGCCGCTGGAATCCAGCACCGTCACGTTGTCGGCTCCGAGGCCGGGCACCGCGGCAGCCACGAGATGGCGGATGGCGGCGGCGCTGCGCTGGCCTTCCGAGCCGACCGTGCGGATGACGACCGAAGCGGTCGGCTGCTGCTCCTCGCGGCGGAAATTGCCGCGCTCGGGCAGCACGATGTGCACGCGCGCAGACCGTACGCCGTCGATCGACTGGATGGTGCGGGCGATCTCGCCCTCCAGCGCGCGGATGCGGGTTATCTGCTGCATGAAGGAGGTCAGGCCGAGCGAACCGACATTGTCGAAAAGCTCGTAGCCGGCGTTGGCGCTGGTCGGCAGGCCCTTCTCGGCCAGCAGCATGCGCGCGTTTGCGGTCTTGCCGGCCGCGACGAGCACGGTGGTTCCGTCGGAGGCGACGTCGAACGGGATGCCTGCCTCTCCGAGCACCATGCCGATCTGGTTCACGTCGGCGCGCTCGAGGCCGACATACAGCGTCTCGTAGGCGGGGCGGTTCAGGTAGATGGCGGCGACCGAGAGGACCGCCAGGACGAGCGCAACGCCGCCGCCGAGCATGGCGAGGCGCTGGGGGCCCAGGGCTTTGAGACTATCGAGGATCCGCTGGATCTGTTCCGGCACGAGACGACCCGCTTGCATGTGTTGCGCGTCGCTCAGGCTAAGGCGTGAAGCTTGTGCGAAAATGGCCCGTGTTCAAATGCAGAAGAGCCGCCCCGAAGGGCGGCTCCGCTAGAGAACGTTCAACCGGCCGCTTACTGGCGGAAGAGGCTGAGGATGTTCTGGGCGTTGGAGTTGGCGATCGACAGGGCCTGGATGCCGAGCTGCTGCTGGACCTGCAGGGCCGAGAGGCGAGCGGACTCCTCCTCCATGTCGGCGTCGACCAGTCGGCCGATGCCGCGGTCGAGCGAGTCGGTCAGCTTGGAGATGAAGTCGTTCTGAAGATCGATGCGCGACTTGACCGAGCCGAGCGTGGCGGCAGCGCTGGTCACCGCCGACAGCGCATCGTCGACCATCTGCAGCATGCCGTCGACCTGCGCCATGGTGGTGCCGAGGCTGATCGTCAGCGTGTCGATGGAAGAGGTGGTGGCCGCCGCGACGTTCGTGGTGTCGACAGCCCACAGATTGTTGGCGGAGTCCTCGAAGGTCACTTCCTGATCGGGGACGCCGGTCTGGTCGACCGCCCGCACCCAGGTGTCGTCGGCGACCTTCACGTAGTCGTTGGTGCCGTCATTGGCGTAGCTTCCGTCGAACACGGTCGAGCCCGCGCCGGCGACGATGACGTCATCGGTCGTGAAAGAAGCCACCGTGAAGGGGGTTACCACGCCGGCGACGTTGATCTGCAACGTCACGGCAGCGCCCTCGATCGCGGTCGTGCTGTCCAGCAGGCCGGTGTCGCCGCCGGTGTCGTACAGGACCGTGGTGCTGTCGAGCGAATAGTCGATCTTGGTGACCGTGATGCTGCCGGACGAGTCGCGCACGAAGGACGACACGACGCTCTTGGTCACCGAGCCGCCGCCCGCGGTGATGTCGGCCTGCAGCCAGTTCTCACCGGAGAAGGTCGCCGATTCGGCGATGCCGCGCAGCTGGTCCTGAAGCTGCGAGATATCCTCCTGAAGCTTGGCGCGGTCCGCGCTGGGCTCCTTGGCGGTGATGAGCTTCTTCTTGATCTCGTCGACGTATTCGATCGCCTGCTCCATGCCGGCGTAGGCGGTGTCGACCTTGGCGCCGCCGAGACCGAGCGCTTCCTGCACCGCGCCGAGCGCGGCGTTGTCGGAGCGCATCGTGGTCGCGATCGACCAGTAGGCGGCATTGTCGGAGGCTTGCGAGACCTTCTGGCCGGTGGCCACCCGCGACTGCGTCGACGCGAGATCCTTGTTGATCTGCGCCAGAGTCTGCAGGGCGGTCATTGCAGACGCGTTGGTAAGAAGACTCGACATCCGTCTCGTTCCTTCAGATCGGTTCAGGCAACCTGAGTGGCCTGCCTGCGTCGATGCCGAACCCCGTGGCCGGTCACCGCGCCGAGCAAATCAGCTCATTTCCTGTGACGTTTATGAATGGGTAACCTTAATGAAGGGTAAACCCATTGGAAACGCAGTTAAAACCTCGCGCGCCAGAAGTCATCTGGCAGGCAAGGCCGAACCGTACCGGGAAAGACGAAGTCAGAACGAGGGACGCTGGTGATCTGCCCCCGGCTGAGTGGAAACCGGGCCGCGCGGTGGCGCGGCCCGGCTCAGAAGCCTGAGTGCGGCTCCGCTTAGCGGAACAGCGACAGGATGTTCTGCGAGTTGGAGTTGGCGATCGACAGCGCCTGGATGCCCAGCTGCTGCTGAACCTGCAGGGCCGAGAGGCGAGCGGACTCTTCCTCCATGTCGGCGTCGACCAGTCGACCGATACCGCGATCGAGCGAGTCGGTCAGCTTGTCGATGAACTTCTCCTGCATCTCGACGCGTGACGAGATCGAGCCGAGCGTCGCGGAGGCGCTCGTCATCGAGGTCAGCGCATCGTCGACCATCTGCAGCATGCCGTCGAGCTGGGCGAAGGTCGTCGTGGAGTCGATCGAGATCGTGTCGACGGACGAGGTCGTCGAGGCCACCGTCGAGCTGGTGTCGACCGCCCACAGGTTGCCGCCCGAGTCCTCGTAGGCGACTTCCTGGTCGGAGATCGCGGTCTGGTCGGTGGCGATAACCCAGGTGTCGTCCCCGACCTTGACGTAGTCGCTCGTGCCGTCGTTGGCGTAGTCGCCGTCGAAGGTGGACGAGCCGGCGCCCGAGGTGATGACGTCCTCGGTGCTGAACGCCGCAACGGTCGTCGCGGTGACAACACCGCCCGTGTTGATGTTCAGCGTGACCGAAGCGCCTTCGATCGTGGAGGTCGCGTCGATGATGCCGGTGTTGCCGCCGGTGTCGAACAGCACGGTCGAGGAGTCGAGCGTGTAGTCGATCGACTTGACCGAGACGTTGCCCGAATTGTCGCGGACGAACGAGCTGACGACCGACTTCACTTCGGAAGCGCCGCCGTTGACGTTGGCCTGGAGCCAGTTCTCGCCGCCGAACGTCGCCGACTCGGCGATGCCGCGGAGCTGGTCCTGAAGCTGGGTGATTTCACCCTGGATCTTGGCGCGGTCGGCCGAAGGCTCCTGCGCTGCGATCAGCTTCTTCTTGATGGAGTCGACGTACTCGATCGCCTGGTTCATGCCGGCCGAAGCCGTGTCGACCTTCGCGGCGCCGAGGCCGAGGGCCTCCTTGACCGCGCCGAGAGCGCCGTTGTCCGAACGCATGGTGGTGGCGATCGACCAGTAAGCTGCGTTGTCGGCGGCAGAAGAAACCTTCTGGCCGGTGGCAATGCGACCCTGGGTGGTGGAGAGATCCTTGTTGACCTGCTGCAAGGTCTGCAGGGCGGTCATTGCGGACGAATTGGTAAGCAGACTGGACATCAGCCTTGTTCCTTAATCAATACTTATGAGGAACATACCGGGCTACCGGTTCGGCGAGCGGCATCATGCCAGTGACCACTTACAAAGATCACGTCGCCAAGCGCGGGAGCACTATTGACAGCCAAAAGCTGACAAATCGATAATTGCTAATATTAACGGAAATTAAGCGCGCGATTGCGCAATCGAACGATCGCGGCGGGCGTCCAGGCGCCCTAGGTGAACGATCGCACGAGGCTGCCGACGAGCAGGTTCCAGCCGTCGATCAGCACGAAGAACAATATCTTGAACGGCAGCGAGACGACGGTGGGCGGCAGCATCATCATGCCCATCGACATCGTAACGGTGGCGACGATCAGGTCGATCACCAGAAACGGCAGCACGATCAGGAAGCCGATCTCGAAGCCGCGCCTGATCTCGGAGATCATAAAGGCAGGCACGAGAACGCGCAGCTCGGCGTTGTCGATGTTGCTGACCTGCTGGCCGCGCTCGCGGGCAAGGTCGGCGAACAGTTCGTAGTCCTGCGGGCGCACATTGGCGGCCATGAAGTCGCGGAACGGATCGGAGATGCGCGGCAGCGCCTGCTCTTCGGTGATCTCGTTCTGCATCAGCGGCTGCACGCCCTCGTTCCACGCGCGGTCGAAGGTCGGTCCCATCACGTAGAAGGTCATAAACAGAGCGAGGCTGACGAGGATCAGGTTGGCGGGCGTCGAAGGCAGGCCGATGCCCGAACGCAGGATCGAGAATGCAATGATGAAACGCGTGAAGCTGGTCGCCATGATCAGCAGGCCCGGCGCCACCGAAAGCACCGTTAGCAGGCCGAAAAGCTGGATGATGGTGCCGACCGTCGAGCCGTCGGCGTTGCCGACGATCTGGTTCAGATCGATCTGCTGGGCCTGCGCGGCAGCGGTTGCGGCGAACAGGAAAAGGGCGGCTGTGGCGAGGCGCGTCATTCGAACAGCATGGTCCTGATGAGCACCTGCTTGACCTTGCCGTCGCTGCGCACGCGGGCGCGCTCGTCCAGATCGGAGCGCAGATGCTGGAATCCGCTCGGCCGCTCGATCTGGCGCGCCTTCACCGTGCGCATGTAGGCGAGGATGTCCTGGTGCACGGTCTCGGCCAGCTCGGGGTCCGGCTGCTCGGTGAACACCAAGGCCAGCTCGAGGCGCACCCACACTTCGGTCGGGTCGGCGAGGTTGGTGGTGATGGTCTCGAGCGGATAGACGCGCAGGTTTTCCGGCGCGCCGTCATGGCCTTCGGGAGCGCCGTGGGCGTCGGGTTTGGCGTGTGCCGCAGCGGCGGCCGCTGCCGCCGCCGCTTCAGCCTCTGTCGGAGCGGATGCGCCGAGCATGCCACCGAAGAACCAGCCCGCGCCCATCGCAGCCGCCGTCAGCACAAGCAGGACGACGAGCTGGATGATCAGCCCGGGGCCTTTCTTGACCTTGCCTTCGTCGGCAGTCGCTGCGGCCGCGGCCATCGTGTTCGTCCGCGATCAGAACGGCATGACGGCGTCGAGCGCCTGCTGGCCGTAGGTCGGCATGATGCCGTCGCTGACCTTGCCGCGGCCGCCATATGAGATGCGGGCCTCTGCGATGCGGTCGTAGGCGATGGTGTTGGACGCGCCGATGTCGGACGGCCGCACGATGCCGGCAATGGTGAGGATGCGCAGCTCTTGGTTGACGCGCACTTCCTGCGAGCCGGTGATGATGAGGTTGCCGTTGGGCAGCACCTGCGAGACGACCGCGGCCACGCTCAGATTGATGCTTTCGGAACGGGCCGTGGCGCCGCTGCCGGTGCTGGCGCTGCCGGAGGTGAGGTCGCCGGACAGGTCACCCGATACGTCGATGCCGCCGAGCTGGGGCGTCGATGCCGTCAGTCCGAGACCCAGCGAGCGCTTCTGGTCGCGGGTGCGGTTCATCTGGTTCTTCAGCGAGGCCTTGTCGTTGATGGTGATCGCCACGGTGAGGATGTCGCCGACCGACAGGGCGCGCGCGTCGGTGAAGAGCTTGCTCTGCTTGTCGCTCCAGAGGGAGAAGCGCTTCACGGGCGCGGGCTGCTGCGGATAGGCGTTTATCACCTCGTGCGAGAGGCCGGTGCCGACCGGGGACATGTAGGGCGCGCGGCCGATCTCCTTTGCACTCTGGGTGCAGCCGGCGGCGAGAACGGCGACGACGGCGACGGCCGCGTTGCGGATCATGGCTTGTCCTCTCATGTCGGGTCCTTCGGGCGCGCGGCGCTGACCATGATGCTGGTGAGCGCAGCTGCAGCCTTTGTTTCCATTTCGTTGAGAATGACGCTGGACACGCGGGCGTCGAGCTTCATCAGAATGCTGGCGGCGATCTCGGCGCGCAGTTCGGAGAGCTGGCTGGCGGCGGCGTCGGGCTTCATCTTGCGATAGATCTGCACGACGCTTTCCTCGGCGTTCTTCATGAACGCCTCGCGCCGCGACAGCCACTCCTCGTATTCGGCGCGCTTCTCCTCCAGCACGCGGATGCGGGCATCAACGTCCTGCTGGAGCTTGGCGAGTTCGGCGGCCTGCAGCGAGTAGCGGCGGTCGCGCGCCGCGTCGATGATGTTGCCGCAGAAGCGCTCGACCTCGTCGGAGGTGCGGCCGGCGAGATCGCCCGTCGACTGCGTCGACGCCGGCGCTGCGGTGAAGAGGGCGATCGCGCCGGCGGCGATCACGGAGAGGATCGTCTGGCTGAGGAGGGCGGCGGAAAGGACCTTGTTCATCGGCGCGCCTACTGGATCACGAGTTCGGCCTGGAGCGCGCCGGCCGACTTGATGCCCTGGAGGATCGCGATGATGCCGTCCGGCTTGACGCCGAGGCGGTTGAGGCCGGCGACCAGCGTCTGCAGGTCGGGCCCATCGATGATCGCCACCTTGCTGTCGGGCCGGTTGGCGTCGATGGCCGTGAACGGCTCGACGGCGGTTTCGCCGCGGGAGAACGGATCGGGCTGCACGACGCGCGGCATTTCGGTGATGCGCACGGTGAGCGCGCCGTGGCTGATCGCCACCCGCTGGATCTTCACATCCTGGCCGATGACGATGGTGCCGGAGCGCTCGTCGACCACGACCCGGGCGGGAGCGTCGGTGCTGACGGGGAGGTTTTCCAGCTCGGCGAAGAAGCGGGTCGTGCTGATGCCCTTCGGCTTGTTGAGCACGACGGTGCGTGAATCCTGCTCGCCGGCGACGCGCACGCCGTAGCGGTTCATGGCGAATTCGTTGACGACATCGACGATGGTGACCGCGGTCGAGAAGTCGGGATTGCGCAGCTGCAGGGTCATCCTGTCGAGCGCGTTGAGCTTGGAATCGACCTCGCGCTCGACGATCGCGCCGTTGGGCACGCGGCCGCTGGTGGGCACGCCCTGCGTCAGCGACTCGGCCTGGCCCTGCGCGCTGAAGCCCGACACGATGACCGGTCCCTGCGCAACGGCGTAGATTTCGCCATCGGCGGCGCGTAGCGGCGTCATCACCAGCGTGCCGCCGGCGAGCGAAGCGGCGTCGCCGAGGGAGGAAACGGAAACGTCGATACGGGTGCCGGACTCCACGAAGGCCGGCAGGTTGGCGGTGACGATGACCGCCGCCACATTGGTCGAGCGGGCGCGGCCGCCCTCGGTCGCGATGCCGAGATTCTCCAGCATGGCGCGCATGGACTGCTCGGTGAAGGGCGAGTTGCGCAGGCCGTCGCCGCTGCCCTGAAGGCCGATGACGAGGCCGTAACCGATCAACTGGTTGTCGCGCGCGCTCTGCAGCGAGGCGATGTCCTTGATGCGCGAAGTCGGACCGCGGCCGGGGGGCATGACGGCCGGGATCGGCACTATTCCGGGTTCCAGGTCGGCCGAAAACGTGGCGCGCACCGGCGCGACGGCGATCAGAAGGGCGAGCGCAATGCGTGCTAGCGGAGGACGCGCGATCACGACTCGCCCACCCTGATCGTGCCGTCTTCCATGACCGTTCCGGTCAAGGTCGCGCCGCTGTCGGCATTGCGCACGCGGATGACCTCGCCGACGACGCCGGGCTGCAGCGGCACGCCCTTGACGGTGATCTCCAGCCCGCCGGTGACGAGCATCACCGTGACCGGCTTGCCGGCCTCGACCGTGTAGGCGTCGCGCAGGTAGCCGAGCGGAATCAGCCGGCCGGGCAGCAAGGTGCGGCGGGCGACCTTGCCCGCGACCTCGCCCTTGGCGAAGGCGACGTCGGGCACCGACGAGCGGCTTCGGCGCAGCTCGACCTCGGAAACGAGGTCGGAGGTGATGATCTCGTTGGGATAGATGACACGCTTCGGCACCACGACCATGCCCTCGGCAAGCGCCGGCGACGCGGCGCCGAAGACGATTGCGGCGAGCAGGGGAAGAGCGAAGCGCGCCAGCATGGTCAGCGCATCCCCTGCGAGACGGTGGCGGACATCTCGTCGGCGGTCTTGATGACCTTGGAATTCATCTCGTAGGCGCGCTGCGCCGAGATCAGCTCGGTGATCTCCTTCACCGGGTCGACGTTGGAGGCTTCCAGATAGCCCTGCTGGATGGTCGCGAAGCCTGGATCGCCGGGCACGCCGAGGATTGCGGGACCGGAGGCCGGCGTTTCGATGAAGAGGTTGTCGCCCATCGGCTCCAGGCCGGCCTCGTTGGAGAAGTTGGCGAGGGTGAACTGGCCGAGCTCCTGCAACTCCTGCTGGTCGGCGAAGCGGGCGAAGACCTGGCCGCTCTTGTTGACGATGACCTCGACCGTGTTCTCCGGCACGACGATCTCGGGCATTACGTTGAAGCCGTCGACGGTGACGAGCTGGCCGTTGGCGTTGGTGTTGAAGGCGCCGGCGCGCGCATACATCTGCTCGCCGTTGGCGCCCTCGATCTGGAACCAGCCGTTGCCGACAAGCGCGAGGTCGAGCTTGTTGCCGGTCGAGATCAGGGAGCCCTGCGTGTGCAGGTTGCGGACAGCGACCGTCTTGACGCCGAGCCCGACCATGGCGCCCTCGGGCACGACGGCGGCGTTGGCGCGGTTGGGCACGCCCTGAAGCCGCTCGGCCTGGTAGAGCAGGTCGGAGAATTCGGCGCGCGCGCGCTTGAAGCCCGTGGTGTTGATGTTCGCGATGTTGTTCGCGATCACCTCGAGGTTGAGCTGCTGGGCGTTCATGCCCGTGGCGGCGATGGCAAGCGCTCTCATGGCTTTACTCCACTTGGTCCGCGGCGATCAGATCGCCATGCGGCTTACTTCGAGGTAGGACGAGACGATCTTGTCGCGGATGGCGATCGCGGCCTGCAGGGACTGTTCCGCCGACATGACGGCATCGACCACTTCGCGGGTGTCAGCCTTGCCCTGCAGCGCGTCGAACGAGATCTTTTCAGAGGTGCGCAGGCGCTCGATCGTGTTGGTCGCGCCGTCGCTCACGAGGTCCGCGAACGAACCGGGCGACGCTGCGCCTCCGGCTGCAGCGCCGGCGGCGCCGGCCGCCGACCCGATGCCGTCGAGCAGCGAACCAAGGCCGTTGATGGCCGAAAGCGGATTGATGATCATTGCGACCTCAGCAGATCAATGGTCATGGAGACGATGTCGCGCGCCTGCTTGATGGTGTTCAGGTTGGCCTCGTAGCCGCGCACGGCCTCGCGCATGTCGGACATCTCGACGAGGATGTTGACGTTCGGCAGCTTGACGTAACCGGCGGCGTCGGCCGCCTCGTGGCCGGGATTGTATTCGACCGGGAAGTCGCTGCGGTCGCGGGCAATCTGCTGCACCTGCACCGAATTGGCACCGGTCGCGCGGTCGAGTTCGGCTGCGAAGGTGATGGTCTTGCGGCGATAGGCGTCGGCGCCCGGAGCGTTGCCGGTCGACTGCGCGTTGGCGAGGTTTTCCGAGACGATGCGCAGGCGCTCCGACTGCGCGGCGAGGCCCGACGCGCCGACCTTGAGAGCGGTTGTCAGCGGATCCATTGTCAGGCCCTCGTCGTCATCATCAGCATGCGGTGGAATGATTTCACGATCGCGGTGTTGAGCTCGAAGCCGCGACGCACCTCGCCCGACTTCATCATCTCCTCTTCCAGCGTGACCGTGTTCTTCGACGGCATTTCGGGGCCGCTCGGCTCGATCTCGCTGACCTGAAAGGCGGCTTCGCCGCCGCCCGGTCCGCTCAGATGCTGCGGATTGGTCGAGACGAGCGTTACGGCGCGGTTGTCGAGCAGGCGCTCGAAGGGCTGCACGTCGACGGCCTTGTAGCCGGGGGTGTTGGCATTGGCGATGTTGCCCGAGACGGCCGACTGGCGCACCGACAGCCATTTCGCCTGCTGTGACGCAAGATCGAACAGGGTGACGGGCTGCATCGCGCGGCAATTCCTCTGGCAAGGTTGCCGGAGGGTAGGGCGCGCGGCTTGCACGAAGCTTGTGACGGAATTCCCGTCGGGCGGTTTGCGGGTCGCCGCCTAGTTGGTCGGGACGATGACCTGACCGCCGTCGGTGACGACGACCAACTTTCCGTCGCGGCGCTCGATCGACGCGATCTTGCTCGTGTCGGGCAGCCGCGAGCCGACGCGCGCCAGCCAGATGCCGCCGTCGTCGGCGACCATCACGCGGCCGTTTTCAATGTGCACGATCTCGAAGCGCGCGGCCGGCTTCTCGGCGCCGGGGAAGGGTTGCTGCGCCACCGGCACGGATCCTGTGGGATTGTCGTCGGTACGCACGTTGCCCGTGGAAAAGCGGTCGACCTCGAGCAGCGGTATGAGGCCGCGTTCGGTGGGGCGCTCGACCAGCTCCGTCGGGAAAGGCAGATCGGCGGGCATGCGCCCGGCGGGGCCGCCTTCGCCGTTGCCCTCGAAACGCATCGCGCGGATGCCGAACTGGTCCTGATTGAAGAATACGTACCACGGGAAGATCGCGGCGGTGAGGCCGAGGGTGATGCCGAGCGCGGCAAGCGTTATGTCGCCGCGGCGCTCCTCGGACGTGCCGGAGCCGCCCGTCCAGCGACCGACGAGCCGACGGAAGCGGCCTTGCTGGGGCGGCACTATGCTAGGCATTCTTGCCCCTCAGGTGTTTGGCGAGGTCGGCGAACGGATCGGCCGACGGGCCGTCGGCCGGGCTCTGGATCAACGCCTCGTAGATCGATGGCACCTGCCGCACGGCGTGGTCGAGTTCGGGATCCGCGCCCGGCTGATAGGCCCCGAGCAGGCGGATATCGCGGGTGTCCTCGAAGCGCGAGATCATCGACTTGAGTTTGGTGGCGAGGATGCGCTCGTCGTCGCGCCAGGCACGGTTGGCCAGCCGAGAGATGGAGGCCAGCGGGTTCACCGCCGGGAAGCGGCCCTGCTCGCCGATGGCGCGGTCGAGCACGATGTGGCCGTCGATGATGCCGCGCACGCTGTCGGCCACGGGGTCGTTGTGGTCGTCACCGTCGATCAGCACCGAAAGCAGCGCGGTGATCGAACCGGCGCCGCCGGCGCCGGGGCCGGCGCGCTCCAGCAGGCGCGGCAGGTCGGTGAAGACGGAGGCCGGGTAGCCGCGCGCCACGGGCGGCTCGCCGCTGCCTGTGGCGACCTCGCGCAGCGCGTGCGCCAGCCGGGTGATCGAATCGACGATCAAGAGCACGCGGTCGCCCTTGTCGCGGAAATATTCGGCGACGCGCATGGCGGTGTCGGAGGCGCGGCGGCGCATCATGGCGCTTTCGTCGCTGGTGGCGACGACGGCGACGGTCTTGGCCATCGTCTTTACGCCGATCGTGTCTTCCAGGAATTCGCGCACCTCGCGGCCGCGTTCGCCGACCAGCGCCACCACGACGGTATCGAACGCGTCGGCGGCCGCGAGCATGGCGAGCAGCGTCGACTTGCCGACGCCGGAGCCGGCGAAGACCCCCATGCGCTGGCCGTAGCACAGCGGGGTGAAGATATCGATGACGCGCACGCCTGTGCGGAACGCCGTCTCGACGCGCTGGCGCGCGAGCGGGGAGGGGATGCCGGCGGCGTCGCCGCCCGGCCCGTTGTGCACCGGCCCCTTGCCGTCGATGGGCCGGCCGGTGGCGTTGAGCACGCGGCCGCGCCAGCCGTCCTGCGGCTCGATCGTCAACGGCCCGCGGATGAACACCTCCTGGTTGATGAAGGCGTCCTCGCCGCGGTCGTAGGGAGCGACGATGACGGTGTCGGGTGCGATGCGCACCACCTCGCCGGTGCGCGCGCCGCGCGCGGAACGCAGTTCGACCAGATCGCCCAGGCGCGCCTGCTCCGACAGGCCGCGCACCGTGATGTGACTTGCCATCACCTCGCAGACACGGCCGCCGCGGCGCAGCAGCGCGCCCGGACGGCGGATGTCGAACCAGGCCTGCTCCAGCAGTTTGAGCGGATCGGGTGGCGGGGGTGGCGGCACGGCCGCTGCGGCCTTCGCGGCCTTGTCCATTGCGCGCCGGTCCGGCTTCGTCGCTGCGGCGGGCGGCATGGATTAGCTCGGGCTGCCGAGGGTGTTGATGGCCTGACCCAGCGCGGTCTCGCTGTCGCGCATCAACGCGGTGATATTGTCGAATGCGCGCTGCACCTGGATCAGGCGCATCATCTCCTGCACGGCGTTGACGTTTGAATCTTCGACGAAACCCTGCGCGACGCCGATGTTCTGGCGGTCGACGATGGGCTCGGGCCGCCCGACCGGGATGATGCCGCTGTTGCCGTAACGCTGGAAGTCGGTGCCCGGCTGGAATTCGTAGAGACCGAGCGCGCCGGCGAGATTGTCGCCCTGTCGCAGCGTGCCGTCGGCGCCGGCCTTCGGCGGCCCGCCTTCGGGATTGAGCTGGATCGGCGCCCCGCCGGCGTCGAGCACCGGGTAGCCCTGCAATGTGACCAGCTCGCCGGTGGACAGCATGGTGAAGCGGCCGTCGCGGGTCATCACCGTGCCGACGGGCGTTTCGATGGCGAACCAGGCGTCGCCCTGCACGGCGAAGTCGAAGGGGTTGCCGGTCTCGCGTACCGGCCCGCCCTGGTCGGGCATGAAGGTGGTGCCGGGCGACACAAAATCCACCGACGATGCAGTGAGACCGGTGAGCACGTCCTCGAACTTCACGCCGGTACGGCGGAAGCCGACCGTCGTGGCGTTCGCCATGTTGTCGGCGATGGTGGAGAGGCGCTTCTCCAGCGCGATCTGGGATGACAGGGCGACGTAAAGGCCGTTTTCCACGCGTCAGCCCCGCAGCTTCTGCAAGGTCATCAGCATGTCGGTCGACAGGCCGAAGCCGGTGCTGGGCTGGAGCAGCAGCGAGATGTTGGGCGTGGACGACATGTTGTTCTTCATCTCGTACATGGCGGTGAAGCGGGAGATGAAGCTTGCCAGCTTCTCCGGGTCCTTGAGATCGGCGATGTCGAGCCGGTTCTCGATGGCGGCCACCTGCCGGTCGACGTCGGCGCTGGCGAAGGCATCGGGCAGGCCGAGCGCGGTGCGCACGACCTCCGCCAAGGCCTTGTCGCCGAGAATCTGGAAGGTCGAGGTCAGCGAGGGGGCCTTGCGCTCGAAATAGAGCGCGAGGCGCACGCCGTCGTTCTGCTGGCCGGCGTTTTCCTCCAGCGTCTGGCGCATGTAGCTCTCGGTGGTGCCTTCCACCGCCGGGCGGTATGTCGTCGTGCCGGCGCCGCGTTCGGCGAAGTTGAACACGCTGGCGAACTCGGCGTATTTCGCATCGGTCTGCCTGTTGGCGAGGCTGTCCGGGTCACTGACGCCCTCCTCAAGGATCTGCCGCATGAAAGCAGTGTCCTCGATACGGTCGCCCAGGCCGTATGCCTTCATCGCGATGCCGTAGAGGTCGGTCGCGGCCATGAACTCGTCGACGGAGGTGACCTTGACGATGTTCTCCTTGAAATACTTGACCTGCGCCTGCAGCGTCTCGTTCAGAGGGTCGACGCCGTTGTTGAAAGCCTCGATCTGGTACTTGGCCGCGGTGCCGTCGCGCGCAGGCGAGAAATTGACGGCTTCCTCGCCTCGGGCGGCGAAATTGAACGTCTTGACGAATTCGGCGTAGCGCTTGTCGGTCAGCTTGTTGGCAAAGGCCGTCGGCTCGCTGACGCCCTCGTTCAGCATCTTGATCATAAAGGCCTTGGCGTAGGCCATGTCGGACAGGCCGTGCGCCTTCATGGCGTAGTTGAACAGACGGGAGTCGCCGACGAACTCCTCGACCGTCTTCACGTTACCGATGTTCTCGTTGAAGTACGCCGTTTCTCGGGCAACCGCCGGCTGCTTGGAGACGGTGGCCAGCGAGCGGTCAATGTCGCGCGCGAGCAACTGATAACTGGCGTAGGTACTGACCACACGTGCCTCCGGCGGCATGCCCCTTCCTTACGACTACGCCGAAATCCTTGCGCGAGGCTTATCGACTGCCAGCCCCGCGCAAGGCACGCGCTTTAGCGATTGCGCAAATGATTCCGGAATGACTCTGGCGAGGGGCGTCGCGTGGGCATCATCATAGGGCTGGTTGTCACCCTCGGCTGCGTGCTGGGCGGCTTCATGGCCATGGGCGGCCACGTCGAAGTGCTGTGGCAGCCGTGGGAAGTGGTCATCATCTGCGGCGCCGCTCTCGGAACGTTCTTCGTCGCCAACCCGATGTCGGTGGTCAAGGACGCCGGCAAGGCAACGATGGAAGCCTTCAAGCAGGCGGTGCCGAAGGAGGCGGACTATCTCGAGGTGCTCGGCCTGTTGCACAGCCTGATGCGCGAGCTCAGGACCAAGCCGCGCAACGAGGTCGAGGCGCATATCGACAATCCCGACGAATCAGCCATCTTCCAGGCGTTTCCGAAGGTGCTGAAGGACCATGACCTGACGGCGTTCATCTGCGACTACTGCCGCATCATCATCATCGGCAACGCCCGGCCGTTCGAGATCGAGGCGCTGATGGACGAGGAAATCCACACCATCAAGCACGACAAGCTGAAGTCCATGCACGCCCTGCAGCAGATGAGCGACGGCTTCCCCGCGATCGGCATCTGCGCGGCGGTGCTGGGCGTTGTGAAGGCGATGGGCGCACTCGACCAGTCGCCGGAAATCCTCGGCGGCCTGATCGGCGCCGCGCTCGTCGGCACCTTCCTCGGCATCTTCATGTCCTACTGCGTGGTCGGGCCGCTGGCGGCCAAGGTGAAGATGGTCCGCGACAAGAAAAGCCGCGTCTACGTGATCGTGAAGCAGACCCTGCTGGCCTACATGAACGGCTCGCTGCCGCAGGTGGCGCTGGAGTTCGGCCGCAAGACCATCTCGTCCAAGGACCGCCCGTCGATCGACGCCGTCGAGCAGGCGACGCTGAACGCCGGCGAGAAGAAGGCGGCCTGAGCATGACCGACCGTCCCGGATCGGTGCGCGCATGAGCAACAGCTCCCCGGCGGAGATGCGCGACCTGATCGTGGAGCGCCTGACCGGCGCCACGGGTGATCCGGTGCGCGTGACCGACGCGGCGCAGGCGCTGGCCGAACGCTGCCTCGCCAGCGTCGTGCCGGCCTTCGCGGAGGCGTTCCCGTCGGCCGTTACGTTCGAATGCGTCGAGGTCAGGCTTTCCCGCTTCGCCGAGGGCCGGCCGCCGGAGAAGAGCCCGTGGGCGATGACCATCGCCGCGTCGGATCTTTCGCCCGACGCGCTGCTGATGACGATGGAACCGGACGCCCTGTCGCTGACGCTGGCCGCCGTGTTCGGCGGCGACGAGACGCTGCCGCTGGTGCCGATCGAGCGCGACCTGTCGCCCATCGAGATCGACCTCGCGGCGCAGGTGTTCGACATTTTCGCGCGCGCCTTCAACGGCTCGGGCGAGCGCTCGCTGGCGGTGCGTTTCCCGCTGCCGCGACCGATCACCGGGGCGGACATGGCGAAGCAAGTGATCCGCGACGGTCCGGCCGTATCGGTCACCTTCGAGGCCCGGCTCGGACCAAATACCGGGCGCATTCACATCACGATGCCGCAGCGCGTGCTCGCCCAGCACCGCGGCGACGGCGCGGCGCCCTCGCGCAGCGGTGCGGCCGCCTGGCGCGAGCGCTTCAACGAGGAAGTGATGCGCTCGGCCGTGCAGCTCGACGCCACCATGCCGCTGGCGACGCTGACGCTGGGCCAGGTGGCCGCGCTGGAACCCGGCCAGATCATCGAGCTTTCGGGCACCGCGCCCACCCAGACCAAGCTTCACGCCAAGGACAAGACGCTGTTCGTGTGCGAGTTCGGCAAGCTTGGACAGAATTACACCGTGCGCATCACCCAGCCCTTCGACGCGCAGCAGGAATTCGTCGACGGGCTGATGGGCACCGAAGCCGCCGGCGGCAGGAGGCACTGAACCATGAGCAATCCCGCACTCGCCAGCGACGAGCCGAACGAAGACCAGCTCAACAAGGCGATCGACGAGTTGCGCGGCGTCTTGAGCGAGGAAGGCGGGCAGGGCTCCGCTGCGGCTGCCCATGCGGCCATGCCATCGGTCGGTGGCAACAACATCGTGATGTCCATCCCCGTCGAGGTGCAGATCGTGCTCGGCAGCACCGAGATGCCGGTGTCGGAGCTGATGGGCCTGCAGAAGGGTTCCACCGTCGCGCTCAACCGCCGCGTCGGCGAACCGGTGGACATCGTCGTCAACGGCCGCAAGATAGCCAAGGGCGAGATCACGGTGCTGGAGCACGACCCGTCGCGTTTCGGCGTTAAGTTGACCGAGATCGTCGCGGCAAAGCCGTCGAGGTGACGACCAGCCCCATTCCGGGAACCGACCGATGACCAGCAAGGCCGCTACACTCACCCGCCCGCAGAAAGCCGCCGCGATCCTCGTGGCGATGGGCAAGCCGTCGGCGGCCAAGCTGGTAAAGTTCTTCAAGCCGGAGGAACTGAAGGCGCTGCTGGAGGCGGCCCGCACGCTCAAGACCATCCCGCAGGGCGAGCTGGAGAAGATCGTCGCCGAGTTCGAGGACGAGTTCGCGGAGGGCGCGGGCCTGCTCGATTCCAACGAGCAGATGAAGGGCATCCTCAGCGAGGCGATGACGCCCGACGAGATCGACAAGCTGATGGAGGAGAACAAGCCCGCGCCGACCGGCGACGAGCCGCAGCCGATCTGGCCGCAGCTCGAGGCGCTGCCGGCGGAGCGGCTGGTCGGCCTGATCTCGGGCGAGCATCCGCAGACCATCGCCATGATCCTGACCAACATCGCGCCGGGGGCGGCGGCCGGCGCGGTGGCGCTGCTGCCGAAAAACGTGCGTGGCGAAGCTGTGAAGCGCATGATCTCGCTGGGCGCGGTGCCGGACAAGGCGAAGAGCATCGTGGAGAACCAGCTGCGCACGCGGCTGGAGGACAAGTCGGCCACCAAGGACACCTCGGCCGGCCAGATCCGCGTTGCCGGCCTGCTCAACGAACTCGACAAGGACATTCTCGACGAGGTCATGGTGGATGTCGAGGCGGCGGGAGCCCCGGACCTAGAATCGCTGCGCTCCAAGCTGTTCTCGTTCGAGGACATCATCCAGCTGGCGCAGCGCGCCCGTGTCACGCTGTTCGACAGCCTGCCGGCGGAGCTGGTCACCATGTCGCTGCGCGGCGCATCGCCGGAGCTCACGGAAGCCATCCTGGCGTCGCTCGGCGCCCGCTCGCGGCGCATGATCGAGGCCGAGCTCAAGGACTCGACCATCACCCCGCCCGCCGACGAGGTGAACAAGGCGCGCAAGCGCATCGCGTCGACCGCCATCCGGCTGTCCAGCGAGGGCGCGCTCGAACTGCCCAGTCTGCAGAACGCGGCGTGAGCTAGGCCGTGGCGGACGGCGAAGACAAAGAAAGCAAAACAGAAGAGGCCTCGGAAAAGAAAATCCGGGACTCTCTGGAGAAGGGCCAGCAGCCCTTCGCGCGCGAGGCGCCGCTGCTCGCCTCGTTCATCGCCATCCTGCTGTTCACGATGTTCTTCGCCGAGGACAGCATCTCGCGGCTCGGCCATTTCCTCTCGATCTTCCTGGAGAAACCCGAGGACTGGCCGCTGCAATCGGCCAAGGACGTCTCCAGCATCCTGTGGGTCATCTTCCTCGAGCTCGGCCGCGCGCTCGGCGTGCTGATGGTGCTGCTCATCTCCGGCGCGATCATCGCCTCGGTGCTGCAGAACATGCCGCGCGCCGTGCTGGAGCGCATCCGGCCGCAATTCTCGCGCGTCTCGCCGCGCAAGGGCTGGGAGCGCATCTTCGGCGTGCAGGGCTTCGTCGAGTTCGGCAAGCAGCTCGCCAAGCTGATCTTCGCCGGGCTGGTGCTCGGCATCGCCATGCGCGAATCCATGGCAAGCATCCTGTCGGGCATGATTACTCATCCCGTCGCGTTCGGCGTGGTGATCGAGAGCATCGCCAAGGACATCATCATGTGGATCGCGCTGGCGATGATCGCCATCGCCGGTGTCGACATCATCTGGTCGCGCTACCACTGGCTGGCAGACCTGCGCATGACCAAGCAGGAGGTCAAGGACGAGATGAAGCAGACGGTGGGCGACCCGCTGGTGCGCCAGCGTATCCGCTCGCTGCAACGCGACCGCGCGCGCAAGCGCATGATGGCGGCCGTGCCCGGCGCGACGCTCGTTATCGCCAATCCGACGCACTTCGCCATCGCGTTGCGCTACGAGCGGTCGAAGGACGCCGCGCCGGTGGTCGTCGCCAAGGGCATGGACCTCGTCGCCCTGCGCATCCGCGAGATCGCCGAGGCAAACGGCATACCCGTTTTCGAGGACGTGACGCTCGCCCGCTCCATGTACAAGCAAGTCTCGGTCGATAGCATGATACCGCCGCAATTCTACCAGGCGGTCGCCGAGCTGGTTCGCGTCGTCTACGCGCGCAAACCTGGCCAGGCGCAGGGCAGGAACAACTGATGCACAGACAGCCGAACTCGCTCGACCGTGAAGCCATAGTCGCCGACGCCATCAAGGAGGTGGTCAGCGAACTGAGGATGGTCGACGTCACCTACTACGTCGCCTTCATCCATCTGGAGCGCTTCGCCAACGTCGCCGACATCGTGGATTCCGCCGCCGAGCTCTATTTCCAGCCGGGCACGCTGAAGCTCGGCAATGGCGGCGAGGTCCATCTCGACTGGACGGGTTCGCCCAAGGTCGTGCTCGACCTGGAGCTGAAGCCGTCAGGCGCGACCGTCTATTTTACGCTCGGCATGACCGACAAGCACGCCAGCGTCGACGTCAACTACGTGTCGTTCGACGAACCGTCGCCCGAGCCCGAAGACAATACCGCATTCCTGCAGGTCGCGCTTGAGCAGGCGCGTATCAGGAAGACCGAGGGCTTGCGGATGGCCGGGTAGGGCTCAGTCGATGAGCCCGAGTCGCATCGCCTTGGCGACCGCGTGTACGCGGTTGACCGCATTCAGCTTCTGATAGCACTCGGCAAGATGTTGCGTGGTGGTGTGCGCCGAGAGGCCGAGCCGTTCGGCGATCTCCTCGCTGGTGTGGCCGTTGGCGGTGAGCCGGAGGCATTCGATCTGACGGCGCGACATCGCCGGAGGAGTATCGGCAAGCGCCGGCTTGAGCCGGGCGACGATGCCGAACAGCGACAGGCATGCGGCGTGAAGGTCGGTGAGCGATGCCATGGTGAAGGCCATTCGTTCTCCGGTCAGGACCAGCAGGCCGGCCTCGTCGCGCCCGGCCGTCATCGGCAGCGCCAGTGCGGTTCCGAAGATGCCGGCCGACGGCACGGCCTCGGCCCACAGGCAGCGCGACAGCGCAATCGCGGCGGGCGCGGCAGCGTCGACCGTCCACCAGAACGGGCGGGTCGAGTCCCCGGCCCGGCGCAGGAAGCGCTCGCTCATTATCTCGGCGAGTTGGGTAGTGCGCTCCGCATGGCCCGGATAGTCCGAATCGAGCGACGGCACGAAGCGGAGCGGCTCGCCGGACGCCAGGAGTACGGCGAAATGGTCGGCTCCGCAGGCCAGCGCCAGGCGGCGCAGATGCCGCACCACGTCCGGCAGCGTGTCGAGGTGCGGCACGATATCGGCGGATCGGGGAGCCGCACGCGGCCGGCCGCGCGGTTTCACCATGATCCCGGCTGCTCCTTGCTCTGATTCATATTACGCCGGCCCTGATTGCCGTTGCGATGGCCATCGCGCGATTGCGCGCAGAGAGCTTGCGGATCGCCAGATTGACGTAGCTGTTGACCGTGTTGGCGGTGACGCCGACGATGGTCGCGATCTCCTCGGCGGTCTTTCCTTCCGAGACCCAGCGCAGACATTCGCGCTCGCGCTCGGAAACCGGCGAAGGTGTTGCGGGCGCGTCTGAGTTAAGCGCTGACAGCGCATAGGAGAGCGAGAGCAGCGCCGCGGGCAGGCGGGTCGGATCGATGGCGCCTGGTTCAGCCGCGGAGAAGATGACGGCGTGAACCGCGCGGCCGGTTCGGATTCGGGCGCAGGAAAGCTCGGCATGGCCGGCAGCATCGAGGCGAGCCGCGTTCAGCGGGCCGACCGAGCCCTTCTCGCCCGCGTCGCGGGCCGGCTGCCACATCCGTGGCGCCTGGCCGAGGGCAGTCGCCTGTGGGCTCTCCGCCAGCCGGCGCATCAAGGTGGCGCCGGTCGCGCGGACTGCGTCGAATATCCAGTTGCACGCGATGATTGCCGCGTCGCCGTCCTCGCAGGCGAGGTCGATCAGCATGTAGAAGTCGGCACCGACGTCGCGGGAAAGCCGCGCAAGGTAAGGGACCAGCCCGGCACGGTCCCGCGGCATGTCCAGCTCACCGCTCTCGCGGCCGATGCGGGCCAGACTGTTCATAGCGCGCGACGAATCCCCTCTTGTCCGGGCGTTTTGCCCGGGCCGAAACCTCTCGACGCTGTACTGATACTTTTGTGGCGACAGCGATTGGCCGCCCGCCGGCTGCAGGACCGATGATTCGCCGCCGACGAATCAAGAGATAGAGTCGTGCGACTCCCCGGTCAAGAATCCGTGTTGCCGAAGAGGCGTTCGCAGCGTCACAGCCGCGTGCCGCTCAGCCTGAGGGCGTTGCCGATTACCGACACCGACGACAGGCTCATTGCCGCCGCCGCGAGCATTGGCGAAAGCAGCATGCCGAATACCGGGTAGAGCACGCCGGCCGCGATCGGCACGCCGATGGCGTTGTAGCCGAAGGCGAACAGCAGGTTCTGGCGGATGTTGGACATGGTGGCGCGGGCCAGCGTGCGCGCCCGCACGAGCGCTGCGATATCGCCCTTCATCAGCGTCATGCCGGCGGCCTCCAGCGCCACGTCGGCGCCGGTGCCCATGGCGACGCCGACATCGGCGGCGGCGAGCGCCGGTGCGTCGTTGATGCCGTCGCCGGCCATGGCGACGACGCGGCCCTCGGCGCGCAGGCGCTCGACCAGCAGCTTCTTCTGCTCCGGCAGCATGCCGCCGTGCACCTCGTCGAGGCCGAGCTGGCGCGCCACGGCCTGCGCGGTGCGCTCGTCGTCGCCGGTGGCCATGACGAGGCGCACGCCGTCGGCGTGCAGGCGGTCCACGGCCGCCTTCGCGCCTTCGCGCAGCGTGTCTGCGATCACCAGCAGCGCGGCCGGTCGGCCGCCGACGGCGAGATGGATCACGGTTGCGCCGTCGTTGCGCAGCGCGGCCGCCCGTTCCGTCAGCGTGCCAATGTCTGCCCCCACCTGCTTCATCAGCATGGCGTTGCCGAGAGCGACCACGCTGCCGTTCACCTTGCCGGTGACGCCGAGGCCGTTCAGGGCCTCGAAGCCGGTCGCGTCGGCGACCTTGAGGCCGCGGTCGCGGGCGGCATGCACGATCGCTTCGGCAAGCGGGTGCTCGGAGCCGGCTTCGAGCGCGGCGGCGAGCGCAAGGGCGTCGTTTTCCGGCTGGCCCTCGGCGGGCTCGACCGCGACCAGCCGGGGCTTGCCCTCGGTCAGGGTGCCAGTCTTGTCGAGCACGATCGTGTCGACCGAGGCCATCCGCTCCAGCGCCTCGGCGTCGCGCACCAGCACGCCGGCATGCGCGCCGCGGCCAGTCGCGACCATGATCGACATCGGCGTGGCGAGCCCGAGCGCGCAGGGGCAGGCGATGATGAGCACCGATACGGCCGCCACCAGCGCGTAGGCGAAGGCCGGCTCGGGGCCGACGCCGAGCCAGACCACGAAGGCGAGCACGGCGACGATGACCACCGCGGGCACGAACCACGCCGAGACGCGGTCGGCCAGCGCCTGAACGGGCGCGCGAGAGCGCTGGGCGTCGGCGACCATGTTGACGATCCGAGACAGCATTGTGTCGGCGCCGACCTGTTCGGCCTGCATGACCAGCGCGCCGCTGCGGTTCAGCGTGCCGCCGGTCACGCGATCACCCTCGGCCTTGTCGACCGGCATGGGTTCGCCGGTGAGCATGGATTCGTCGACGGAGGAACTGCCGGAGACGACGATGCCGTCGACGGGCACGCGCTCGCCCGGCCGCACGCGCAGCCGGTCGCCGGCGGCGACGTGCTCGACCGGCACATCTGCCTCGCTGCCGTCGGGCGCGATACGGCGCGCGGTCTTGGGCGACAGGTCGAGCAGGGCGCGGATGGCCGAGCCGGTGCGCTCGCGGGCCCGCAGTTCCAGCACCTGGCCGACGAAGATCAGCGCGACGATGACGGCAGCCGCCTCGAAATAAACCGGTGGGCCGGCATGGCCGCCTATGCCATGCGGCAGTAGGTCGGGGAACAGCACGGCGAAGACGCTGAAGCCGTAGGCGGCGCCGACGCCGATGGCGATCAGCGTCCACATGTTGGGGCTGCGGTTGACGATCGAGGCCCAGCCGCGCCGGAAGAACGGGATGGCCGCCCACAGCACGACTGGAGTAGCCAGGATCAGCTCTAGCCAGGTCGAAAGTTCCTCGCCGATCCACACGCGCAGCGGCAGGCCGAGCATTGGCGCCATGGCAAGCACCAGCACCGGCAGTGCCAGTGCCGCACTCACCCACAGGCGTCGGGTGAAGTCGATCAGCTCGGGGTTCGGACCGTCGTCGCCGGGAATGCCTGCCGGCTCCAGCGCCATGCCGCATTTGGGGCAGTCGCCGGGATGGTCCTGCCTGATCTCGGGGTGCATGGGGCAGGTGTAGATCGTGCCCTTCGGAGCGGGCGGCGCAACCGGCGCGGGACTGTCGGCCAGATAGCGGCCGGGCTCCGTCTCGAATTTCTGCTTGCAACCGGCCGAGCAGAAATAGTGGCGCCGGCCCTCGTGCTTCAGATAGTGGCGGGCGGAGGCGCGGTCGACCTTCATGCCGCAAACCGGATCCTTCGCCGTGAGATAGTCGGCCGGCGCGGCTTCGAATTTCTTGCGGCAGCCCTCGGCGCAGAAGTGGAAGATGCGGCCTTCATATTCCGCGGTCGGCTTGCCGGCGTTCGGGTCCACGGTCATGCCGCAGACCGGATCGCGCACCACCGGAGGCTCGGCGGCATTACTTCCGTGATTGTGGGTGTGCGTTGTCATGCCCCGGTCCTGCGTGTCGCGCGGCGTCGCCGCATCAATCGCAGCAACGGGCCGCATCGTCTCCGTTCGCACTACACATAGGCGTCAGAAGCGATATGTGGAACTGTCGGCCGATGCGATCGTGTATGCCAGCGGAGCGAGCCGATGGCGCGGGAGGTGGCAATTGAAGCGTTTCTTGTTCGGGTTGCTTGGTGTTCTGGTGATCGCAGTGGCGGCGGCAGGTGCAGCGATGTGGCTTTCCTACGAGGAGGCCACGGTTCCGGCGGAGGCTGGTTTCGGTCCCGACCCGGTGTTGCCGCCGCCAAACGCAACGCCCTTGCCGACGCTGAATTACGCCGCCGCCAGCCCATGGCCGGAAGGTGTCACGCCACAGGCGGCGCAAGGCCTTGCAGTGCAGGAATTCGCCGGCGGGCTGGATCATCCGCGGTGGCTGCATGTGCTGCCCAATGGCGATGTGCTGGTAGCCGAGTCGAACCGGCCGCCCAAGATCGGCGGCGGATGGCGCGACTGGGTGGAGAGCATGGTGATGGCGCGAGCCGGCGCGGGCGCCACGAGCGCGGATCGCATCACCCTGCTGCGCGACGCTGACGGTGACGGTGTCGCGGAATTTCGCTCCGTCTTCGCGGACGGGCTGCATTCACCGTTCGGCATGGCGCTGGTCGGCGACCGCTTCTACGTCGCCAATACCGACGCGGTGGTGGCCTTCGCCTATGCAGAGGGCGCGACGGCGGCAACCGGACCGGCAGAGAAGATCGTCGACCTGCCCGCCGGCCCGATCAACCACCACTGGACGAAGGATCTGATCGCCTCGTGGGACGGCGCCAAGCTCTACGCGACCGTCGGCTCCAACAGCAATGTCGGCGAGAACGGCATGGAGACGGAGGAGAGCCGCGCGGCGGTGCTGGAGATCGACCTCGCCACGCGGCAGGTGCGCATCTTCGCGTCCGGTCTTCGCAATCCCAACGGGCTCGCCTGGAACCCGGAGAACGGCGCGCTGTGGGTCGCCGTCAACGAGCGAGACGAGATCGGCTCCGATCTGGTGCCGGACTACATGACGTCGGTGCGCGACGACGGTTTCTACGGCTGGCCCTATTCCTATTTCGGCCAGCACGTGGACGAGCGCGTCCAGCCGCAGCGGCCGGACCTGGTGGAACAGGCCATCGTGCCGGACTATGCGCTCGGCGCGCATACCGCCTCGCTCGGCCTGACGTTCAGCACCGAGGGTGTCGGCGCGGATTTCGGCAACGGCGCCTATATCGGCCAGCACGGTTCGTGGAACCGGCGGCCGCGCAGCGGCTACAAGGTTGTCTTCGTGCCGTTCGCCGACGGCAAGCCGGCCGGCGAGCCGCGCGATGTCTTGACCGGTTTCATCAGCGCCGAAGACAAGGCGCTCGGGCGCCCCGTCGGCGTGGCGTTTTCGTTGGACGGGGCGCTGCTGGTGGCCGACGACACCGGTAACAAGGTGTGGCGCGTCTATGAGGCGGGCGAGTAGACCGCTACCGCCGGGGCGAGTAGCTGCGCATCCAGCCGAGGCCGGCCTCGACCGTCGTGCGCGGACGATATTCGCAGCCGATCCAGCCAGCATAGCCTGCCGCGTCGATGGCCGCCAGAACGCGGTCATAGGCGATCTCGCCCTCGTCGGGCTCGGCGCGCGACGGCACCGCGGCGATCTGCACATGGCCGATCAACGGCAGGTGCCGCTCAAAGCGGCGGATCACGTCGCCCTCCCCAATCCCGACATGGTAGCAGTCGAACATCATGCGCATGTTCGGCCGACCGAGATCGGCGATCACGGCCGCGACCTCGTCCACGCCGTGGTAGAAATAGTGTGGGCGGTCGAAGCGGTTGATCGCCTCCAGCAGCAGCGTGATGCCAGCCTGCGCGGCGCGTTCGGCGGCGCGGTCGAGATTCGCCAGCAGCGTGCGGCGTGCGTCTGCCTCGCGACCTGGCCTGTTCAGACCCGCCATCACGTGCAGCATGGTCGCGCCGCTGCCATTGCACCAGGCGAGCGCAGTGTCGAAACCGCCCCGGAATTCCGGCTCCCGGCCCGGCACTGCGGCCAATCCGAATTCGCCGTCGCGACCTGGGGGCGTGTTGACCCCGAGCAGCGTCAGTCCGAGGCGGGCACAGTCGACGCGGACGTCCGCCGCCGGCGTGTCGTAGGGCCAGTGCATCTCGACGGCACGGAAGCCGGCGGCGGCGGCGCGTTCCAACCGTTCCGGCAGCGCCAGGTCCGCCCACAGGAAGCCGAGATTGGCCGAGAAGCGAGGCATCCTGTCAGCCGCCGACGCGGCCGCCGAGCTCGTCCTCGACATGGGCGAGCACGATATCGTGGAAGGAGCGGTCGGCGCTAAAGCCGAGGGCAAGGGCACGCTGCGGCGCAAAGTTGCGGGGCCAGCCTTCGACGATCCGCATGATCGTCTCGTCCGGCTGGCGGCGGATCAGGCGCACCGCCTCGTCGCCGGCCACCGCCCGCAGCGCCTCGATCTCCTCGCCGATGGTCGCGGAAACGCCAGGCATGTTCAGGCTGCGACGCTGGCCGAGGAGGCCCGTGTCGAGCGTGGCGGCGTGCAACAGGAAGCCGACTGCCGCGCGCGGGCTGGCAAACCAGTGGCGCACATCGTCGGGCACCGGCAGGATCGCTTCCTGGCCGACCAGCGGCTCGCGCAGGATGTTGGAGAAGAAGCCGGACGCGGCCTTGTTGGGCGCGCCGGGCCGCACGCAGATCGTCGGCAGGCGGATGCCGATGCCGTCGAAGAAGCCTTTGCGGCCGAAATCGGCCAGCAGCAACTCGCCCATTGCCTTCTGCGTGCCGTAGCTGGTCAGCGGCGCGAGCGGGAAGTCGTCGTCGATCTGCTCCGGATAGGGGCCGCCGAAGACGGCGATGGAAGAGGCGAACACGACGCGGGGCGCGTTGCCGCGCGCGCGGATGGCCTCGAAGAGCAGGCGCGTGCCGTCGAGGTTGACGCGGTAACCCTTGTCGAAATCGGCCTCGGCCTCGCCGGAAACGATCGCCGCGAGGTGGAAGATCACATCCGGCGCGCCGGCAACGAGCTCGGTCGCGGCCCGCGGCGACGAGATATCGACCGCGACGCTAGCGACGTCAAACGCGGCGGCGGGCGCGCCGGGAGCAGCGAGGTCGGCCAAGGTCAGGCGCGCGATGCGGCGCGATCCGATCACGCCGCTTGCGGCGAGCCGTTCGGCGAGTTTGCGACCGATCATGCCGCCGGCCCCGGTCACCAGAACGTGCATGCCAACCTCCCAGAACCAGCTTCCCGGCGCGGCGCGGAACTTCGCTTAACTGCTCATTAAGCACAAGCTCCCGATAACAGGGCATGCGCCGCATCGTGCCGGCGTGTGTGCCAGTTCCTTCCGCGGCTTACGGCAACCGCCGATCGCAATCCAGTAAAGCAAATGGTTCCGCTCGCGCATCCGCGCGACGGGTGCGCGGGGGCGTAGCCGGTGGGCTTGGGCAATTGGGGCGAGGCAACAGCCGCGCGCGGTCGGGGCCGCCGTCGCGCGCTTTTTGCGCTGCCGCTGCTGTTCACGCCGTTCGTCGCGGCGGCCGACCCGCTGGTCATCGCCAATGTCGGTGCGCCAGCCCAGGTGGGCGCCGGGCTCGGCAAGCGGGCGATCTGGACCAATGCCGGTACGGTCGGCATGCAGACCGTCGACATCGTCGCCACGCTCATCACCGCAACGGCCGATCACAATTTCACTGCCAGCGGCAACCGCCCGTCCGTCACTTCGGTGGGGCAGGACAACATCTGGGTCCAGTGGCGGATATTCCGGGCCGGTACATACGACATCAACAGCAACAGCGGCGGCGTGCCCGTCGCGGCCGACGTCCATGTCCAGCTCAACGACATCGATGGCCCCAACAACGAGCGCGCCTTCATCCCGGCCTGCGACAGCTCGGTCGACTGGGTGCGCATCGACCAGGCGGCCACCACCGGCCGTGCTTTCGGGACGGTGGCCGGCGTGCCGGAGATTTTCAGCGTCATCGGCGACCAGAACTACAACAGCGAACCGCGCTCCGGCGTCGAGATACGCTATCCATCGACCAGCAGCTTCACGTTCGGCCGCACAGCCGACAACAACTACTTCATCCGCCTCGACAACCCGTCATACGACGAGTTCAACACGATCGACTTCCAGTGCGCCGACCTGAAGGCGCCGGTGGCGGTTGCCGACATCGGCGAAGGCGAGCTGGACGACCCGATCGTCGTCGAAATTCTCGCCAACGACAGCGCGTCCACCAACAATCATCAGGGTACGGCGAGCGAGTGGGCGCGCCTGTCGGTCAACCTGTCGGCGCCCGGTGGCGCCACGGGTGTGCTCACCGACAGCGGTGGCGACGTCTACCAGTTTGCGGTGCCGGGACAGGGCACGTGGAACTACGACGAGGCGAACGGCGAGCTGACCTTCACGCCGCAGGCCGGCTTCGTCGGCTCGGTTACGCCGATCAGCTACACGTTCGACAACGCGCTCGGCTCAACGTCGAATGCGGCGACCGTGTCGCTCGATTACCCCGCTATCGGCATCGTCAAGTCAGCCGTACTCAACGACAATGTTGTCGCCGACGGCCACGGGCAGGTGGGCGAAACGATCTCCTACACCTATCAGGTGTCGGGGTTCGGCGGCGTGCCGATCGAGAGCGTCACGGTCACCGAGACCGGTTTTGCGGGCGCCGGTGTCACGCCGGCGCCTGCGCGGCAGTCCGGCGACACCAATTCCAATAATCTTCTCGATCCCGGCGAGACGTGGGTGTTCACGGCGACCTACACGCTGGTGGCCGCCGACCTGGTGACCGGCTCTGTGCAGAACCAGGCGACTGCCGCCGGCGAGACCGCCGCCGGCACGCCGGTGTCCGACCTGTCGGACAGCATGCTGGCGGGCGACGGTAACGGCGTCGGCACGCCGGGCGCGGGCACCGATAACGACGACGCAACTGTTTCCGGACTGACCTCCGCGCCCATCGACGCGGCTGACGATGCGCCAGCGGCGGTGACCGGACTTGCCGGAGAACCCAACCTCGTCAACGTGCTCTCCAACGACACGCTGAACGGCGCTGCCGCGGCCATCGCCGACCTGAATCTGACCGTCGTGACACCCGCCGGCCACGCCGGCATCGTGCTGGACACGGCCACGGGCGTGGTGTCGGTGGCGGCCGCGACGCCGGCCGGCGGCTATTCGCTGCGCTACCGCATCTGCGAGAAGCTCAGCCCGGCCAATTGCGACGAGGCTGATGTGACGGTCGTCGTCGGCGCGGCCGGCATCGTCGCCGTCGACGACATCGCGTCCGGGCCGGTCGACAGCGCCCATGCGGTGGCAGGCGTTCTCAACGTGCTCGGCAACGACAGGCTGGGGGGCGGACAGGCGACGGTGGGCAACGTGAACGTCTCCGCCGCCGGCGCGCTGCCGGGCGGCTTCGCGCTGACGATGCAGGGCGCACTCGACATCGCACAGGGCACCGCCAGCGGCACCTACCAGTTCGACTACCGCATCTGCGAAATCCTCAACCCGGCCAATTGCGACACGGCCACGGTGAAGGTCGAAGTGCGCAAGACGGTGCCAGCCATCTCCGGCACCGTGTTCTTCGATGCCAACGGCAACGGCGTGCTCGACGGATCGGAGCAGCGGCTGGCTGGCTACAGGGTCGAACTGCGGCGGTCCGGCGCCATCGTGCGCGACACGACCAGCGACGCGCAGGGCGACTACAGCCTGTACGACTTCGCGCCCGGCGCCGGCTACGAGGTCGTGTTCATCGATCCCGCGACCCAGGTCGCGGTCGGTCGCATCGCCAACCTGACCTTCGCCGTAGACGGCGTGCTGGAACACCAGAACCAGCCGATCGACCCCAGCGGCGTGGTCTACAACGTCGTGACGGGCGCGCCGCTGGCTGGTGCGACGATCGAGATGCAGACGGCCGGCGGGCAGGCGCTGCCCGACGCCTGCGTGCTGGTTGGGCAGCAGCGCCAGACGACGGCGGCAGACGGCCGCTACCGGTTCGACCTGATCCCAGGCGCACATGCGCTGTGCCCCGCCGCCGAGACCGAATACCGGCTGTCCATCGCGGCGTATCCGTCCGGCATGGAACCGGCGCTGTCGCGGATTGCGCCGCCGCAGCCTGGCGCGCTGGATGCTACCACCTGCCCGGTCGACGCGGTGGCCGGCGGCGCCTGCCAGCTCTCGGCCGACGTCAATGCGCCGGCCGGCGGCGCGCCGACGCCCTACTACCTCGCCTTCCTGCTGCAGCCGGGCGACCCGAACGTCGTCAACAACCACATCCCGCTCGACCCGCTGCCGTCGGTCCCGGCGAGCGGCCTTTCGGTGACCAAGCGCGCCGGCGTGGCGGTGGCGCGCCGCGACGAGGTGGTCTCCTACGTGATCGTGGCGGCCAACGACAACGCGACCGCGGCCGGACCGCTCGACGTGGTGGACCGGCTGCCGCCGGGCTTCGCCTATGTGCCCGACAGCGCGCGCGTCGACGGCGCCGCCGCCGCGCCTTCCGTCTCCGGGCGCACGCTGACCTTCGCCGGGCTGCGTCTGCCCGCGCGCGGCAGCGTCGAGATCAGGCTGTCGGCGCGCATCGGCGCCGACGTGGTGCCGGGCGAGCTGGTCAACGAGGCGTGGATGCGCAATCCCGCCACGGGCGAGGTGCTGACGGCGATAGCACGTGCTGCAGTACGTGTGGTCGCAGAGCACGTCTTCGACTGCGCCGACGTGACCGGGAAGGTGTTCGACGACCGCAACCGCGACGGACGGCAGGATGCCGGCGAGAAGGGCCTGCCGGCGGTGCGCGTCGTCACGGTCAACGGCGTGCTCATCACCACCGACCGCCACGGCCGCTTCTCGGTGCCCTGTGCGGCGCTGCCCGATCAGGCGATCGGCTCGAACTTCATCCTCAAGCTCGACCCGCGCACGCTGCCGCAGGGTTTCGGCGTCACCACCGAGAACCCGCGCGTGGTGCGGCTGACCGCCGGCAAGGCGACGGTCGTGAATTTCGGCGCGGCCGCCGGGCGCATCGTCGATGTCGAGATCACCGGCCGCGCCTTCCGCGGAGGCTCGGCCGAGCCGGGACGCGAGCTTGCCGCCGGCATCGGCCAGCTCGCAGGGCTGACCGACAAGAAAGCGGCAGTGCTGACCATTGTCTATCGCGCCGGCGAGGAGCCGGCCGCGCTTCGCCTTGCGCGCGTCGAGGCGGTACGGCGTATGCTGGCAAAGGTCTGGCGCGACGGCCGCAAGGCGCTGCCTTTCGACATCCGCGTGGTCGGGGGCGGGCGATGAGGCCGCCATCCTTCGTCCTTTGCGCCACCGCGGCGCTGCTTTCGGCCGGTGTGTCGCTCGCGCCGATGGGCGCGCGTGCGGACGATTCCGGTTTTTCCATCAGCGTCGACGGCGAACGTATCGCCGGCAGCGGCCCGGTGATGAATACCGGCCTGCCGCAGGCGGACATCCAGGTTCGCTTCGACGGGCTGGACGTGCGGCCGATGCTCAACGTGTCGACGGTCGACCTTCGTCGTGCCTATCGCGCTGGCGAGACGGTCGATTTCCTTGCCAGCCTGAACTATCCGGCCTGGATCGCGCGCGCCGAAGTTCTGGTCTACGAGGCCGGCCGCCGCGCCTCGGCGCGGCCCGTGGGCGTGCTGCCGGTGAATGCAGCCGGCCATGCGCAATGGATCATGCCGGCCGACGGACCGGCGGACTATGCCTACGTGCTGCGCGTCGCCGATGCGAAAGGACGGTTCGACGAGACCACGCCGCTGTCGCTGTCGCGCACCGCGCGCGACCTGCCGGACCATCTGCCTGCGGAGCCTGTGGCGGCGGCGGGCGTGGGCGAGGACCGCACGGCGGTGCGTAACATCCCCGTTTTCGGCGGCGCGGTGACCGTGCACGGCACGGGCGTGGCGGCGGGGGAAACGGTCCATGCGCTCGGCGAGGCCGTGCCGGTCGACGCGAAAGGCAGCTTCGTGGTGCAGCGCATCCTGCCACCTGGTGACCACCGTGTCGACGTGCAGGTTTCGGACGGTTCGAAGCACGGGCTGGACTTCAGCCGCGAGGTGAACATCCCCGACAGCGAGTGGTTCTATGTCGCGCTGGCCGATCTGACCGTCGGCAAGAAGTTTGGCTCGGGGCGCATGGTTGCGACTGATCCGGGCGAATATGACGGTGTCTATGCCAAGGGCCGGCTGGCCTTCTACCTGAAGGGCAAGATCAAGGGAAAGACGCTGCTGACGGCCGCCGCCGACACCGGCGAGGGCAAGCTCGGCGAACTATTCACGGGAATGGCCGGCAAGGATCCCAGGAGCGTGCTCGCGCGCATCGACCCGGACTCCTACTACCCGGTCTACGGTGACGATTCGACGGCCGTCGACGGTGCGCCGACCGCGGGAAAGTTCTACGTGCGGCTGGAGCGCGGCGACAGCCATGTGATGTGGGGCAAGTACCGCGCCGGCATTACCGATACCGACCTCCTGCGCAACGACCGCGGTCTTTACGGCGCCCAGGGTGTCTACCGCACGGAGCAGGCGACCTCCTTCGGCGAGCGAAAGTTCGAGGCGACCGCCTACGCAGCGCTGCCGGGCACGCTGCCGCAGCGCGACGTGCTGTCGGGGACCGGCGGGTCGGCCTACTTCCTGTCGCGGCAGGACATCTCGCGCGGCACCGAGACGGTAACGGTGGTGACCTCCGACCCGGTCTCGGGCCGCGTGCTTACGCGCAAGCGGCTTGTGCCCGGCGAGGACTACGACATCAATCACCTGCAGGGCATCGTCATCCTGAGACAACCGCTGTCGTCGACGGCGTCGGATGGCGCGCTGGTGCGCGACGGGGCGCTGGGCGATCGCCGCGTCGACCTCGTCGTCAACTACGAATACACGCCGGCCGCGGGTGCGACGGGGAGCTATTCGTTCGGCGCGGAGGCGGGCGGCTGGCTGGGCGAGCATGTTCGCGTCGGCGCCACCGGCATGAGCGAGAATGCGGGCGTCGCCAATCACACCATGGCGGGCGTGAATCTCAGGCTGAGGGCGACGGAAGGCACCTATGTCGACGCCGAGTTCGCGACGTCCTCCGGCCCCGGTTTCGGCCGCACCCTGTCCACCGATGGCGGGCTTACCAATGTCGAGCAACTGGCCGGGCCGGCGGCCCGCGCGGGACAGGCATGGAGCCTGCGCGGCGAACTCGACCTCAAGGATCTGGGCGCGAGCGCGAACGGCCGGCTCGGCGTCTGGTACGAGGAGAAGAAGGCCGGCTTCGCCAGTTTCGAGCGCACCGTCGCGGCCGACCAGCGCAGCGCCGGCGCAACGGGTTCCGTGACGCTCGGCAACACGGAGCTGCGCGCCGGGCTGGAGCACTACGGCGACACGACCGGGCGGCGCGACAACAAGGTCGCGCTGGAAGCTGAGCGGCGGATCGCGCGGGCTTGGCGGCTGGCCTTCGGGCTGACCTACAGCGATCTCGCCACGCCGGGCGGCCCTGCCGGCCGCACCGGCGCTCGGCTCGACACCGGCGCACGCCTGACCTGGCAGCCTGACGAGGACACGAAGCTCTACGCCTTCGGGCAGCTCACCGCAGCGCGCTGGCGCGGCATCGACCGCAACGACCGCATCGGCGTCGGCGGTTCGCGCAAGCTGACCCAAAAGGTCGGCGTGGACGCGGAGATCTCCACCGGCACCAGCGGGCTTGGCGCACTGGCGGCGGTCACCTACGAACCTACGGCAGACGACCGCTACTATGTCGGCTATCGTCTCGACCCGGACGCGCTGCGCAGCGGTTATTCGCTCGACGGCGCCGATCTCGGCGGCATCACGGTGGGCGCCCGGCGTCGATACAACGACCTCGTGACGGCCTTCGCCGAGAACAATTACGACATGTTCGGCCGGCGGCGGGCGCTCACTTCCGCCTACGGCGTCACCTATACGCCCGACAGTCGCTGGACGGTCGGCGCCGCCTTCGAGGCCGGTGACGTGCAGGACCCCAACGCCAGCGATTTCCAGCGCAAGGCGGTGTCGCTGTCGGGCGGCTTCAAGGACGGCGAGCGGGTGTCGGCGCATCTCAAGGGCGAGATGCGGCTGGAGAACAGCGAGTACGGCACGCGCAACCGCCGCTCGTGGCTCGCTTCGGGCGGCGTCTCGACGCGCCTTTCCGACGACTGGCGGCTCATTGCCGGCGCCAATGCGGTGATCTCGAACTCCGACCAGTCGGCGCTGCTCGACGGCGACTATGTCGCGGCCGATCTTGGATTCGCCTACAGGCCGGTGGCGCACGACCGGCTGACAGCTCTGGCGAAGTACCAGTTCCTCTACGACCTGCCCGGGCCACAGCAGGTGACGGCCAACGGCAGCGCGCTCGGGCCGGCGCAGCGCAGCCACGTGCTGTCGGCCGATGTCGGCTATGCGCTTACCAAGTGGCTGACGGTGGGCGGCAAATACGGCCTGCGGCTGGGCGAGGTGTCGGCGACACGGCAAAGCGGCGACTTCGTGCCGTCGGGTGCGCAACTGGCAGTGATACGTGCCGACGTGAACGTGCTGAAGAAATGGGACGTGCTGCTCGACGCGCGCATGCTGCGCACCAATGAGACCAGGACGGCGCGCTACGGCGCGCTGGTCGGGCTCTATCATCATCTCGGCGAGCACATGAAGGTCGGCGCCGGCTACAACTTCGCCAGCTTTTCCGACGACCTCACCGACCTGACTTATGACGACCAGGGCGTGTTCCTGAACGTGGTGGGGAAGTTCTAGGTCAAGCAGCACTTTGAAAGGCGCGCCGGGCGTGTCACAACGCGCGCGTTCATCAGTTCGCTGAGGGTCAGGCCATGTCGGACGGCGTGCGCTGCATGTGGATGCGCGGAGGAACGTCGAAGGGCGGCTATTTCCTCGCTGAAGACCTGCCGGGCGATGTCGCCGCGCGCGATGCGCTGCTGCTGCGCGTCATGGGCTCGCCCGATCCGCGCCAGATCGACGGCATGGGCGGCGCCGACCCGCTGACCTCCAAGGTCGCCGTGGTGCGGAAGTCCGACCGCCCCGGCGTCGATGTGGACTATCTGTTCCTTCAGGTGTTCGTCGACCGCGCCATCGTGTCGGACGCGCAGCCTTGCGGCAATATTCTGGCCGGTGTCGGGCCGTTCGCCATCGAGCGGGGTCTTGTCCACGGCCGCGACGGCGAGACGCCGGTGACCATCTACATGGAGAATACCAAGGAGGTGGCGACGGCCACCGTTCGCACTCCTGGCGGAAGGCCGACCTATGAGGGCGATGCGGTCATCAGCGGCGTGCCGGGCACGGCCTCGCCGGTGCCGCTGGAGTTCGCCAACGTCGCCGGCTCGACCTGCGGCGCACTGCTGCCGACCGGCAACGTGGTCGATGTCATCGACGGCGTCGAGGTCACCATGATCGACAACGGCATGCCGGTGGTCGTGCTGGCGGCCGAAGCGGTGGGCGCGACGGGTAGGGAGGCACCTGAGGAGCTGGAGAAGAACGAGGCGGTGCGGGCGAAGGTCGAGGCGATCCGGCTCAAGGCCGGGCCGCTGATGAAGCTCGGCGACGTGAAGGACAAGCCGGTGCCGAAGATGTCGCTGGTGGCGGCGTCGAAGGACGGGTGGGCGCTCGACACGCGCACCTTCATCCCGCACCGGGTGCACAAGACCATCGGCGTGTTCGGTGCCGTCAGCGTGGCAACCGCGGCGATGCTGGAGGGCTCGCCGGCCAACAGGATAGCGACGCTGGCGCCGGGCGAGCGCAAGACCATCGCGGTCGGGCATCCCGAGGGCGAGACATCCGTCGTGGTGGAGATGCGCGGCGGCGAGATCGTCTCGTCGGCGATCCTGCGCACCGCGCGAAAACTGTTCGACGGGACAGTGTTCTGACGCGTCATGGTGAGGTTTCCGCCGAAATCGGCTATGCAACGGGCGTGACGAGCGAGTGCCGGTGGAGGGGAGCGAGACGATGCGGATCGGCAAGCAGGACAGCAATTTCACGTCGATTGCGACCTCGGATGCCGAGACGATCACCGTGCGCGGCAAGGATCTGTGCGGCGAGCTCATCGGCAAGATCGGTTTCACCGACTATTTCTTCTTCCTCGTCACGGGAAAAATGCCGACCGATGTCCAGCGCTTCTTCACCGACGCGGTGATGGTCGCGATTGCGGAGCATGGGCTGGTGCCGTCCGTACAGGCAGCGCGCATGACGCTTGCGGCGGCTCCGGAGGCGGTGCAGGGCGCTATCGCGGCCGGCATACTCGGCATGGGGTCGGTGGTTGCGGGCAGCTCGGAAACATCCGGCCGGTACATCGCCGGACTGCTGGAAAAGGCAAGGGCTTCAGGCAAGAGTTTCGAGGATGTGGCCTTCGAGGGGCTGTCCGAGCTCAAGGCCAGGCGGCAGAAGGCGCCGGGCATCGGCCATCCGCAGCATTCGGCCGGCGATCCCCGCGCCGACGTGCTGATTGCGCTCGCCGACGAGAAGGGCGTTTCGGGCGACCATGTCGCCATGCTGCGGGCCATGGCCAAGGTGTCGCGCGAGGCGATGGGCCGCGACCTGCCGATCAACGTGTCGGGCGCGATTCCGGCCGTCATGCTCGATGTCGGATATCCGCTGGGCGCGATGATGGGCCTTCCGGTGCTGGCGCGCACGGCGAGCCTGGTCGCGCATCTCTTCGAGGAGGCGGTGCGGCCGATCGGCTTCATCATGTCCAACCATGCCGACATGGCGATCGAATATGACGGGCCGCTGCCCGCCGGCGCGGAGCGGAAGGGGGGCAAGCATGGCTAAGGTGCTTGCAGGTGTGAAGGTCGTCGAGATGGGCACCTTCATCACGGGCCCGGCGGCGGCGATGCATCTGGGCGATCTCGGCGCCGATGTCATCAAGGTCGAGAAGCCGGAGACGGGCGACCCGTTCCGCGCCTTCAAGGGCGGGCTCTACTCGCCACACTACCAGACCTACAACCGCAACAAGCGTTCGATCGCGCTGGATACGGCGCAGGCGGAGGACCGCAAGGTCTTCCACAGGCTGATCGCGGATGCCGATGTGTTCATCCAGAATTTCCGGCCCGGAGTGGCGGAGAAGCTGGGTGCCGGCGAGACGGAGCTGCAGGCGATCAATCCGCGGCTGATCTACGTGGCGATCTCCGGCTTCGGGACATCGGGTCCGGCCCGCGACCGGCCGGCCTACGACACGGTGGCGCAGGCGGCGAGCGGCTTCCTGCGGCTGGTCGTGCCGCCGGACAAGCCGCGGGTCATCGGTCCGGCTCTGGCGGATGCGGTAACCGGCTTCTACGCTGCCTTCGGCGTGCTCGCCGCGCTCAACGAGCGTCATGCGACGGGCAGGGGCCGGCGCATCGACATCTCGATGCTGGAGGCGATGTGTCACTTCAACCTGGACAGCTTCACGCACTGGTTCAGCGAGGGCGAGGTGATGAACCCGCTCAGCCGGCCGCGCGTGTCGCAGTCGTACACATTCGAATGCAGCGACGGGAAATGGATCGCGCTGCACATGTCGTCGCCGCCGAAGTTCTGGGAAGGGCTCGCGAAGGTGATCGGCAAGCCGGACCTGTTCGACGATCCGCGCTTCAAGGATCGTTTCGCCCGTATCGACAATCAGGATGCGTTGATCGAGGTGATGGGGCCGATCTTCCGGGGCAAGACGCGCGACCAATGGTGCGCGGCGCTGGAACTGGAAGGCGTGCCCTATTCGCCTGCCTATGACAGCAACGAGGCATTGGAGGATCCGCAAGCCAGGCACCTGAAGATCGAGGTGTCGGCTATGCACCCGCAGATGGGCCTGTTCCGGACCGTGCGCAACCCGCTCAATTTCGACGGCGAGCCGGACCTCGTCGTCACGGCGGCGCCGACGCTGGACGAGCACGGCGCCGAGATCAGGAAAGCGCTGGAAACGTAAGCGACCGGCACTAGACGCGGTCGATGCGCGCCGGCTGGACGCGGACGCGGCGGATGCGCTCGCGCACGACGGTGATAAGACCAGAAGCGCCAACGACGAAAAGGCCGACGATCGCGATCCAGTCGGGATGTTCGCCGAAGAACGCTGCCCCGAGCGCTATGCCCCACACGATCTGCGAATAGTTGGTCGGCGCGATGACGCTTGCCGGCGCGAGCTGCGTGGCCCGCAGCAGGAACACCTGGCCCGCGGCCGACAGCATGCCTGCCAGTGCCAGCCATCCCAGGTGCGACGGTGCCGGAATTGGCAATCCGCCGGTCACCGTCGCGGCGATGCCGTTGAAGGTCACGCCGTAGAGGATCACGGCGCCGATGATGGAAGTGTGGCGTTCCTCTCCGGCAAGCGAGCGCGAGAGGATGACCGATGTGGCGGCGAGCACGGCCACGACCAGGGCGGCGAAATGGCCGGCCTCCAGCTCCTTGAAACCGGGGCGCACCACAAGCAGCACGCCGAGGAAGCCGGCGACAAGGCTGGTCCAGCGCCAGACGCCGACCTGCTCCTTCAGCACGATCACCGACATCAGCGTCACGAAGAACGGCGACAGGAAGATCAGAGCGTAAGCTTCGGCGAACGGGATGGTGGTGAAGGCGAGCACGCTGAACGCGCCCGACATGACGCCGGTGCAGGCGCGCGCGTTTACCGCCCATGGACGCCGCATGCGCCAGGCATTGACCCACCGTTCGCCGTTGGGGCGGATCGGCAGCAGCGCGAGGCCGGCAAAGAGGAAGATGTAGAAGCCGATCGTGAACACGCCAAGCTGGCCGCTCAGCGCCTTGATGGAGGCGTCGCTGCACGAATAGACCGCGTAGGCGATGAGGGCGAGGACGACGCCGTTGTTCAAGGGAGGCACCAGGCAGGCGGCGGAGCAGATGCGCTCGCGCCCGGAATTCCGCATATACGCCTTCGCCAGTCCCGCCAAGTGGCGGCCGGGTCAGGCGTGACGTTCGAGCGCAGGCGGTGTGCAAACGTAACGCAGGATCATCTCGACGACGTGGCGCATCAGCGTCTGCTGCCCGGCGGGCGTGAACAGGGCGTCGCCGAAGATACCCGAAAAGGTTGCGCGGTTGGAGACGTTGAAGAAGGACAGCGCACTGATGTGCCAGTGCAGCTCTACTGCTTCGACCGGGCGGAACAGCCCGCTTTCGCGGCCGCGCCTGCAGATGTCCTCCAGCTTCTCGATGGCGCCGGCGTTGACCGCGCGGATGGCGTCGGACTGCTCCATGTAGGCGCCGTGATGGATGTTCTCGATCATCACCATGCGGATGAATTCGGGATGCCGGCTGTGGTGATCGAAAGTGAACTCGACAAGCCTTTTCAGCGCTTCGACGGGCGGCAGGTGGTCGAGGTCGAGCCGCTGCTCGCCATCGCGCACCTTGCGGTAGGCCTCTTCCAGCACGCGGCGGTAGAGCCCGTCCTTGTCGCCGAAATAGTAGTAGATCATGCGCTTGGACGTGCGCGTCTTGGCGGCGATCTCGTCCATGCGCGCGCCCGACAGGCCGTTCATGGCGAACTCCGCCATCGCCACGGCGATGATGTTGGCCTGGACGCCGGCGGGATCCTGCTTCCAGCCGCCACGCACCGCCTTGTCGCCTTGCAGGCCCGGCCCGCTCATTTCCGATTCTTGGCTCCGCTCCCCGTGCGCCGGCTCTACACGAATTGGCTCGGCTGTTCAAAGTCATTGACTGAATTAACCAGATAGTTCAAATAGGAGCTTGCTAGCCGCGGCGATGGCATCGCGCGGAGGGAGGAGCTTGCACCGGCCGAACCGTATTGCGGCGGGTGAAACGGGAGGAATTCTTGGGCTCTGTGACCGCAGAAGCGGTGTGGTCCGCCGGTGCCGCCGCCGGCCCGCGCGCCGTGCTCGTCGGCCTCATCGGCCGCGGCATCCAGCTTTCGCGCACGCCGTTCATGCATGAGGTCGAGGGCAGGGCGCAGGGGCTGTCCTATGTGTATCGCCTGCTCGACATCGACCGCATGGGCACCACGCCGCCGGCACTCGGCGACATATTGCGCTTCGCCGAGCATTTCGGCTTTTCGGGCTTCAACGTCACCTTCCCCTTCAAGCAGGAGATCCTGCCGCTGCTCGACGAGTTGTCCCCCGCCGCGCGCGACCTCGGCTCGGTGAACACGGTCATCCTGAAGGACGGGCGCAGGCGCGGCCACAACACCGACATGTGGGGATTCCGCGAGAGTTTCAGGCGCGGCATGGCGGGGGCGAAGATCGACACGGTGCTGCTGCTCGGCGCGGGCGGTGCGGGCGTTGCGGTAGCCCATGCGCTGCTCGACCTCGGCGCCGGGTGCGTGGTCGTTCACGATGTCGAGGCGGCGCGGGGCGAGGCGCTTGCGGCGCGGCTTGCTGCACGGTTCGGGGCGGGTCGGGCGGAGGCCGGGCGGGATCTTGCCGATGCCGTGCAGGATGCCGACGGGATCGTCAACGCAACGCCGGTCGGCATGGCGAAGCTGCCCGGCACGCCGCTGCCGACAAGGCTGCTCAAGTCCGCGCAGTGGGTCGCCGACATCGTCTATTTCCCGCTGGAGACCGAGCTGCTGCGGCAGGCACGGCAGCTCGGCTGCCGCACCCTGTCGGGCGAAGGCATGGCCGTGTGGCAGGCGGTGCGGGCGTTCGAGCATTTCACCGGCCTCGTGCCGGACGTGGATCGGATGAAGGCGGCCTTCGCCGCCTTCGACGGTGTGCCGGCACAGGCCGGCACCATGCCGGCGGCGAAAGCGGCCGGATCAGCAGGTTTTTGATCGTGAAACAGGGAGGAACCCGATGAACTTCACCGCAAACCGCCGCCAGTTCCTGGCCGGCTCGGCCGCGCTCGCGGCAGCCACCGCCGTGCCCGCCTTTGCGCAGGACAAGCCGAAGCTGCGCTTCTCGGCCGTGTTCTCCGAACAGGACATCCGCGCCGAGATGATGAAGATGTTTGCCGAGGCCGTGGCGAGCGACTTCACCTTCGAGGGCTACTATGGCGGCAACCTGTTCAAGCAGGGCACCGAGCTCGTCGCGCTGCAGCGCGGCAATCTCGAGATGGGCAACATCGCGCCGCAGGACATCTCCAACCAGATCCCGGCTTGGTCGATCCTGACCGCCGGCTACCTGTTCCGCGACGCGGCGCACGTGACCAAGTTCTTCGCCAGCGAAGCCGGCGCGGAGATGAAGAAGATGACCGAGGACCAGCTCGGCGTGAAGGTGCTCGGCCCGACCTATTTCGGCGTGCGCCAGGTGGGCCTTAAGATCGAGAAGGAGATCAAGACTCCGGCCGACATGGCGGGCGTCAAGCTGCGCATGCCGGGCGGCGAGGCATGGCAGTTCCTCGGCACCGCGCTCGGCGCCAACCCGACCCCGATGGCCTATGCCGAGGTCTATACCGGCCTGCAGACCGGCGCCATCGACGGGCAGGACAACCCTCTGCCGAACGTCGAGAACATGAAGTTCTACGAGGTGATGAAGCAGATCGTGCTGACCTCCCACCTGGTCGGTTTCGACCTGCTGACGATCTCCAGCACCGCCTGGAATGCGGCTTCCGCCGACCAGCAGGCAAAACTGCAGGCGGCCGCCGATGCGGCGATCGCCTTCTCGACCGAGAAGCATCTGGCACGCGAAGGCGAACTCGCCGAGAAGTTCAAGGCTGCCGGCCTGAAGATCTACGAACCGGACCGCGACGCCTTCCGCAAGCACGTGCAGGGCGCCTATCTCGCTTCCGAACTCGCCAAGAGCTGGCCGGCAGGCATGGTCGACAAGATCAACGCGCTCTAGCATCGACGCCGGTCCCCGTGCGCCGCGCGGGGACCGGCACCGCAAAAGAGGGCACACCTTGGACCCGAGGCTCAGGACTATCGGCGGCTGGCTCTACAGGCGCGGGGAGAACGCGCTGGCGCTGATGCTGGTCGCCATGTTCGCGGCCTTCATCCTGCAGATCGTGTTCCGCTACCTGCTCAACCTGCCGATCGGTTGGACCAACGAGATCAGCGTGGTCCTGTGGATCTGGATCGTACTGTTCGGCGCCGCCTTCGTGGTCCGTGAGGACGAGGAAATCCGCTTCGACCTGTTCCTTGCGGCGGCTTCGGCGCGTGCCCGTCGCGTCATGTTCCTGATCACCGCTGCCGCGCTGGTGCTGCTGTATGCGATGTCGTTTCCGGCCGTGCTCGACTACGTGCTGTTCATGAAGGTGCAGAAGACGGCCTATCTGAAAATTCGCTTCGACTGGCTGTTCTCGATCTACGTCGTCTTCGTGATCGCCATCATCGTGCGCTACCTGTGGCTCTCCGCGCAGGCGGTGTGGGGCAAGGCCCCGCTGGACTTCGACCCGACCAAGGCGGGATCGGGCGTATGAACCTCGCCTCGCCGTTCTCGGTTTCGCTCGTCGCCATCACGGCGCTCGCCTTTCTCGGGCTGCCGATCGGCCATGCCATGATCGCGGGCTCGATCCTCTATCTGTTCATGGCCGGGCTCGACATGGGAACGGCCGCCGAGCAGTTCCTGAACGGCATGTATACCAACTACATCATCCTCGCCGTGCCGCTGTTCATCCTCGCGGCGGAGTTGATGAACATCGGCTCCATGACGGAACGGCTGCTGCGCTTCTGCGACGCGTTCGTGGGCCGTTTCCGCGGCGGGCTGGCGCAGGTCAATATTCTGCAATCGATCATCTTCGCGGGCATGTCGGGCTCGGCCATCGCCGATGCCGCCGGCACCGGCAAGATGATGCAGAACATGATGACGGCGGACAACAAGTACCCGGCGAGCTACGCCGCGGCGCTTACCGCCGCGACCGCGGTGATCGGCCCGATCATCCCGCCGTCGATCCCCATGGTGCTCTACGCGCTCGTGTCGGATGCCTCGATCGGATACCTGTTCCTCGGCGGCATGGTGCCCGGCCTCATTATGGCGCTGGCGCAGATGGTCATCGTCGCGGTGGATGCGCGGCGGAAGAACTTCCCCGTGGAAGCGCCGGTGCCGCTGCGCGAGCTGCCCGGCATCACATGGCGCGCCTTTCCGACGCTGATGATGCCGGTGGTGCTGCTGGGCGGCATCTATTCCGGCGCGACCACGCCTACCGAGGCGGCGGCGATTGCGGCCGCCTACGCGCTGGTCATCTCGGTTGTGCTGTACCGTTCTGTCAGTATGCGCGATTTCTACACATCAGTGCTGGCCAGCGCCCGCACCACGGCTTCGATCGGTATGCTGATCGCCGGCGCGCTGGTGTTCAACTATGTGGTGACCGTCGAGAACATCCCGCGCACGCTGGCCGCGATCCTGACCGGCTGGGAACTGACCCCGGTCGGCTTCCTTATTCTCGTCAACGTCATCCTTCTGATCCTCGGCTGCGTGCTGGAAGGCACGACGATCCTGCTTGTCATCATCCCGGTCTTCATCCCGACCGCGCAGGCGCTGGGTATCGACATGGTGCATTTCGGCGTGGTCGTCGTGGTCAACATCATGCTCGGCCTCATAACCCCGCCATACGGACTGCTGCTGTTCATTATGACGCGGATCGCCGAGGTGCCGCTGCGCGACATCGTGCGCGACGTGCTGCCGTTCCTGTTTGCGATGATCGGCGCGCTGGCATTCATCACTTTCGTGCCGGAAACGGTGCTGTGGCTGCCGCGCCTGCTCGGCTATCAGGGATAATATCGCGATGACCAGGCCGATCTACGTGCTGAACGGGCCGAACCTGAACCGGCTGGGCCGACGCGAGCCGGAGATTTACGGCAGCACCACGCTGGCCGAGATCGAGGTCTGGTGCCGCGAGGCAGCCGGTGACCGGCCCGTGGAGTTCCGCCAGACCAATGCCGAGCACCAGCTGGTCGACTGGATCCACGAGGCGATCGACCACGGAGACGGCATCCTCATCAATCCCGCGGGGCTCTCCTTCCGCTCCATTCCGGTGCTCGATGCGCTCAAGATGTTCCCCGGGCCGATCATCGAGTTCCACATCTCGAACATCC